>CAYNVY010000066.1:0-19992 GCA_964400745.1 uncultured Enterobacteriaceae bacterium | reverse complement strand
CTTCAGGGCGCTGCGCAGCTCCAACGGCGGCGGCATGGCGGTGCAAAAAGCGGTGGCGGAAAAGTGGAAGAAGATCACGGGCGTGACTCTGACCGAAGGCTACGGCCTGACCGAGACTTCGCCCGTGGCGACCACCAATCCGCCTGACTTGAAGGAATTCAACGGTTCGATCGGCCTGCCCGTGCCCTCGACCGAAATCTCGATCCGCGACGACGCGGGCGAGGAATTGCCGCTGGGTCAGCCGGGAGAAATCTGCATCCGCGGGCCGCAGGTGATGGCGGGCTACTGGCAGCGCCCGGAGGAGACGGCCGCGGTGATGACGGCGGACGGCTACTTTCGCAGCGGCGACGTCGGCATCATGGACGAGAAGGGGCATACGCGCATCGTCGATCGCAAGAAGGACATGATCCTGGTGTCCGGCTTCAACGTCTATCCTAACGAGGTCGAGGGCGTGGTCATGATGCTCCCCGGCGTGCTCGAGTGCGCCGCCGTCGGTGTGCCGGACGAACATTCGACCGAGGCGGTGAAGCTCTTCGTGGTGCGCAAAGATCCCGACTTGACGGAAAAAGAAGTGCGCGCCCATTGCCACGAGAACCTGACCGGCTACAAGTGCCCCAAGCACATCGAGTTCCGGACCGAACTGCCCAAGACCAACGTCGGCAAGATTTTGCGGCGGGCGCTGCGCGATGAAAAGCCGGCCTAGCGGCGAACCGCGATGAGCGAATTCAACGCAGGGCAGCGCGCCTCCGCGGTCGAGGCCGAGGTGGCGCGCATCAAGGACATCGAGGAGCAATGCGGGATCGAGCGGGCCTCGCTGGCGCAGATGCTCGAAGCGCTGAAGCGGCTGGCGGCGCAGCGCGAATGGTGGAGCGAGGCAAATTACCCGGCGCCCGAGCCGGGGGTGCGCCATGCGCGCTATCTGATCCGCGAAGACGCCGATCGCGGCTACGCGCTGTATCTGAACGTGATGCGCCGCGGCAACCGCACGCCCATTCACAACCACACGACCTGGGCCTGCATCGCCGCAGTCGAAGGCGGCGAGCACAACTATCTTTATCGGCGCGTGGACGACGGCGCCCGGCCCGGTTATGCCGAGGTGGTCGAAGACGGCGTGGTGCTGGTGCAGCCGGGAGGCGGCGTCGCGCTGCTGCCGGACGACATCCATGCGGTCGAGATCCGCGACGACGCAATCATCCGCCACCTGCACATGTACGGCCGCGCGCTGGAGACCTTGAGCGAGCGCGTCGCCTACGATCCCGCGGCCGGGACCTACAAGAAAATGGACATTGGCGTGGCGACGCGCCGTGCACGCGGGTGAAATCTGCGCCGGAGCGTCGCGCGTGAAGAAGCTGGTGGATGCCAGAAGCTTGAAGTCATGGCTGGCCGCGCCGGGCGAACTGGCGCTGCTCGACGTGCGCGAGCACGGCCAGTACGGCGAGGCGCATCTGTTCCATGCCGTGCCGCTGCCTTACAGCCGGCTGGAAATCGAGCTCGGCCGCCTGGTGCCGCGCAAGAGCACGCGCGTCGTGTTCTACGACGAGAGCGGCGAGGACGTGGCGCCACGGGCGGCACGCCGCGCCGCGGCGGCCGGCTACAGCGATGTGCATGTGCTCGCCGGCGGCGCGCAAGGCTGGAAGGCTTGCGGCTACGGCTTGTTCGCGGGCGTCAACGTGCCCTCCAAGACTTTCGGTGAACTCGCCGAGCACGCCTTCGGGACGCCGCGCGTCAGCGCCGTCGAACTGAGCGGCATGATCGCCCGAGGTGACAACCTGGTGATCATCGACGGACGGCCCTTTTCCGAATATCAGAAGATGAGCATACCGGGCGCACTATGCTGCCCGAACGGCGAGCTCGCGCTCAGGATAGGCAGCATCGCACCCGACCCCAGGACCACGATCGTAGTCAATTGCGCCGGGCGCACGCGCTCCATCATCGGCGCGCAGACCTTGCTCAATTTCGGCGTGCCCAATCCGGTGTACGCGCTGGAGAACGGCACCCAAGGCTGGTTTCTCGCCGGGCTCGCGCTGGAACACGGCGCGCAGCGCCGCTATCCCGCCGCGCCGCCAGGGGCGGACCTGGAACGCCTGAGCGAGAGGGGCGAGGCGCTGATGCGCCGCTTCGATCTGCCCCGGGTCGACGCGGAGCAGGCCGCGCGCTGGTTCGCGGACGCATCGCGCACCACTTACCTCTTCGACATTCGCACAGCGGAGGAATACGCGGCCGGCCACTTGCCCGGTGCGGTGCATGCGCCGGGCGGGCAACTGGTGCAGGCGACCGACCAGTGGGTGGGTGTGCGCGGCGCGCGCCTGGTGCTGGTCGACGCCGAGTGCTTGCGCGCACCCTTGATGGCGCTGTGGCTGCGCCAGCTCGGCCACGATGCCTATGTGCTGGCGGGCGGAGTCAATGCAGCGCTGCGTGCGCCTGAGTTTCCGGATACGCTTGCCGACCTCCCCGCGCTCGCCACGGTGCAGCCGCAGGCGGTTGCGGCTTCGGGCGCAACCATCCTGGACCTGCGGCCCGGCATGAGTTACCGCAAGGGGCACGCTGCCGGCAGCGTCTGGAGCATACGGCCGCGCCTGGCAAGCGCGCGGCTTGCGACCGAACAAACCCTGTATCTGATCGCGGACGAAGCCGCGGTGGCGCGCGCCGCGGCGCTGGATCTGGGCGAAGCCGGAATCCCCGAAATCGCCTTGATCGAAGGCGGCGTCGCAGCCTGGCAGGCTGCCGGCCTGGACGTGGCGGTGAGCCCCGATCGTCCCGCCGACGCCGACTGCATCGACTACCTTTTTTTCACCCACGAGCGCCACTCGGGCAATGCCGCGGCGGCAAGGCAGTATCTCGCCTGGGAAACCGATCTCGTCAACCAATTGGATGCGCAGGAGCGAGCGAGTTTCGCCATTGCGCACACATAGACCCGGGCGAGGCCCGGCGAGACCCGGGCGAGGCCCGGCGAGGCCCGGGCAAGGCTTGGCAAGGCTCGGCAAGAGACGGCAAGGCCGGGCAGCTGATGTGGCCAGTCCCGCCTAGCGCAGCACACCCGGTGGCGGCGGCGGCGGGTAACCCTGAGGCGGAGGCGGGGGTGGCGGCGCGTAAGCGCTCGCCGGCGGTGGCGGCGGACTGAGCGCACGCGCCGGGGCCGAGCTCATCTGGCCCGAAACGGGAACACGCTCGCCTTTGCCATACATGCACTGCACGTAGGCATGGTCGTAGCGGCGCTGGGAAGCGTAGCCCGAGGCCTGGCCGCTGCCGGCGCCGGCGGCACTGCCTGCCAGCAATCCCATTCCGGCGCCTACGCCCGCCCCCTGGTGCCCGCCCATCGCTGCGCCGGCCAGGGCGCCGACGGTGGCGCCGACCGCGGCGCTCTTCATGCCGCTTTCGATGGCGGTTTCGTTGGCCGTCGCACCGCCGATCTGGCCGATTGCGAATTGCCGGCACTCGGCATCACTGCCGCGAAACTGATCGAAACTCCTGCCCGTACCGGGCAGCGCCATGACGCTGGGCCCGGTCGGGATGGTGGTGCACGCTCCCAGCAGCAGCAATGCAAGCAAAGGGGAGCGGCGCAGTAGTCTGGACATGATCGAATGCTCCGTTGAATCAGCGCGAGGCCGCCTGCGCCGGCACGCGCTGCCAGCCAGCAGCGCACTGCGCGACGTAGGGGTAGTAGGCGCCCGCTTCAGCGCAGTAGTACCAGTCACCCTGGGCCTGGGCCGGGGCCGGGGCCGGGGCCGGGGCCGGGGCCGGGGCCGGGGCCGGCGCGGGTTCGGCCTGGATCAAGCCGCGCTCTATGTACACCGGCGGCGCGCTATATCGCACTACCGGTGCAGGATAGACGTAGACGGGCGCAGGGTAGGTATAGACCGACGACGGATAAATGTAGGCCGGAAAGCCGTGGTGGCGCGGCGAAAAATGGCGCGGCGCGTAGATCGGAGCGCCGATCGGAGCGCCGATCGAAATGCCGAAGCGGACATTCCCGCCCGGTGCATGGCCGCGCGCGTAGCCGTAGCCTGGGCGATCCGCCAGCGCGGTGCCGCTCGCAGTCGCTCCGATCAGAACCAGGGCAAGCGTGATCAGTCTACGGGACAAGGTTCTCATGATTTGTTTCTCCAGTCGCCACACAGGAGTTCAGGCTAACAAGTTCGGGCGGCCGAAGTGGTAAGAAATTGTTTCAATTTGTAACACGAGCGCATTCGGGCTAGCGAGGAACCGCCCGCGCTGCCCGGGCAGATGCGGCCGCTACGGCGCGCCGGGGACCGCGTCCCCGGGCGTCGTAGCGCAAGGTTCAGCGCCCTGAGATTTCCTTGCGCACCACCGCCGCGCCCGCGGCAAGGGCCTTGAGCTTGCCCCGCGCCACTTCGCGCGGCAGCGGCACCATGCCGCAGTTGGTGCAGGGATAGAGTTGTTCCGGCGCCACGTATTTCAGCGCCGCGCGCAGCGTTGTCGCCACCTGCTCCGGGGTTTCCACGTCCTCGCTGGCGACGTCGATGGCGCCGACCATGATGTCTTTGCCCTTGAGCAAGGCGATCAGTTCCATCGGCACTCTGGAATTGGCGCACTCGAGGGATACCTGGTCGATTTTCGATTTGGCCAGCAGCGGGAACGTCGATTCATACTGGCGCCATTCCGAACCCAGGGTCTTTTTCCAGTCGTTGTTGGCCTTGATGCCGTAGCCGTAGCAGATGTGCACCGCAGTCTTGCATTTCAATCCGGCCGCGGCGGTCTCCAGCGTGGCTATGCCCCAGTCCCTGACCTCGTCCATGAACACGTTGAAAGCCGGCTCGTCGAACTGGATCACGTCGACGCCCAGGGCTTCGAGTTCGCGCGCTTCGGCATTGAGTATCCGCGCGAACTCCCGCGCCAGCTTCTCCCGGCTCTTGTAATAGCCGTCGTACAGCGTATCCACCATGGTCATCGGGCCGGGGAGCGTGAATTTCACCCGCCTGTCGGTCTCGGCGCGCAGGAATCTGGCGTGCTCGGCGAATATGGGCCGGGTGCGCGCCACCGGGCCGACCACCATCGGCACGTCGGCGTCGTAGCGGTTGCGGATGCGCACCGTCTTTTTGTGTTCGAAATCCACGCCGTCCAGGCTCTCGATCAGGGTGGTGACGAAATGCCGCCGCGTCTGCTCGCCGTCGGTAACGATGGCGATGCCCGCCGACTCCTGGTCGCGCAGCACCAGGCGCACTGCGTCGCGCAGGCCTTCGGCCAGGGCTTCGCCTTCGAGCAGCCAGGGCGCCCAGAGCTTTTTCGGCTCGGCCAGCCATGCGGGTTTGGGCAGGCTGCCGACGATGGTGGTTTGCAGAATGGCTGCTGTCATGGCGCGCTCCGGGCTGTGGTCTGTGCTGAATAAATAGTATGCACCAAGTCCGGCCGCATGGGATTGCAATCCGGGGCCGTGGACGATTTTCGTCCAAGAGGCCATTTCAGAATTATCGAAATGGCCCCGGATATAGGGGAGCACGAGGAGAAACGCCCCAACGGAAGTCCCCGCAGGGGATTTCCCCTCGTCTTGTAATAAGCTCTAAGATGGCGGACGTTTAAACGGAGGAGACGCAATGGGCAAGACCGTGGGCAAGACCGTGGATTACTATTTTTCGCCGATGTCCCCCTGGACCTATCTGGGGCACGCGCGCTTCGCCGACATGGCGGCGCGGCACGGCGCCGCGATCAAGGTCAAGCCGGTCGATTTCGGCAAGGTGTTTCCGCTCTCGGGCGGCGTGCCGCTGGCCAAGCGCGCGCCGCAGCGCCAGGCCTATCGCCTGGTGGAACTCAGGCGCTTTCGCGACCACCTGAATTTGCCGCTCAATCTGCAACCCAAATTCTTCCCGGTGCCGACCGACCTCGCGGCGCAATTTATCATCGCCGCCGGCCGTGCCGGAGGCAGCGCAGCGGCGATGCGGCTCGCGGGCGCGCTGCTGCGCGCCTGCTGGGCGGAAGAGCGCAACATCGGCGATGCGCAAACCCTGGGCGCCATCTGCACCGAGCAGGGCATGGATGCGGCGGCGCTGGCGGCTGCGGCGCAATCGGAGCCGGTCAAAGCCGAGTACGCGTCCAATACCCAGGAAGCGGTGGCGCGCGAAGTGTTCGGCGCCCCGAGCTATGTCATCGACGGCGAGATTTTCTGGGGCCAGGACCGGCTCGAATTCGTAGAGCGCGCGCTCGCTGCGTGACACCTGCGCCTAAAATCGCCCGCCCAGCTGATAGAAGCTGATTTTCGCCAGTTCCAGCAGCACGTGGCGCGCCGCGTTCTGGTTTTTCCACCAGGCCTGCGGGAAGGGGTCGTAGCTGGTGGCGATGACGCGGATGTCGGCTGCGGGCAGGGCGTCGGCGAAGGTCATTCTGCTGCGGCGCAGATGGTAAGCGGACGTGACGATGAGCAATTTCGGCGTGCCCTGGGCGAACAGGGCGCGCGCCGCCTGCGCTTCCGCCGCGGTGCTGACCGAATCCTTGCCGAAATACTCGATTGCGGCTGCGGGTACGCCTTTTTTCAGCAGCACCTCACGCACGATGTCCTCCTCGCGCGGGAAGGCGATACCCGCGCCGTCCAGCAGGCGGTATTCGTCACCGCGTACCGGCACGCTGACGTAGACCTTGCGCGCGTAGCCCTGGCGGTAGAGGTCGGCCGCCTGGAACGGCCTGGAGAAACCGCCGGCGAGCACCAGGATGGCGTCGGCTTTTTGCGGCTTATCGGCGACGCTGAGCCAGTCTGCCACGTAACCTAACCCGACCGCCGCGCCGATGGCGCTGGTGACCAACGCGATAAGCAGAAACAGCCCGCATTTTTTGGCACAATGCATAACGCTTACTCATGAACGGAACAGTGCGCCAGTTTGCGCACGCGACGAAAAAATGACAAGAACTAAAAGCTGGCTCGCCCTGCGCAAATCGAGTGTCGAAGTGAGCGAGGAAGACGGCGTGCGCTCCTTGCACCTGGGCGGGGACGCCATCCAGAGTTCGATCCGGCTAGCTGCGCCGGACGAACTCGCGCTCGATTACACGCGCGCGATGATGGCCTTTCTGCTGTTCCAGCCGCTGCCGCGCGACGTGCTGATGATAGGCCTGGGCGGGGGTTCCATGGCGCGCTATATCCATCAGCGCCTGCCGAAGACCCGCACCACGGTGGTGGAAATCAATGCCAAGGTGCTGGCCGCGGCGCGCAGCATGTTCCATTTTCCAGCAGACGACGCGCGCCTGAAAGTATGCATCGCCTGCGGCGCCGATTATCTCGCTGAACAGATCGAAACGGCCGATGTGCTGCTGGTGGACGGCTTCGACGACGGCAAGCAGCCCGCGGTGCTGTGCACGCAGGCGTTTTACGATTCCGCCTACGCCGCGCTGCGCACCGGGGGCGTGATGGTGGTGAATTTCATGGCGGAAGAAAAGAAGCTGGATGCCTACATGCAGCGCATCGAGAACAGCTTCGACGGCTACGTCGCCAGCCTCAACGCGGAGGACCGGGTCAACATCATCGCCTTCGCCTTCAAGCGCCACCCGCGACAGCTGGCCTGGGCGGAACTGAACAAGCGCGCGCGGCTGCTGAAGAAGACGCATGCGCTGCCGCTGGAAGCGTTTATTGCGGGGCTGAAAAAGATAAATCCTCACACGCCAGCCGCACTCCGGCTGCGCTCGGCCGCCGCCGAGTAACCTTTTCAAGCAACCCGGCCGCGGAAGCGCCGGCTAGACTGCCAGCTCTTTTCTGATGCGCTGCGCCAGTTCGGCCGGGTTCGCTGCCGCGTCCAGCACCAGCGCATCCTGCGGCCGCTCCAGAATCGCGAGTTGTGATGCCAGGAGCTTGGGATTCATGTAATGCCCCCGGCGCCCGGCCAGGCGGGCACGGATCACTTCCGCGTCGCAGTCGAGCAATACGAAGCGCACGCTGCCGCAGCCGCCGGCGAGGCGCTCGCGATACACCTGCTTCAGCGCCGAGCAGGCCAGCACCAGATCCTTATTCTGCCGCTCGCGGTCGCCGATGAGCGCCTTGAGCCTATCCAGCCAGGGCCAGCGGTCCGCGTCGCCGAGCGGTTCGCCGCGCCGCATCTTGGCGACATTGGCGGCCGGGTGGAAGTCGTCGGCGTCGTAGAACTCCCAGCCGCAAGCCTGGGCCAGCAGTTTCCCGACCGTGGTCTTGCCGCAGCCGGTCACGCCCATGACGACGACGATCACGATTTCTTTTGTTTGCTTACTGCGTGGCCACCAAAACTGTTGCGCAATTGCGCCAGTTGCTTCGCGCCGTAGTCGCCCTTGCCCTGGCTCGCAAAGCGCATCGCCAGCGCGAGGCTGATCACCGGCGCCGGCACGCCGAGTTCGACCGCTTCGATCGCGGTCCAGCGGCCTTCGCCCGAGTCGGCGACCACGGGCGCGATATCGTCCTGTGCGGCCTTGCGCTTGAAGTTGTCCGCCATCAGGTCGAGCAGCCAGGAGCGCACCACGCTGCCGTGGCGCCACAGTTCGGCCACGGCCGCCACGTCGAGGTCCAATTCCTTCTTTCCGGCGAGCAGGGCGAAGCCTTCGGCATAGGCCTGCATCAGGCCGTACTCGATGCCGTTGTGGATCATCTTGACGTAGTGTCCGGCACCGCTGGGACCGCAATGCAGCCAGCCTTTGGGCGGAGCGAGCAGCCGGGCGAAAGGCGCCACACGTTTCACTGCGCGCGCTTCGCCGCCGAGCATCACGGTGTAGCCGTTGGCGAGCCCCCACACGCCGCCCGACACCCCGGCGTCGACGTAGGCGAGGCCGCGCGCGGCGAGCTCCGCGGCGCGGCGCATGCTGTCCTTGTAGTTGGCGTTGGCGCCGTCGACGAGCACGTCGCCTTTGGCGAGCAGCGGCAGCAGCTTGGCCAGCGTGTCTTCGCTCGCCCTGCCCGAGGGCAGCATGAGCCAGACGACCCGCGGCGCCTTGAGTTGTTGCAGCAGGGAGGCCAGGTCTGCGACTACGCTCACGCGCCGTTCGCGCGCCAGCGCGCGCCGCGCAGGTGCCGCTTTGTCCCAGGCGATCACGTGCGCACCGCCGCGCGCCAGGCGCCGCGTCATGTTGGCGCCCATGCGCCCCAGGCCGATCATTCCGATTTGCATATTCGCTCCACAACTGATTGCGCGCATGAGATTGAAAGCAATTCGCGTCGGGACCGATCTGGTTCGGAACAGGAATCGTCCGTTGCGAAAGCGTGTGCGCGCGTTGCCGGGCGCGCCGCCGGCTGCAGGCGCCGCAATCTTACCGCAAGGCGATTGCGCGCGGCTGCTGGCAGGTTAGAATGCGGCGTCGGTCGAACCTTCCGGATTCGCATCCATGATCACTTCCGCTCCCGCCGCCGTCGGCATGCCGCTCGCCGCGGTCGATACCCCCGCGCTGATCCTCGACCTGGACGCGTTCGAACGCAATCTCGCGCGCATGGCCGACGCCGTGCGCGGGAAGCGCGCGCGTCTGCGTCCGCATGCGAAAAGCCACAAGTGCGCCGAGATCGCCCTGCAGCAGATCGCCGCGGGCGCCGTGGGCGTGTGCTGCCAGAAAGTGAGCGAGGCCGAGGCGCTGATAGCGGGCGGCGTCGGCGACGTGCTGATCGCCAATGAAGTTGTCGGCGCGGGCAAGCTCGATCGCCTGGCGGCGCTCGCGCGCTCGGCAAAGATCGGCGTCTGCGTCGACGCCGCGCGCAGCGTCGCCGATCTGGACGCGGCGGCGGCGCGCGCCGGCGTGCGGCTCGATGTCCTGGTGGAAATCAATGTCGGCGGCGACCGCTGCGGCGTCGAACCCGGCGCGCCGGCGCTCGCGCTCGCGCGTGCGATCGCGGCCAGCGGCAATCTGCGCTTTGCCGGCCTGCAGGCCTATCACGGCGGCGCGCAGCATCTGCGCAGCATCGCGAGCCGGCGCGACGCGATCGAACGGGCAGTCGGCTTGGTGCGCGCTACGCGCGAATCGTTGGAGGCAGGCGGCGTCGCCTGCGAAACGGTCACCGGGGCCGGCACCGGCACGTTTCCGCTGGAACTCGCAAGCGGCGTCTATGACGAATTGCAACCGGGCTCCTACATCTTCATGGACGCCGATTACAACCGCAACGAGGCCGATGCAGCCTGGCCGCAGTTCGAGCAGAGCCTGTTCGTGTGGACCACGGTGATGAGCCGGCCTACCGCGGCACGCGCGATGGTCGACGCCGGACTCAAGACCTCCAGCGTCGATTCGGGCATGCCGCAGGTGTGGAAACTTCCCGGCGTGGAATTCGTGAAGGCGTCCGACGAGCACGGGGTGCTGGTGATCGCCCCCGGCGTCGAAGCGCCCGCGCTGGGCGCAAAACTGCTGCTGGTGCCGGGGCACTGTGACCCCACGGTCAATCTCCACGATTGGTTCGTCTGCGTGCGCCGCGGCGTGGTCGAGGCGCTATGGCCGGTCTGCGCCCGGGGTGCGATCCGCTAGTTCGCCCCGGAGCCCGCCTCAAGACGCACTTCCCTTTCGCCGACCATGCCCGCAACCCTCGTCCTGAGCGAACGTCTGCCCGAAGCCGGAATGCGCCGGCTCGCCGAGCACCCCGAGGTGACGCTATGCGTCCTGCCGGCCCCCACTGCGCCTGAATTGGCGCGCGCGCTTCCGGGTGCCGACGGCGTCATCCTGGTGATGGAGCAACCCGCGCTCACCGCGGAACTGATCGAGCGCAGCCCGCGGCTCCGGGTCGCCTGCAGGATGGGCGCCGGCTACGACAATTTCGACGTTGCAGCGCTCACAAAACGGCGGATTCCCCTGGTGACGACGGGCGCGGCCAACGCGCGGACCGTCGCCGAGCACGCGCTCTACCTGATGCTGGCGCTGGCAAAACGCGGCCCGGCACTCGACCGGGCGGTGAAAAGCGGCGCCTGGCCGCGCAGCTTCGGTGCGGTCGAGTTGGCCGGCCGCGTCTGCCTGGTGGTCGGATACGGCCGGATCGGGCGCGAGGTCGCGCGCCTTGCCGCCGCCTTCGGCATGCGGATCGTCGCCGTCGATCCGCAGCTGCCGCAAGATGCGCTTGCGCAGGACGGCTATGAACGCGCCGATTCGCTCCCGGCCGGTCTTGCGCTCGCCGACTTTGTCGTGCTCGCCTGTGCGCTCACGCCCGCCACGCGTCACCTGATCGACGCGAAGAGCCTGGCGCAAATGAAGCCCGGCGCATTCGTGGTCAACGTCGCCCGCGGCCAGGTCGTCGACGAGACTGCGCTCGCCGCCGCGTTGAGCGAGCGGCGGCTAGGCGGGGCGGGCCTGGATGTTCTGGAGGCCGAGCCGCCGCGTGCGGGCAATCCGCTGCTCGCGCGCGACGATGTGGTGTTGACCCCGCACACCGCGGCCTATGCGCGCACGGCATTTGAACGCACGGCGCTGGCCTGCGCGGAAAATGCCCTGGCCGGACTCGAGGGGACGCTGGATCCGGCGCTCGTCGTCAACGCCGAAATATTTCGCCAGGAATGAACAACGATTACAGGAGATGCTCCGATGCCGACCACGACCCACTCCAGCATGACGCTCGACGCGGCCTACCGGGACCGCACCCGGGCTTCGGCCGCGCTCTATACGCAAGCGCGCGCGGCGATTCCCGCCGGAATCACCCACGACTCGCGCTCCACGCTGCCTTATCCGATCTACATCGCCCGCGCCGCCGGCCCGCGCAAGTGGGACGTCGACGGCAACGAATACGTCGATTATTTCGGCGGCCACGGCGCCCTGCTGCTCGGTCATTCGCACCCGGCGGTGGTCGAAGCGGTGCAGCGCCAGGTGTCTCTGGGCACGCACTGGGGTTCCTCGCACGTACTCGAAGTGCGCTGGGCCGAACTGGTGCAGCGCCTGATCCCATCGGCCGAGCGGGTTCGCTTCACCGCGTCGGGTACCGAGTCCTCGCACCTGGCGCTGCGCCTGGCGCGGGCGTACACCGGAAAACCGAAGGTCATGCGCTTCGTCGGCCATTTCCACGGCTGGCACAACGAGGTCGTTGCTGCCGCGATGTCGCATTTCGACGGCTCGGTGCCCGCCGGCATCGCGCCCTCGCTGCTCGATCAGTCGATCGTGCTGCCGGTCGAGGATATTGCGGCCATCGTCCAAACGCTGGAGACGCGCGATGACATCGCTGCGGTGATATTCGAGCCCTCCGGCGCGTCGTGGGGCCAGGTGCCGCTGCCGCCCGGCTTCATCGCCGCGCTGCGCGAGGTCACCAGGAAACGCGGCGTGGTGCTGATTTTCGACGAGGTGATCACTGGCTTTCGCTGGTCGCGCGGCGGGGCGCAGGCCCGCTTCGGAATTACGCCCGATTTGACGGTGCTGGCCAAGATCCTCGCGGGTGGCCTGCCCGGGGGGGCGGTGGCCGGCGCCAAGGCCATCATGGATCAGCTGGATCCGGCAGAGGCGAAGGCGGCATCGAGGGAGAAGGTCGGGCACCAGGGCACCTTCAACGCCAACCCGCTCAGTGCCGCCGCCGCGGTCGCGACCCTGGGCTTGGTCGAGACGACCGATGCCTGCGCGCGCGCCGAAGCCGCGGCGGCCGAGATCCGCAACGGCATGCGCCGAGTTCTGGTCGAGGAAGGCGTCCCCTGGGGCGTGTACGGCGAGGCTTCGGTGTTCATCATCTTTCCCAACCCCGGGCGCCTGCCGATCGATCCGGCGACATTCGACCCGGCCGCGCTCGGCTTCAAGGGGATCAAGGGCGCGCGCGATGCGAACCTGATCAACCGACTGCGCGTGGCCATGCTCGCCAGCGGCGTCGACATCATGGGCGGACCCGGTGGAATCGTTTCCGCGTCTCACGGTCCGGCCGAGGTCGCGCAGACGCTGGAGGCGTTTCGCGCGGCGGTGCGCAGGCTGAAAGCGGAGGGCGATATCGGCCCCGCCTAGCCGCGGCACGGCTGATTGCTGTTACGATACGACGCTGATGATCAACCCGAACTGAGGAGAAACCGATATGCCAATCACCGGCAAATGGATCTTTACCGCAGCCATGGACGTCGACCCGGAAAAGGAAGCGATCTTCAACGAGGTCTACGACGAAGAGCACATACCGCTCATCTCGAAGGTGCCCGGTGTGATTGCGGTGACGCGGGTCAAGCTCGACACGCTGCGCATGACGATGGGCGGGGAGACCAAGACCATGGACCCGCAGGGGGCGCCGCGCTATGCCGCGATCTACGAACTCGACAGCCCGGACGTGTTGACCAGTTCCGCGTTCGCGACGGCGGTCGATCAGGGGCGTTGGGCAACGCACGTCCGGCCCTATACCCGCAACCGCCACCATACCCTGTACAAAGTCATGTGAGCTGTGAGCAGGCGCTTGCCGGGGGGGCCTCCTTGCCGGATGCATTGTTTGACTCGGTGATCCGCTTTAACCTATGATGAAATCACACTCCGCCCAGGCGCGGCCCGGTTCATGCCGCACCCGCGCGGGGGCAGTTACGCAATCCCGCGATCGTATTTTTCCAAGGAGAGTCCCATGGTTGAGCGTTTGCTGATCGGAATTGTGGCCGGCCTGGCTGTTTCATTCGGAGCCATCGCGCAAGATCTGCAGAAGTCGCAGTTCAAGGCGATCGGATTGAACGGCCCGACCGTCGCCTCGATGGTCGACGAAGTGCCGTTCTGGCGCGAGACACTGCCCAAGGCGTCGAACGGGGCGCTCACGGCGGACATCACCCCGCTCGATCAAATGGGTGTCGACGACAAGACCATGCTGCGTCTGCTGCGTCTGGGCGTCATGGATTTCGCGGGCATGGATATCTCGAAAATGGCCGGCGACGATCCGCGTTTCGAAGGCTGCGATCTCGCCGGGCTCACGCTCGACCCGGACAAGGCGCGCGCCGCGTGCAACGCCTATCGCGACGTGATCGACCGGCAGATGCAAAAGAACTGGAATGCGAAGCTGGTGGCGATCGGCGGCAACCCGCCGCAGGTGTTCTGGTGCCGCACCGTGCTAGGCGGTCTCGCCGACCTCAAGGGCAAGAAGGTCCGCGTGTTCAACAACACGATGCGCGATTTCCTGACCGGCGTCGGCGCGACCGCGGTGAGCATGGCATTCGCCGAAGTGGTGCCCGCGCTCAACAACGGCGTGGTCGACTGCGCCGTTACCGGCAGCCTCTCGGGCAATACGGCCGGCTGGCCCGAGGTGACGAAGTCCCTCTACCCGATGTCGCTCGGCTGGAGCATCAACGTCCTGGCGGTGAATCTGAACACCTGGAAACGCCTGGATGCCAGGACGCAGGATTTCATGGAGAAACAATTCAAGGCCTACGAAGACAAGATGTGGACCACGCTCAAGAAAGCCTCGCTCGAGGCGGACAGTTGCAATACCGGCAAGCAGCCCTGCACCATGGGCAAGCTGGCGAACATCGCCATCGTGCCGGTGAAGCCGGCCGAAGCCGCCGAGCACAAGAAACTGGTCGAAGGCGCGGTGCTCGCGGGCTGGGCCAAGCGCTGCGGTGCCGAGTGCGCAAGAGAGTGGAACGGCACGGTCGGCAAGGCCTTGGGGCTGCAGGCGCCGGTGAATTAAAGCCCGCCGGTGAACTGAAGTCGTTTGGCGGCGAGGGCTCCGGTTCGAGCTCGGAGCCTGTTGTGGCAATAGGCCGGGGGAGGAGGCAAAGATCATGGATGCGTTAATGAATGGCGCGCGCCGTGTGGCGCACTGGGGTCTGTGGTTCGGCGGCGCGCTGATCTTGCTCGCCGCGATCCTGATCGGAATCGACGTCGTGATGCGCAAATTCTTCAACGCCTCCATCGGCGGCGCCGATGAGATCGCGGGTTACGCGCTGGCGCTGGGGACGGCCTGGTCGCTGGGCGCCGCGCTTCTTGACCGCGCGCATATCCGCATCGATTCCCTGTACGTGCTGTTTCCGCGCCGGCTCCGCTTCGTTCTCGATGTCCTCGGCCTGGTGCTGTTCGTGGCGTTTTTTGCGCTGATCGCACGCCATGGGTTCGGCATGGTCGCGCAATCCTGGAATGCGGGGTCACGCAGCCAGTCGGCGCTGCAGACGCCGATCGTGATCCCGCAGATCGTCTGGTTCGTCGGCCTGGCCGCGTTTGTCGCGATCGGCATCGTGCTGCTGGTGTACGTCGTGGTTCTCGCCGCGCGCGGCGAGCACACGGCGGTGGCCAAGGCGATCAGCACGCGCTCTGCGGAGGAGGAGGTCGCCGACGAAATCCGCGATCTCCTGGATCGAAATGCGCGCGAGGGGGTCGCACGATGATCTACACCGCGCTCGCCATCCTCATCGTTCTGCTCGCCCTTGCCGTTCCGGTCTCCGCCGGACTCGGCTTTCTCGGCGTTGCGCTGGCCGAACTCTATGCCAAGCTGCCGTTGACCGTCGCGATCGGCGAGATATCGTGGGCGACGTCGAACAATTTTCTGCTCGTCGCAATCCCGTTTTTCGTGCTGCTCGGCGAAATACTCCTGCGTTCCGGCATGGCCGGGCGCATGTACAACGCGCTGGTGCTGTGGATCCCGTGGATGCCGGGCGGGCTGATGCATGCGAATATCGCCGCCTGCGCGATGTTCGCGGCGACATCGGGCTCGAGCGTCGCCACCGCGGCGACCATAGGCACGGTGGCGATGGAAGAAATCGACAAGCGCGGTTACTCCGAGCGCCTGTTCCTCGGCACCATCGCCGCGGGCGGAACCCTCGGCATCCTGATTCCGCCCTCGATCAACATGATCGTGTACGGCGTGTTGACCGAAACCTCGATCCCCAAGCTCTACCTGGCCGGCATCATTCCCGGCCTGATTCTCGCCAGTCTGTTCAGTCTGACCGTGCTCTTGTTCTGCCTGGTGCGGCCGGAGCTGGGAGGCAAACGCGCCACGGCGAGCTGGGATCAGAGGATACGCGCGCTTCCCGATCTGATCCCGCCGCTGGTCATTTTCCTTGCCGTCATCGGCTCGATCTACGCCGGATGGGCGACGGCGACCGAATCGGCGGCGCTCGGTGTGATCGCGGCGCTGGGCATTGCGGCATGGAACCGGCGGCTTACCATGCGCATGCTGTTGCACGCGTTCGAAGGCACGATGCGCACCACCGCGATGATCATGGCGATCCTGATCGCCGCCTATTTCCTCAATTTCGTCATCGCCGCGATCGGTCTGACCGACCAGGTGAACAAGTTCATCACCGGGCTCAACCTCAAGTCGACGCAGCTCCTCCTCGCCGTGATCGTGTTCTACCTGATCCTCGGCTGCTTCATGGAAACCCTGTCCATGATGGTGGCGACGGTGCCCATCATCGCCCCGATCATGATCAAGGCGGGGTTCGATCCGGTCTGGTTCGGCGTCCTGATCGTGATTTTGATGGAGACGGCGATGATTACGCCGCCGGTCGGCATCAACCTCTACGTGGTGCAGGGCCTGCGCAAGCGCGGCCGCATCGACGACGTGATCATCGGCGCCGCGCCCTTCGTGGTGACCATGTTGGTGATGATCGCGGTGCTCTCGATCTGGCCGGTGATCGCGTTGTGGCTGCCGCAGATGGCGGCGAACTAGAACAGCCTCTGAAACGGGGGGCTTGGAACGGGCGACAGAAGGGACAGGCGCTCTGCGTGCCTGCCCCGCCCCTTTTTCAGCTTAACTTCCGAGTTCGATCACGATATTGCCGCCCGCGTCCAGGCTCGCCTGCGCGCCCGGCGGCACCACGCAGGTCGCGTCGTACTCTTCGATGATCAAGGGGCCGGCCTGCGCCGTCGGTGAAAGATCCGAGCGCCTGAGGACGGGCGTCTCCAGCCATCCGTGGGTCGAGCCGAAGTAGGCCCGGCGCGGCGGTGGCGGCGTGGGCTCCGGGCGGCTCGAACGCACCTGTAGGGGAACGCCGGCACCCTCGCGCAGTCCCTGCCCGATTACCTGGATCGATACCAGCTCGACCGGCTCCTCGGGGCCGGCGCGGTGGCCGTAGGTTTTTTCATGCTCCCGGCCGAATGCTTCTTCGAGGTGCTCGACCATGTTCTGATCGATGTCTCCTTCGGGGACGGCCACCGGCAACTCGTAACTTTGCCCGCGATAGTGCAGCGCGGCCGAGCGGCGCAGACGCGCGCGCGCGCCGCTGAAGCCTTCCGCAGCGAGCTCGGCCATGACCTGATCGGCGAGCGCATCCCAGGCGGCCTGCACTTCGCCCAGGTCGGCTTTGCGCAACAGGCGCCGGAAGGTGCGCGAATAGTGATGTTCGACATCCGCATAGAGCAGCCCGAAGGAGGAGAACAGGCCGGCCGAAGGCGGCACGACCACGCGGCTCATGCCGAGCGTGCCCGCCATGCCGCAAGCGAACAGCGGTCCGTTGCCGCCGAAAGCGAACAGCGAAAACTCGCGCGGATCCCGTCCGCGTTCGGTCGACACCGCCTTGATGCTGCGGATCATGTTCGAGGCCGCGATCTGATGCGCGCCGTATGCCGCCTGTTCGATCCCCATGCCGAGGGGGGTTGCGATCGTTGCGGCGAATACGCGGCGAGCCTTTTCCGCGTTGAGCCTCAACGCGCCGCCGACCAGATGCGCCGGGTTGATGTAGCCGAGCAGCACGTTGGCGTCGGTCACGGTCGGGACGGTGCCGCCTTTGTCATAGCAAACGGGGCCGGGAAGGGCGCCCGCGCTTTCAGGACCGATCTTCAACGCGCCGCCGCCGTCGATCCAGACGTGCGAGCCGCCGCCCGCGCCCACTTCGGCAAGGTCGATCGCCGGGACCTTGAGGGTATAGCCCGCGCCGGTCAGCAGCCGAGAGCCGATCATGATCCCGGCCCCGACCGAGTACTCGTGCGCGCGCGCCAGTTCACCCTCTTCGACGATCGCGGTTCTGGCGGTCGTGCCGCCCATGTCGAAGGTGATGATCTTCGGCAGGTTCTTGGCGCGCGCGAGCGCCTGCGCGCCGACGACGCCGCCGGCCGGGCCCGATTCGATGATGTTCATCGGCCGTTCGGCGGCGGCCCGGTCCGTGGTCAGCCCGCCGTTCGATTGCATCAGCAGCAGCCGCGCGGGGATGCCCGCAGCGTCCAGGCCTTTGCGCAGCGCACGCAGATAGCCCGCGACGATGGGCATCACGTAGGCGTTCACCACCGTGGTCGAAGTGCGCTCGTACTCCTTGATCTCCGGCAGAATCTCGCACGAGATGCTGAGCGGCATGTCCGGCGCCTTGCCGCGGATGATGTGCTTGATCGTCAGTTCGTGCGCGGGATTGACGAAGGAATTGAGCAGACACACGGCGATCGTCTCGACCCCTTCGGCGAGCAAGGCATCGACCTGCCGCTCGGCGTCGCCGGGAGCTAGCGCGCGCTCGACGCGCCCGTCGGCGTCGATGCGCTCGTCGACCACCTTGCGCAGGTAGCGCTCGACCAGGGGCGCAGGCTTCGTCCACGCCATGTCGTAGAGCCGCGGCATGCGCAGCGTGCGGATCTCCAGCACGTCCCTGAAGCCCTTGGTCGTGATCAGACCGACGCGCGCGCCCTTGTGTTCGATGATGGCGTTCGAGGCGACCGTGGTGCCGTGGCGGATCTCCTCGATTGCGCCGCCGCCCAGACCGCTCTCCTGAAACACCTCGGTGAGTCCGTCGACGATCGCCTGCGCGTAGTTCTCTACGCTGGAGGAGATCTTCTTGGTGTGTATGGTGCCCTCCGAGCCGAGCAGCACGATGTCGGTGAAGGTGCCGCCGATGTCCACGCCTACGCGATAAGTGATCATGGCGCTCACCCGGCTGCTTGCGCGGAAATCAGGGGATCGAGCCGTTGCACCTTGGGCGTTTCGCGCCAGCCGCGCGCCGCCCGGATCCCGGCGCGGCGCGCGGCCGTGGCCGTCGCATCGACGGCCCAGGCCGCGGTGTCGACGATCACGCCGTAATCCGATTCAGCCTTGTCCGCGGAAAGGAGTTCGTTGCGCACGTCCCGGAGCACGGCGGCAGGATCGCGCTCAAGCGGATCCCCCCAGCCCCCTGCACCGGCGAGCACATGCCGGAACACGTCGCCTTTTTTGATGTTCATGGTGAATTTGCCGGGGAGCACGCGATTCTCGGTTTCCGGATTCAGGTAGTTCTCCGACGCTTGACCGGGGCTGCCGCCATACAGGCCGAAGGGGCGATGATCGCGCCGGTCCGAACGCACCTGCAGCATGCCCTCGGTTTCGTTGAAGCGGTAGTCGCGACGGAACGGCACGCCGCCGCGGTATTTGCCCGCGCCGGCTTTGTCCGCGACAAATTCGTAGGCAAGCAGCGAGATCGGATGCTCCGCCTCGGTCACCTCGATGGAATGCGACGCCATGTTGGCGAACATGTGCGAGTTGCCGTCGAGCCCGTCGGCCCATGGCCGCGCACCCCAGGCGCCGCAGGTGAAGTCGACGTATACGAAGGGCTTGCGGTCGGCGTAGTAGCCGCCGATGGAAATGCCGGTGTTGCCGCCGTCGCCCGCGGCCTTGACTTTATCGGGCAGCATCATCGCCAGCGCGCCGAACATGCAATCGACCATGCGAAAGCCGGTGAGCCCGCGCGCGGCGCACGCTGCCGGCAGCACCCCGTTGCCGACGGTTCCGGGCGGACAGATCACTTCGATCGCGCGAAACACGCCTTCATTGTTGGGAATGCCCTGCGGCAGCACCGAGCGCACGCCGGTGTATGCCGCCGCTTTCGTATAGGAGAGCGTGTTGTTGATGGCGCCGCGCACTTGTGGCGCCGTGCCGGTCCAGTCGACGACGATGTGGCCGCCTTGCTTCCTGAGCGTCACGAACAGGCGAATCGGTTTGCCGTAATCGACGCCGTCGTCGTCGATCCAGTCCTCGAAGCTCCATTCGCCGTCGGGAAGCGTCTCCAGCGCCGAGCGCGTCAAGCGCTCGGCATAGTCGACGGTCTCCTGCATGAAGAACTTCGTGTCTTCGGGCCCGTACTTCGCGACCAGCTCGGCGAACTGCTTCTCGGCGATATGACAGGCCGCAAGCTGCGCCCGCAGATCGCCGAACACGTGCACCGGCAGGCGCACGTTCTTCGCGATGATCGTCATCAGGGCCTTGTTGAACACGCCCCGCTCGTTGAACTTGGCCGGCGCGATGCCCAATCCTTC
>CAYNVY010000065.1:0-20303 GCA_964400745.1 uncultured Enterobacteriaceae bacterium | reverse complement strand
CATTCTGATCGCGGCGGAGTGCATCGGCGACGCGTACTGGTTCATCAACCGGGCGAGCGCCTACGCCAAGGAAAGAGTGGTGTTCGACCGGCCCATAGGCCAGAACCAGGGCGTGCAGTTCCCGATCGCCGATGCCTACATGGAGACCGAAGCGGCGAACCTGATGCGCTGGAAGGCGTGCGGGCTGTTCGATCAGCACCTGCCTTGCGGCGCCGAGGCGAACATGGCCAAGCACCTCGCGGCCAAGGCCTCGTGGGAGGCGGCCAACATCTGCCTGCAGACCCACGGCGGTTACGGCTTCGCCTGCGAGTACGACGTCGAGCGCAAGTTCCGCGAAACGCGGCTGTACCAGATCGCGCCGATCTCGACCAATCTCATCCTGTCGTATGTTGCCGAGCACGTGCTCGGCCTGCCGCGGTCGTTCTGAGCATGGAGAAGATGAGCGGTCGCTCCGCGTTTCTGAAGCTTCTCATCGATGAAGGCGTGACCCATCTGTTCGGCAATCCGGGCACTACCGAATTGGCGATTATGGAGGTGGTGCCCGATTTCCCGGAGCTGAACTTTGTGCTCGGCCTGCAGGAAGCCGTGGTTGTTGGAATGGCCGACGGCTACGCCCGCGCCTCCAATCGCCTTGCCGCGGTCAGCCTGCATGTCGCCCCGGGTCTGGGCAATGCGATGGGCGCGCTCTACAACGCGAAATTCTCGGGTTCGCCGCTGATCGTGACCTGCGGCCAGCAGGAGCAGGGCCACGGGCTGCTCGAACCCCTGCTCTACGATCCTTTGGTCCCGATCGCGCAGCCGATGGTGAAGTGGGCGATCGAAGTGACGCGCGCCGAGGATCTGCCGCGCATCGTGCGCCGCGCGGCCAAGGTGGCTTTGACGCCACCGACCGGCCCGGTGTTCATCAGCCTGCCGGGAGACGTGCTCGATGCCGAGGTCGAACTCGATTTCGGCAAGCCGACCCGGGTCGATGCGCGCGTGCGGCCCTCGGATGAAGCCCTGGCACAACTCGCGGCAAAGCTGCTCGCGGCCAAGCATCCGGTGATCCTCGCCGGACAGGAACTCTCGATTCACGACGCCTTCGCCGAAGCCGCCGAGCTCGCCGAATTGCTGGGTGCGGGCGTGTTCCAGCAGCCCATACCGTACACCGCCCAGTTTCCGAGCGCACATCCCTGCTATCTGGGCGCGCTGACCCGCACCCAAAAGCAGGTGCGCGCGGCCCTGGAGCCGTTCGATCTCATGCTCTGCCTGGGCGCGGACCTGTTGCGCATGTCGGTCTACAGCCCGCTGTCGCCGCTGCCCGAAGGCATGCCGGTGCTGCACGTCAGCGAACGCGACTGGGAACTGGGCAAGAACTATTCCACCGAGCTGGCGCTGTGCGCGAACGTGAAGGAGACGCTGCGCGCCCTGTTGCCGCTGCTGCGCGCGCAGCGCACCGCGGCCGGCGCCGAGGCGGCGCAGGAGCGGCAGGCGGCGCTGGCACAGCGCAACTGGTCGGTGCAGCGCAAGCAGGCACGCGCGGAAGTGATGCGCTCGGCGCAGGCGAAGCCGGTCGATCCGCGGTTGCTGATGCTGCGCATCAGTGAGACGCTGCCGCCGAATGCGATCGTGGTAGAAGAGGCGCTGACCTCGACCACATCGCTCCCGGGCTTTCTCGACCTGCGCGATCCGCAGGCGTTCTACGGACTCGCCAGCGGCGGACTGGGCTTCGGATTGCCCGGCGCGGTCGGCATCAGCCTGGCGCAGCCGGGACGGCCCGTGGTGGCCATCATCGGCGACGGCAGCGCGATGTACGGGATACAGGCCCTGTGGTCTGCGGCGCATCTTAAACTGCCGATCACTTACGTCATCGCCAACAACCGCAGCTACCGCATTCTCAAGGAGCGACTGGTGTCCATGCGCGCCACCGACAGGTTCACCGGCATGGACATTCGCGATCCGGAGATCGATTACGCCGGCCTCGCGCGTTCCATGGGAGTCTCGGCGCAGCGCGTCACCGACCCGGACGGGATCGTTCCGGCGCTGCGCGAAGCGCTGCAGTCAGGCGGGCCGCGGCTGATAGAAGTGATGGTGGCCGACGGCTTCGGGGGCTGAGGAGAAGTCGAGGCCAAGATCCGGCTCCGGTTGAGCGAGGCGCAATGCCCGAAGATCCGCATGGATAGTGCGTCTTCGGGCGATTGATCGGTTTGTGCAGCCATCTCCGCGGCAATGTCTCTCGCGCTGAGCGCGCTGGCTGAAATAGGTTCGGGGTCGCATCAAGTTTGATCTTGCGCAAAGACCGGGCTGGTATTCGGCCTAAAGTGGAGCGCATCCGACCGGGAGAGCGCCGCTGTTGCACGGGCGGCCGCCGAAGGCGCAATACCCAGAAACTCTCAGGCAAAAGGACCGGTCGAGCGGAAGCGATGCTTCCGTCACTCTGGAGAGCAGCCACCGAATCGGTGGCCACCGAAGGGGCTCGCAGCCGTTTTTGTCTTCACCAGGCTGTAATCTCTCAGGTATCAAGGACAGAGGGGTAACGCAGGCCATGTGGCCGGCGTTGCCCTTTTTTCATTGCTGCCGAGGAGAACATGCTCAAACTCACCCCGCTCAACGCCGCGCACCGTGCTTTGGGAGCGCGCATGGTCGATTTCGGCGGCTGGGACATGCCGGTCAACTATGGCTCTCAGATCGAGGAACATCACGCAGTCCGGCGCGACGCCGGGATGTTCGACGTTTCGCACATGCTCGCGATCGACCTGCACGGCGCCGGCGCGCGCGATTTTCTGGGCCGCGCATTGGCCAACAACATCGACAAGCTGAACGTTCCCGGCCGCGCGCTCTACTCTTGCATGGTCAACGAGGCGGGCGGCGTCATCGACGATCTGATCGTCTACTTTTTCAGCGACGATCGGTTTCGACTGGTGGTGAACGCCGGCACGGCGCAGAAGGATCTCGCCTGGCTGGAGTCGATCAGGCAAGGCTTCGGTCCGCTGCTCGAACTGCGGCCGCGGCGCGATCTGGCCATGATCGCGGTGCAGGGGCCGAAAGCGCGCGAGCGGGTGTGGCAGGTATTGCCGGAGATGCGTGCTGCGACCGAGGCGATGCGACCCTTTTACGCGCTGCAGTCGGGCGAACTGACGCTGGCGACCACCGGCTATACCGGCGAAGACGGGTTCGAAATCGGCTTGCCGACCGCCCGCGCCGAACCGCTGTGGAGCGCGCTCGTCGGCACAGGGGTCAAGCCCTGCGGCCTGGGCGCGCGCGACACGCTGCGACTGGAGGCCGGCATGAACCTGTGGGGGCAGGACATGGACGAGAGCGTGTCGCCGCTGGATGCGGGCCTCGCCTGGACGGTCGACCTGAAGAGCGAACACGACTTCGTCGGCAAAGCCGCGCTGCTCGCCAGCGGGCAAAGCAGGCAGTTAGTTGGATTGATTCTGGATGAAAAAGGCGGCGTGCTGCGCAGTCACCAGCAAGTGCTGACCGGGCAAGGCGAGGGCGAAATCACCAGCGGCACGTTTTCGCCGACGCTGCAGCGCTCGATCGCGCTGGCGCGCATTCCACTGGATGTGGAAGCCGGCGCGCAGGTGCAGGTAAGGGTACGCGACAGGCAGCTGGGCGCGAAGGTGGTCAAGCCGCCGTTTGTTCGCAATGGCAAGATTTTGATCAATTAACGGGCGGAGGAAAACATGAACATTCCGGAAAAACTGAAGTACACGCAAACGCACGAATGGATCGGCAGCGAAGCCGACGGGACGCTCGCAATCGGGATCAGCGACCACGCGCAGGAGGTGCTGGGCGACATCGTGTTTCTGGAACTGCCGCCGGTCGGAAAGCAATTCGCGCAGGGCGAAGCCTGCGCCGTGATCGAATCGGTGAAAGCCGCGGCGGACATCAATATGCCCGTAGCAGGGACGGTGGTCGCCGTCAACGACGCGCTGGCGAAATCGCCGGAGCAGGTCAACGCCGATGCCTACGGCGCCTGGATGTTCAGGATCAAGCCGGACAATATCTCCGACCTGGGCGGACTGATGGACGCCGCCGCATATGCCGGGCATGCCGAACATGAATGAGCGCGCGACCTTCGATACTTCGAGCCGGATGCCCGAGGCGCACGCGCGCATTTCCCTGGCGGAACTGGAGCAGCGCGGCGCGTTTGCGCGGCGGCACATCGGTCCGGATGCGGCAGAAGAGGCGGCCATGCTGGCGCAACTCGGCTACGCCACGCGCGCGTCCCTGGTCGACGCGGTAGTCCCGGCCGGGATACGCATGCGCGAGGCGCTCGCGCTGGAGGACGCGCGCAGCGAAGCCGGTGCGCTGGCGGAACTAAAGAAGATTGCCGGGCGCAACCGCGTAGTGCGATCGTTCATCGGTCAGGGATATTACGACACCGACACCCCCGGGGTGATCCTGCGCAACGTGCTCGAGAACCCGGCCTGGTACACGGCATACACGCCCTATCAGCCGGAAATCTCGCAGGGACGGCTGGAGGCGCTGATCAATTTTCAGACCATGATTTCCGATCTCACCGGCATGGCGATCGCCAACGCGTCCATGCTGGACGAAGCCACGGCGGCGGCCGAAGCGATGACGCTGTGCCGGCGCAGCGCCAGGAATCCGAGCCGGGTGTTCTACGTGGCCGACTCGGTGCTGCCGCAGACTTTGGCGGTGGTGCGCACGCGCGCCGAGCCGCTCGATATCGAGGTCAGGACCGGACCGGCCGCCGAAGCGGCGAACGTCGATTGCTTCGGCCTGCTGCTGCAGTACCCGGCGGCAAATGGTGAAGTGGGGGATGTGGGCGAGGTCGGCGCTCATCGCGCGCTGGCGGGCGCGGTGCATGCGAGAAACGGCCTCGTAGTCGTCGCCGCGGATCTGCTCGCGCTGACGCTGCTGGTCCCGCCGGGTGAATGGGGCGCCGATGCGGTGGTGGGTTCGGCGCAGCGCTTCGGCGTGCCGCTCGCGTTCGGCGGGCCCCATGCGGGCTACCTGGCGACCCGGGACGAACTCAAGCGCAACATGCCCGGACGCCTCGCGGGCGTGACCGTGGACAGCCAGGGCAATCCGGCCTACCGCCTTGCGCTGCAGACGCGCGAGCAGCATATCCGGCGGGAGAAGGCGACCAGCAATATCTGCACGGCGCAAGTGCTGCTGGCCGTGATGGCGGCGCTGTATGCGGTGTATCACGGGCCGCAGGGACTGACGCGCATCGCGCAGCGGGTGCATCGCCTGAGCTGCGTTCTGGCTGTCGGGCTGAAGCTGATGGGGGTGCGCATCGAAAATGCATCCTGGTTCGACACCCTGACCCTGGCCACCGGAGAGCGCACGCAGGAGGTGCATGTACGAGCAGAGGCATCGGGCATGAATCTGCGCCGTGTCGACGCGGCTCGAGTCGGGATATCGCTCGATGAAATGAGCACGCGCGAGGATGTGGCGCTGCTGTGGCAGGTACTCGCGCCGAGCGCTGCGGTGATGCCGGAATTCGACGCGGTCGAACGCGGCGTTGTCGACGGCTATGCGCCCGGCGCCAGACGCGAGAGTCCCTTCCTGACCCATCCCGTATTCAACAGCCATCATTCGGAAACCGGCATGCTGCGCTACTTGCGGCAGCTCGCGGACAAGGATCTGGCGCTCGATCGCAGCATGATTCCGCTGGGCTCCTGCACCATGAAGCTGAACGCGACCAGCACGATGGTACCGGTCACCTGGCCCGAATTCGCGCGCATCCATCCGTTTGCGCCCGCGGCGCAGACAGAGGGGTATCGCGAGCTGATTGCGGGTCTGGAGCGCATGCTGTGCCGTATCACCGGCTATGCCGCCGTCTCGCTGCAGCCCAATGCCGGGTCGCAAGGCGAGTATGCGGGCCTGCTGGTGATCCGCGCCTGGCACCGCTCGCGCGGCGAAGGCGAGCGCAACGTGTGCCTGATCCCGGCTTCGGCGCACGGCACCAATCCGGCCTCGGCGCAGATGGCGGGCATGCAGGTAGTGGTGGTCGCCTGCGACAAGGAGGGCAACGTCGATCTGGCGGATCTGCGCGCCAAGGCGGCGCAGCACAGCGGCCAGCTGGCCGCCATCATGGTGACCTATCCGTCCACGCACGGCGTATTCGAGGCGGGCATCACCGAGATCTGCGAGGTGGTGCACAGCCACGGCGCGCAGGTGTATATCGACGGCGCCAATCTGAACGCGATGGTCGGCCTGTGCGCGCCGGGGCGCTTCGGCGGCGACCTGTCGCATCTGAACCTGCACAAGACCTTCGGCATTCCGCACGGGGGCGGCGGACCCGGCGTGGGACCGTTGGCGGTGGCGGCGCATCTCGCGCCCTTCTTGCCGGGTCACGGCGAGAAGGCCGGCGGCGCGCAGAGCATAGGCGCGGTGGCGGCGGCGCCCTACGGCAGCGCGGGCATTCTGCCGATCTCCTGGATGTACATCACCCTGCTCGGGCGCGAAGGCCTGCGCGCGGCGAGCGAGGTGGCGATCCTGAACGCGAATTACATCGCCCGGCGTCTGGCGCCGCACTATCCCGTGCTCTACAGCGGTCCGGGCGGATTGGTCGCGCACGAGTGCATCCTCGATCTGCGTCCGCTGAAGGAGGCGAGCGGCATCGGCGTCGAGGACGTGGCCAAGCGGCTCATGGACTACGGCTTTCATTCGCCGACCATGTCCTTCCCGGTTCCGGGTACGCTGATGGTCGAGCCGACCGAAAGCGAGTCGAAGGCCGAACTCGACCGCTTCATCGAGGCCATGATCGCCATTCGCGAGGAGATCCGCGCGGTGGAAGAGGGCAGGATGGAGCGCGAGGACAATCCGCTCAAGCACGCGCCGCACACGGCCGCCATGCTGCTGGCTGATGAATGGAAGCACGGCTACTCGCGCGAACTCGCTGCCTATCCGCTTGTGTCCTTGCGCTCGCACAAGTACTGGCCGCCTGTCGGTCGTGCCGACAATGTCTACGGCGATCGCAATCTGTTCTGCGGCTGCATACCGGTGCCGGCCTAGCACCGCCGGACTGAACGGTCAAGTCCGGGTTGCGTCACAGGCTGAGGCCATTCCGCCAATATCGGACTGGCTTCTCAGCCTACCGGCGTTGGACGCCCGTTGGCGTAGCCCTGATATCCGGCGAAGCCCATTTCCTGCAGCAGCAGGATGGCGGTCTCGGACTCCACAGCCTGGGCGATCACCCCGATTTCCAGGGGCAGAGCGATGCTGATGAGCGAACTCACCATGAAGCGGCTGTCCTGGTTTTCAGCCAGTTCGTTGGTGAATACCGGCGCGAGTTTGATATAGCGCGGCAGCAGCGAATGCAGTTGTCGCAGCGAGTCGCGGTGCAGGCCGAAGTGGTCCAGCGCGAACTGCGCCCCCAGGCGCCTGACGTCGGCGGCAAAACTCAAGGTGAGCGCCGGGGCCTGGACCGCGCCGAACTCGGTCATCTCGAACACCAGCCGGCTGGCGACGTCGCGCCGGCCATCGAGGGAATCGAGCAGGCGCCGGCGCATTGCGGCATCGGCCACGGTCTGCGCCGAAATATTGATCGCGACGACCGGGGCAAGGCTGGCGCCGGCGTCTATCCTGGCGATCAGCATCTCCAGCACCTGGCAATCGATCCTGGGCATCAGGCCGTGGCGCGCCGCCATCGGCAGGAACTGCGCGGCCGCCACGGGGCTGCTTCCGTCTTCGATGATGCGCGTCACCACCTCGCTTTGCAGCGGTGTGCGTTGCGGGAGCTTGAGCACGGTCTGCGTATACAGGGCCAATTTCCCGCCATCGATCGCGGCCTCGATCTGTTCGCGCCAGGCGCGCGAACCGCGTCCGCGGTGGTCCAACTCGGAGAGCGCAAGGAGTACAAACGCGTTGTGTCCTTTTTGCTGCGCGCGGGTGAAGGCCATGTCGGCCGCCGCCCAGAGCTCGGCCAGGGGCGGCGCACCGGCGTCGAAATACACGGCGCCGCAATGAAACGGTACTTCATCCGCCAGCGACTGCTGCGCGACGACCGAATCGACGGCGGAGGTGACGGCGGCGATCAATGCTTCAGCCGCGCCTGAGTCGATATTGATCGCGGCGAGCGCAAAGCTCGCGCCGCCAAAGCGCGAACATACCACCGTCTTGTCGGCGCTGACGCCGGAAATCGTCTGCGCGACCAGGGCCAGCAATTCGTCCGCGCGCTGATAGCCGTGACGCTGATTGAATGCCTTGAACTGCTCCAGCTCCAGCATCAGGAACATCCCGGAATAGACGTCGCGCTCGGCGTGAAACAGGCCCTGCAGCTGATGCTCCAGGCCGCGACGGTTGTACAAGCCCGTCACCGGGTCGCGGTAGGCCTCCTTTTGCAGTCTTTCGGAACGTGTCGATTCGTCTTCGATGAAGCGCCTGATTTTTCCGGACAGGCTGTTCATTGCGACGACCACGCGGCCCAGTTCTCGCGCCTTGGGCGCGAGTGCGATGGTCTTGAAGTCGCGCTCGCCGATGGCGATCGCCGCACCTTCGATTTCGGAAAGCGGCCGCAGTATGTTGCCGAGGAACATGCGCAGCGCAAGCAGCGACAGCAGGTATACCACGATCAGCAAGGCGACGGTTTGCACGCCCGTATGCCAGAGTTGCAGGTAGGAGAAGTTCGGATGACTGGTGACCAGCACGCGTCCGAGCTGGCGCCAGCCGGAACTGATCAGGGATTCGGCGCTCGGCGGGCGCAGCGGAAACAGGCGCGCAAACCAATCCGGCACATCGCCCTGAGCGGGCGGAAGTTGCTTGTGCACCAGGGTCTCGCCGTTGACCGAGACCACGCGTATGGATTCGAAGTAGCCGCGGTCGAAGGACGTATTCACTGCGGTCTCGATCAGCGCGCGGTCGTCCAGCGACTGCAGGGTGGCGAGCCAAAGCGCGAGCGAAGTCGCGGCGTCCTGCGAATGCGATTCGAGCTGTTGCTGCAGGTAGACTCTCGAATTGGCGAGGTAGATGGCCTCTACCCCCGCGAGGACCGACAGAAACAGCAGTGAAGCGCCGAGGAAGAGCTGCCGAAATAGCGTCATGATGGACTCGCGCGGTAGAGGGTGTTCATAGGGGTGTTCATAGAAGCAATTCTTTCTCCAGCTTGTCGAGCAAAGAGCGCCACAAGCGGATCTGCAGCGGGCTGCCGGCGTTGGCGGCGCGCGGCTGGCCCGGGCGAACGAGCAGAAGATCTTCGTCGTTGAAGCTGTACACGGGGATCAGATCGGATCGCTCGGATGCCGGCCTGACGCTGTTTTCCAGATTGTCCAGGATCAGAGGCACCGCGTTCGGGACCGGATAGTAGGCGAGTACCATGTGCGCCTGGTCGAGCTTTACCGCCTTGACATAGGTGATTCGGAGCCGCTCTATCGGCACGCCGAGCTCTTTCAGCGTGAAATATTTCGCGATGGAAAAATCCTCGCAATCGGCGCCGTTGCTGGCAAGCGCCTCGGCCGGGGAAGCCCAGTAATCTTCCGCGCCCCAATGCGCCATGTCGGTCAGAAACGGGACGCGGTTGAAAAAGGCGTTGACTGAATTGAGCAATTCCAGCTCCCCCCGCGCAGTCTGCCGCCGTGCAGCCGGAACCGCGCGCACGAAATCCTGCCAGCCGCCGATGCGCGTATTGCTGCCCGCGCCGAATTTGGCCGTGTAGAGCGCCACCAGACCCTTGGTGACGCTGCGGGAAAAGCCCAGTTCCGACGCCGCCAGCACCGTTCCCGCGACGAGCGCGAAGAGGGCGAGGAAGGCGTACCGGTGGCGCGCCTTGATCCAGGCCCGGATTGGCCGCGGCTTGCGTTCGGCGTCAGCCCGCTGGCATGCGTGTTCGCACATGCGTGATTGTAACCAATCGCCGCATTGCGCCGGCTGTCGTTGCGCATCGCCGCCGCCAGGGAGGGTACAATCGCGGCTGAGATAATTTTGCGAAAGCAGGCTTGGTCATGAAGATGAAAATTCCGCAGGAAAAAGCGCTGCGCTGGGCGGCGCAGGGGCTGACGATAGCGCTGGTGGCGGTGGCCGCGGTGCCGTCAGTCAAATCGGCCCCCGCCGCGGGCAAGAGCTGAATATCCACTCACCGGACCCCATATCATGCCGAAGCTGAACACCGGAACGCTCGCGATAGACTATGAATTGCGCGGCGAAGGCCCGCCGCTGCTGATGATCAATGGTTTTCGCCGCAGCCGCGTGGTCTGGCTCGAAGGCGTGTTGCGGCCTTTGACAGAGCGTTTCCAGCTCATCCTGATGGACAATCGCGGCACGGGCAATTCCGACAAACCGCAGGACGGCTACAGCATCGAGGCCTTCGCCGACGACTGCGCGGGACTGATCGCGGGCCTCGGCCTGCCGGCGGCGCACGTCTTCGGCGTATCCATGGGCGGGATGATCGCGCAGCGCCTTGCGACGCGGCATCCGCAACAGGTGCGCGGTCTGGCGCTGGGCTGCACCAACTGCGGCCGCGACGGTTCGATCGCGCCGGAAAAACGCATCGGCGAACTGCTGCGTCTGGTGCCGAACGACGCCATGGATGCGCGCGAAGTCGCCAGGCGGCAGGAAGAGGTGTACTACATGCCCGGCTTTCGCCAGAGCCAGCGCGCGCTGATTGAAGGCATGTTCGACCTGGTCAACCAGAATCCGACGCCCTTGCACGCGGTGAAGGGGCATCTCAAGGCCATCGATGCGTTCGAGGCCTGCGCCGACCTGCCGCAGATCAAGGCGCCTACGCTGGTGATCACGGGCGACGGCGATCCGCTGATTCCGCCTGAGAATTCGCGCCTGATCGCCGGACGTATCCCCGGAGCGCAGCTCGAGGTGCTGCCGGACGCTTCGCATTTTTTCTGGATCGAGAAGCCCAGCGAAACCGCCGATGCCTTGATCCGCTTCTTCGGCAAGCTTGGCTAGCCGGGGCCCGGCCGCGTGATCGACCGGCGCGAACTGCTCGGCTTCATCGCTTTTCTCGGGCTTTGTCTCGCCGCTTCTGCGGTCGGGGGCGTGGCGACGGCGAGCAGCGTCGGCACCTGGTATCAGACTCTGGCCAAGCCACCGTTCAACCCGCCGAACTGGATTTTCGCGCCGGTCTGGACCGCCTTGTTCTTCATGATGGCGATCGCCGGCTGGCGGGTGTGGCGGCGCGACGGCCTGCGCGGCGCGCGCTCGGCGCTGATGTTGTTTGCGCTGCAACTGGTGCTGAACATGAGCTGGTCTATCGTGTTCTTCGGCCTGCGTTCCGTCGGCGCGGCCTTGGTCGAAATCCTGGTTCTGCTGCTCGCGATACTGGCGACGACGGTGCTGTTCTGGCAGCGCGACCGCATTGCCGGCATGCTTTTCATACCGTATGCCTGCTGGGTCGCTTTCGCGACCGTGCTCAACGCGGCGCTGTGGCAGTTGAATTAGACGGCGCGGTAGAAACACAGACGGGACAGTGCCACATCGGCAGCGAAGGCGCGGCCGATGGCGGCGATCCCGATGCGGCGCAAACGCCGGAGGTCCAGGGGGGCGCCGATACGGTGAGGCTCGAAGGCGTCAAAAGGCAGGCGCACGGTGCGCCAGCTTTCTGTAGCGACGAAGCCTTGGCGATAGGATTGCCAGGGGCGGGTCATGTCGCCGGTGCGCAGGTGCACGCCGTAACTTTCGCCATTGCCGAGCACATCCATTTCGACGCCTTCGAAAAGACCGGCGTCCAGGAGTCCGCTATCGGATGCGAGATCGAGACCCATCTGCACGAATCCGCCGTTGTGCTCCAGGCAGACGTTTCCGCGCATGCGGATGGCCGCGCGCCCGGCGATCGACTCGCGCGTCAGCGTGCCGCGCGACACGCCACCCATCACCTGGTCCGTGAAGATCTGCCAGCGCGCGCCGTTGTTCGCGAGCGGATGTATTTTTTCGAAATCGTCGATTAGCATGAGTCGGGCTTTTGCAGCAAGGTTCGAAGGGTAATCTGTCTCGCGCGAATTATCCACCGAGCGCGCAGTTTTTGGTTACCATCACGTTGCGCGGCAAGTAGCCGCGTCCTTAAATTACCTTGCAGGCGCTGCAATTGAAACGCCGAAGCCAAACGAACCCATGATCAGCAATCCGTTCTCGCGCACTCCTTTGCATCAACATGCCGAACCCGCGCAGCGCATTCTCGGCATTGCGGCGCTCTCGCCCGACGCCGCGGAACTGGCGCAACTGCTCGCCGCCGATCCGGCGCCCGAGGTGCGCATCGCCGCCGCGCTGCAGTGCGCCGATCTGGCCGCGCTGGTCTCGGCCTGGGATCGCGAGAACGACAATGCGGTGAGGCTCGCGCTGGCGCCCGCCCTGGCCAAGGTGCTTGCGCAAACGCCGGACGCCGAACGCGCCGCAGCGACCCTGGCGGCTCCAGGCAGTACCGATGCAATCCGGCACGATGTGGTGCGCCACGCGCATGACCCCGCGCGCCGGCGCGCGGCGATCGCCGCCATCGCCGACGAGGCCGTTCTGGTCGAGCTTGCGCTGCACGCCGAGCATGCCGAGACGCGCATCGGCGCAGCGGAGCGGGTGCAAACGCCGGAGGGCTTGCGCAAGCTCGCCGAAGCGGCGAAGCACAAGGACCACGGCGTGGCCAAGCTCGCGCGGCAGCGTCTGGATGCGATCAAGCATCGCCTGGCACAGGAAGCGGAAGCCGAAGCGATCGTCGCGCAGCTCGAAGCGCTCGCGGCCGAACCGGGCCCCATTCTGACCGCGGTGATAGATCTGGACCGCCGCTGGCAGGCGCTCGACATCGCGCAAGATGCCGCGCGGCTCGCACGTTGCGATGCGGCGCGCCAGGTGATACAGGCGCGATTCGAGCGCGAGCAGAGCGAGCAGCGCGGCAAACTGCAGTTCGAGCGCCGGCTGAAGGAATGGATCGCCGCGCTCGGCGCGGCAGCTCCGGCCGAGCCCGAAGCGTTTGCCGCGATGCGCGCCGGTCTTGCCGCGTTGCGCGAGGAGGCGCAGGGACGCGGCGAGAGCGCAGCGCTCGCGCGGCTGGAGGAGGCCGAGCAGCGCATCGCGCTGATGGAAGAGGAAATCAAGGCGCATGCGGATGCGCTCGCGCTGGTGGTCGAGGCCGAGCGGCTCGCCGAAGGAACATCCATCGATCACGCGGAACTGCCGACCCGGTGGCAGGCGCTGAGCCGCACGATACGCACGGCGGATCTGACGCGGCGTTTCGAAGCGGCGCTGACGACGGTCGAACAGCGCCGGCTGGCGCAGATTCAGGCGACGCAGCAGGAGGCGAACGCCGCGCGCGCGCTGCTGCATGCCGCTCTGCACGCGGCAGAGCAGGCTCTGGCTGCCGGGCAGACCGCGGCTGCGCGCGAGGCCGCGGATCAGACCAAGGCGCTCAAGGCCGCCGCGGGCATGTTGCCCAAGCCGACCACGCAGCGCCTGGGACGCCTGGTGCAGCAGCTGGTGGACCTGGAACGCTGGGAGTCGTTCGGGCAGCAGAACGCACGCACCCAATTGTGCGAGCGCGCCGAGGCCGCCGCGACCCAGGTATTGGACGCGCCCAAGCTCGCGCTGGAAGTGCAACATCTGCGCAACGAGTGGAAGGCGCTCGATGCGCAGTACGCGGGCGTGCCCAAAGCGCTGTGGGAACGCTTCAATGGCGCGTGCGAGCGCGCCTATGCGCCAGCCGCCAGGTATTTCTCCGAACTCGCGGCAAAACGCAAGGAAGCGCGCAAGCGGCGCGAGGAATTCATCGCTGCAGCGGCCGAGCACGCGGGCAGCCTGCCCGGCGAAGCGGCCGACTGGCGCGCGGTCGAGCACTGGTTGCGCGACACCGATCAGGCCTGGCGCGAGGGCGATTTGGGCAGCGTCGATCCGGGCTCCTGGAAGAAGCTCGATCTGCGCTTGAAGGCCGCACTGGCGCCGTTGCGCGACGCACTGTCCTCGGCGCGCGCCCGCGCCAAGGCCGAACGCCAGGCTTTGATCGGCGAGGTCGCCGCGCTGGCGGCCAAAGCCATGGAACGCGACGTGCCGTCGCAGATCAAGGCGATCCAGGCCAGATGGCAGGCGCATTCCAAGGCCATGTCGCTGGCGCAGCGCGACGAGCGCGCGCTGTGGAAGGAGTTTCGCGCCGCCTGCGATGCGGTGTTCGAAGCGCGCCAGAGCAAGCGCAAGGAGGAGGACAGCCGCAAGAACGAGCACCGTCACGCGCTGCAGGAACTGTGCGCGCAAGCCGAGCAACTCGCCGCAGCGACGGCTCAGGACGAGCAGGATGTTCGCAAGGCGCTGCGCGATCTGCAGGAAGCGTGGAAACAGAAGTCCGGCGCCTCCGGTCCCGACGCCCGTGACCTCGAAGCGCGCTTCAGCAAAGCGAAGACTGGCGTGGACGCCATGTTGTCGGCGCGCTCGCGCTCGCGCGAGGCGGCGGTGTGGCAGACCCTGGCGGCAAAAGAGCGTCTGTGCGAGGAACTCGATGCCCTGGTGCGCCAGGGGCCGAACGCAGACGACACTGCGGCGCAGACGGCTGCAATCGGGGAACGTTGGGAGGCGCTGCCCGCCATGTCGGCGGCCTGGGAGAAAAAAATGCTCGCGCGGCGCGACGCTGCGCTGACGGCTTTGTCCGACGCGGCGGCTGCGGCGAAATACCTGGCGGGCATGGAGAAGGGGGCGCCTGCGCGCCGCGAGGGGCTGCTGGAACTCGAATTGATGCTGGGCATGGACAGTCCGTCCGAGGTTCAGCAGCAGCGGCTTGCGCTGCAGGTGAAAAAACTGAAAGAGCGGTTCAGCAGCGCCGCGAGCGCAGGCGCCGTCACTGCGGCCGACAGGCTTCTTGCCTGGTGCGCGCAACCGGGTGTGGCCGAGGCGCTGGACAGGCAGCGCAGCGAGCGCATTCTGGCGAGAGTCGAAACCACGCGCTGAGGCCGGGGCGACTCCGCTCCGAGGCGATCGGGCAGTTCTTGAACGGGCCGTTCCGGCGCCGCCGGCTAACCTTGCTTGGTGTCCAGCACCGCGCGCTCCAGGCGCGCGATCGCAGTGGCGAGCACGCTGCGCTGCGTGCCGAAATTGAGTCGCACGAAACTCGGCGCGCCGAAGTCGGCTCCCGCAGACACCCCCAGTCCATGCTTCAGAAAGTGCGCGTGCGGATCTGCCAGGCCGAGTCCGGAGCAGTCGATCCACGCCAGGTAGGTCGATTCGAGGTGCGCCATTTCGATTCCGGGCAGGCGCGCGACGGCGTCCTGCAGCAGGTCGCGGTTGCCGCGCAGATAGTCGAGCAGGACAGCGAGCCACGGTTCTCCGTCGCGATAGGCGGCTTGCGCCGCCACATAGCCGAACAGGGTCGCGTCGTGCACCGATCTTTTCAGGTCGAACGAGAATGCCCTGCGCAGTCCGGCGTCCTCGATGATGGCGTAGGCGAGCCCGGCGCCGGCGATGTTGAAGGTCTTCGACGGTGCCATCAGCGTAATCGTGCGCCGCGAAATCTCGGGCGCGAGGCTGGCGATGGGCACATGCGCCTTGCCCCGGTCGAGCAGCAGGTCGCAGTGGATCTCGTCGGAGACGATCAGCAAATCGTGCTGCGCGGCGAACGCGCCGATGCGCGCCAGTTCGTCGGCGGTGAACATAGTGCCGCCCGGGTTGTGCGGATTGCACAGCATCAGCAGGCGCGAGTTCGGCTTGACCGCCGCGGCCAGTTGATTCTCGTCCCAGACCCAGCGGCCGTGCTCCAGGACCATGCCCACATCGCTGAAGGCGCGCGGGGCGCTCTGCGCCGCGCGAAACAGATGGTAGTACACCGGCGAGGGCGAGAGGATGTGCTCCTCCGGACGCGTCAGGCGGTTTGCGGCCAGATAGAGGCCGGTGACGACCCCCGGCAGAAACACGATCCACCCGGGGTCTACGCTCCAGCCGTACAGCCGCTGCATGCGTTCGACGATCAGCGCGCTCAATTCCGGCGGCGGCAGGGTGTAGCCGTAGACGCCGTGCTCGACACGGCGCCGAAGCGCATCGATCACCGCCGGCGGCGAGCGGAAATCCATGTCCGCCACCCACAGCGGTATGACGTCGCGCCCGGCATACTTTTCCCAGCGCAGGCTGCGCGTTCCCTCCCGGTCTACGGGAATATCGAAATTGAAGTCCATAACCGAACGATACCAACAAAACAGGCGCCCGTGCACCGTCTGCAGGACCTGCCGGCTACGGCTGGAACTGGCGGGTTTATTGCACTCTTGTTGATCAATCTCAATTGCGGGGGATCGGTGCCGGTTAGCATTTTCCGGTTGAGTCAACGTGTGATCAGCCACGCTGAACTTGTATCTGGAGTCTGGGAGATAGCCATGGAAAGTCAGGCTGGGCGCTTGTCGATGACGGCTGCGACGGATGCATTTTTTCAGCGGCTTTCAGGGTGGAGCATCGCTCGATGGCCAGACAGGGTCTGCGTGCGCCGCGCGGCGATCGGCGTTGCGCTCACTTTGCGCCTGCCGCCAGGGAGCGGGGGCGCATGATCCGGGTCGTCAGCGCCGACGACCACTCGCTGGTGCGCCGCGGCGTGAGGCAGTTGCTGGCGAACGCGGCCGGAATCCAGTTGGTGGGCGAAGCGGCGGACGGCGACCAACTCATGCGGGTGCTGCAAGAGCAAGCTTGCGACGTGCTGCTGCTGGACATCAGCATGCCGGGCAGGGACGGCCTGACCCTGCTGAAAGAAGTGCACGGCAGATGGCCCGGGATCGCCGTCGTGATTGTCAGTATGCATCCGGAGCGCCAGTATGCGGTTCACGCACTGCGCTCGGGGGCGCTGGGCTATCTCACCAAAGACGGGGCGCCGGAGCAGTTGATCGAGGCGGTGCGAATCGTGGCCGCCGGCGGCCGCTTCATGTCCGGCGCGATGGCCGAGGCCCTGGCAGACCGCGTGTCCGGCGACTGGGGCAAACCCGCGCACGAGACGCTTTCCAGCCGCGAATTGAAGGTGCTGGTGCGCATCGGTGAAGGAAGAACCGTTGGTGAAATCGCCGAAGAACTGTTCCTGCGAACCAATACCGTCAAAACCTATCGCGTGCGCGTGCTCGCCAAGCTGGGCCTTAGCAGCACGGCCGATCTTATCCGCTATGTGATTGAAAACAACCTGGGCAGGTGAGGCCGCGGCGCGCTTCAGCGCCGCCTGTTCCGCGCTCACTTCTGGTCCGCACTGTCAGTCTTGCGGCAGGCGGTTCAAATCTAGTTGGGTCGGTATTCCCGGCGCGAGGCGATCTGCGCCTCGCGCGGCTTACCACTGACAGCGAATTCTTGCCATGCGGCGCGAACCCGAACACGGATCGGAAGCATCCGACGCGAGCTGCTGGCGTTCTGCGCCCGGCTGCCCGGCGCTGGCGCCGCCTGACGCGGTACTCGGGAGGCGGTCTATCGTGGCCGCGACGTTGGTCGGTGCAGTCGCCGGGCTGCCAGGCAGTACATCCACCCAGCGCGCGACGCCGGTCGGTGCCGTGCTGGCGCAGCCTGTCAGAATCGCCGTACCCAGAGCCAAAGCCAGAATGCGTAATTTCATCATCTCAAATTCTCCTGATATGCGAAGAACGCCTGTTAGTAAGTATAGACCAGGGCGGCGCTTCAGCGCCCAACTGATCCATCAACGGGCCGGATTATATACGCAGTTGGCGCCGAAGAAGAATAGCTGTAAACCCGGACAAGACAGGCCTAGGCTGACAGTGTTGCGACCCGCGGCCTGGTATCGGCGCAGCCGCTCCGTGCGTCGTGCCGCGTGTGCTGCTGCTCGGCAATATCCGCGCGTACATCAGGCTGGTCTGAGCCGGCGTTTCCGGCCAATAATATATATAAATCATATATATAGGCCAAATTGGCGCCGGTTTGTGTAGCTCGACGAGCTACAAGGCATAGCTGGGTATCCTACATGATTTTCAGATAGACACCGATTTTCAATTCAACGGACTAGGGGCATCCTCCAGTCTCGCACTTGTTTGGCTACCTGGAGGGGTTCATGAATATTTCAAACCTGAAGATCGGGGTGAGGCTGGGGATAGGCTTTGCCGTAACTTTGGTCTTGTTGTGCATAGTGGCAGCGATCGGCTTTTTCAATATTCAGACGTTAGAAGGCGGCATCGACAAGATGGCCGAGGACCGTTACCCGAAGACGGTGCAGGCGAATGCCGTCATCGACGCGCTCAACATCGTCGGGCGCAACCTGCGCAACGCCGTCCTCTACAGCGGCGCCGAGCAGCAGCGTGCGGTGGATGCGATCGCTCCGCAGCGCAAGATCATCAGCGAGAACCTGGACAAGCTTGTGGCGACGGTGAAGTCCGACAAGGGCATTGCGATCATGAAAAAGATCCAGGACGCCCGGACCGCCTACGTTTCGACTCTGGACAAGGCGCTGGAACTGCTCAAGGCGGACAAGCGGGCGGAGATCGTCGCCATGCTGCAGGGAGAGATGCACAAGACCCAGGCCGATTACCTTGCGGCGATCCACGAACTGATCAAATTTCAATCCGACGCCATGACCCAGGCGGGCAAGGACGCGGCAAAAGCCGCCACCGATGCCAAGCGGTTGCTGCTCATTCTTTCCGTGATCGCCGGCGTTCTGGCCATACTGATCGGCTGGGTGATCACCCGCAGCATCACCGGCCCGACGGCCAAACTGGTGGAGGGCGCGAACAAGATGGCGGCGGGCGACTTCGGCTTCAAGCTGGATATCGAGAGCAAGGACGAAATCGGCGCCCTGGCCAATTCCGTGCGTGCCATGCAGGGCGCGGTGCAGGCGATGATTGCCGACGCCGACATGCTGGCGGGCGCGGCCGCCGCGGGCAAACTCTCCACCCGTGCCGACGCATCCAAACACCAGGGCGACTTCAACCGCGTGGTGTCGGGCGTGAACCAGACGCTGGACGCGGTGATCGGCCCCTTGAACGTGGCGGCAAGCTACGTCGACCAGATCTCCAAGGGTGCGATTCCGGCGAAGATCACCGACAGCTACAACGGCGACTTCAACACGCTGAAGAACAACCTCAACGTAGCGATCGACTCGATCAATGCGCTGATCGCCGATGCGGCGATGCTGTCGCAGGCGGCGGTGGCGGGCAAGCTCGAAACCCGGGCGGACGCGGCCAAGCACCAGGGCGACTTCAGGAAGATCGTCGAAGGCGTGAACAAGACGCTCGATGCGGTGATCGGGCCGCTCAACGTTGCCGCGAGCTACGTCGACCAGATCTCCAAGGGGGCGATCCCGGCGAAGATCACCGATTCGTACAACGGCGATTTCAATACCCTGAAGAACAACCTGAACGTGTGTATTGACTCGGTCAATGCGCTCGTCGCCGACGCGGCGATGCTGTCGCAGGCCGCCGTGGCGGGCAAGCTCGCCACCCGGGCCGACGCAGCCAAACATCAGGGCGACTTCAGGAAGATCGTCGAAGGCGTGAACCAGACCCTGGACGCGGTGATCGGGCCCTTGAACGTGGCGGCGAGCTACGTCGACCAGATCTCCAAGGGGGCGATCCCGGCGAAGATCACCGACAGCTACAACGGCGACTTCAATACGCTCAAGAACAACCTCAACGTGTGCATCGACGCGGTCAACGCGCTGGTAGCCGATGCGGACAATCTGGTTGAAGCCGCGATCGAAGGTCGGCTGACAACGCGAGCCGATGCCACGAAGCATCAAGGCGATTTCAGCAAGATCGTCGCGGGCGTTAACCTGACGCTTGATTACCTGGTCGGCTACATCGACAACATGCCGCTACCGGCAATGGTTATCGATAAGAATTTCGAAATTCTCTACATGAATAAGGCGGGCCTATCCATTGGCAGCACCGAACTTGCACAGTTGCGAGGCAGAAAATGCGCCACCTACTTTAAGACTGATGAGTGCAACAGCGAAAAATGCGCCTGCCAGCGTGCCATGACCGACCAGCGCTTGAGCAGATCGCAAACGGTTGCACGTCCGCTTGCAAACCTGAACCTCGATATTGAATACATCGGCCTGCCGGTCAAGAATCGCAGTGGCCAGGTCATTGGCGCATTTGAAGTGGTCATGGACCAGACGGCAATCATGCAGGCACAGCGCAAGTCCGCCAAGATAGCCACCTACCAGCAGGCCGAAGTTGGCAAGTTGCAAGATGCGCTCTCGCGTATAGCTGCTGGCAACTTGCAGGTCAAGGCCGAAGTCGCCACGGCTGACACCGAGACAGCAGAGACCCACAAGACTTTCACCATTATCGCCGACGCAGTCAACGAAGTAGTGAGAGCTGTCGATGCGCTTTCTGCCGACGCGAAGCTGCTCGCGCAGGCGGCGGTCGAAGGCAAGCTCGAGACGCGGGCCGATGCAACCAAGCACCAGGGTGACTTCAGGAAGGTGGTCGAAGGGGTGAACGCGACGCTGGACTCGGTGATCGGCC
>CAYNVY010000064.1:0-20348 GCA_964400745.1 uncultured Enterobacteriaceae bacterium | reverse complement strand
GGCGGCGGCCCCGCCATGCTCGACCTGCTCGCCGGAAGAATCACCGCTTACTATTCGACTTACTCGACCGCCGGCCCGCATCTGGAGTCGGGGAAATTGCACGCACTGGCGGTGACGGGGCTGGAGCGACTCCCCGCGCTGCCGAACGTGCCCACCATCGCCGAGTCCGGCTTTGCCGGCTTCGACGCAAGCAACTGGTACGCGTTTGTCGCACCCGGCAAAACGCCGAAGAACATTCTCGACCGCTGGAATTCGGAGCTGCTAAGGGTGATGAATGCGCCGGAAGTGCGCGAGCAGCTCAACAAACACGGTTTGACTCCCATGCCCGGCTCGCGCGAAGAATTGGCGAATACCATCCGGAGGGAATCGGCGATGTGGGCCAAGGTGATCAAGGAAGGCAAGATCACGGCAGAGTAAGCGCATTCATTTTTTCACCCATGCCAAACCAGCAGGACGCATCTTCCATGTCTGCAGAAATCCTGAAACAACTCGCCCCGGCCGGAACCCTGCGCGCGGGCATCAATCTCAGCAACTTCCTGCTGGTGACCGGGAAAAACCCGTCGGGCGAGCCGGAAGGCGTCGCGCCGGACATGGCGCTGGCCATCGCCGAACGCCTCGGGGTGAAGCTCAAGCTCGTGCCGTTCAAATCGCCGGGAGAACTCGCCGACGCGGCAGGGAGCGATATCTGGGATATAGGCTTGATCGGCGCGGAGCCGGCGCGGGCGGAAAAGATCGCGTTCAGCCCCGCCTACGTCGAAATCGAAGCGACCTATCTGGTGCCTGCGGGCTCTGCGCTGCGCACCATCACGGATGTCGACCGCCCGGGGATACGCATCGCCGTGTCGGCGCGCAGCGCCTACGACCTGTGGCTGGTGCGCAACATCAAGCAGGCGCAACTGGTGCACGCGAATGGCATAGACGCAGCGTTCGATCTGTTCGTCAAGGACAAGTTGGACGCGCTCGCCTGCCTGCGGCCGCGGCTGCTGACCGACGTGGAGAAATTGCCCGGCGCGCGGATTCTGGACGGGCAGTTCACTGCCGTGCAGCAGGCGGTGGGGACGGCCAAGCCGAACGCGGCGGCAGCGGCATTCCTGCGCGCTTTCGTGGAGGAAGCAAAGGCCTCCGGCTTCGTCGCGAGCCTGATCGCGCGCCACCATGTGGCGGGATTGTCGGTCGCGCCCGCGGCATCGGAATAGCCAGGAGAGCGCAGACATGCCAGTCATAGCGGCGCCCCGGCTGCGCGCAATTGGAGAAGCGCTGCTGGTGGCCGCCGGAGCTCCGGCCGAGGAAGCGGCCACGGTGATGCGGCATTGCGTGGATGCCAATCTGGTCGGTCACGACAGCCACGGCATCATCCAGATCCCGACCTATATCGATCGCATCAAGGCCGGCCATATCGTGCCCGGCGCGCCCTGGGTGATCGTGCAGGAATCGCCCACGACGACCGTGGTCGACGGCAACTGGGGCTTCGGCTACGTCGTCAACGAGCGCGCGATGCGCCTGACGATAGACAAGGCGCGCACGGCCAACGTCGCCGCGGCGACAGTGTTCCGCCAGGGGCATATCGGCCGCCTGTCGAGTTATGCGCTGATGGCGGTCGAGGCCGGAATGATAGGCCTCGTCACCGCCGATTCGGGGCGCGCGCCCAAGAACGTGGCGCCGTTCGGCGGGCGCGAAGCGCGGCTGGGCACCAATCCGATTTCCATCGCCGTGCCCTCCGATCTCGGCGGACCGATGTTCCTGGACATGGCGACCTCGGCCGTGGCCGCAGGCAAGGTATCGCTGGCGGTGGCAAGGGGGGAGAAGATTCCGCTGGGCTGGATCGTCGACCGCGACGGCAATCCGAGCACCGACCCGAAGGACCACAAGGCCGGCGGCGCGCTGTTGCCGCTGGGCGGCGACGAGGGCTACAAGGGCTACGGCCTGGGTGTGATGGTGGAGATTCTGTGCGGCCTGCTCACCGGCCTCGGCTTCGGCGTGGAGCCGACCGGCCGGCACAATGACGGCTGCTTCATGGCGGTATTCAAGGTGGATGCATTCAGGCCGCTTGCGCTGTTCAAGCGCGAAGTAGCCGACCTGGCGCAGTACCTGAAGCAGACCCCGCTCGCCGCGGGCAGCAAGGCGATCTATTATCCGGGCGAACTGGAGCACGACTGCGCAGTGCAGCGCGAGCGCGACGGCATCGAGGTCGAGGACGCCACCTGGGCCAAACTGACGACGCTGGCGCAGGGCTACGGGCTGGCGCAGGAGGTGGGACTGGGCTAACTGCTGCCGGCCCGCCACAATTTTTCGGAGGAAGGTATGAACAAGCATCGCGCCGCAATATGTCTCGCCACCGCCCTGCTCTCGGCCTGCGCCTCGTATTCCGGCAGCAGCCTCATCCCGGGCCAATCCACCGCGGCCGAGGTCGAAGCCCTGATGGGCAAGCCGGCCGAGCGGCTCGACAAGGCCGGGGGCGGCATCGTGCTGTACTACCCGCGGGGGCCGGCGGGCCGCGAGACCTATGCGGTGACGATCGGTTCAGACGGCAAAATGCAGTCCGTCGAGCAGCGCCTGAGCGATGCCAACATCGCAAGACTCGTCCCGGGAGCCACGACCGCCAGGGAAGCACGCGAGATCTTCGGCCCGCCGGCAAGGGTGACGCAACTGCCGCTGCTGAAGCGCGATGTCTGGGAATACCACATGGACGAATCCGCGACACCGAACCTGCTGGCGGTTCAGTTTTCCCCGGACGGCATCGTGCGCGAGGTGTACAAAATGAAAGACTACAGCGCCGAACCGCCGAGCGGAGCCGGCAACCTGCCGTGAGCGGCTCGCACGCCGGCACGCATCCGATGTCTGGCGTTCACGCTGGTGCGCCCGATGATCGGTCCAGAACCAGTCGCATGTCCTGCATGAGACATCGAATATGAACGAAACCTCATCCCTTGCCGGCGAAATCGCCGGCATGCTGCTGGAGTCCAATCTGTTCAGCGATTTCTCCACACCCGACCTGCGTTCGGTTGCGCGTTATTTCGGCTGCAGCAAGATTGGCGCAGGCGAGCCCATCTTCAAAGAAGGTGACGCCGGAGCATTCATGTGCATCATCAATTCGGGCAATGTTTCCGTGATCAAACAGGATTCAGCGGGAAAAAACATCGAGATCGCGATACTGCGCAACGGCCGCGTATTCGGCGAGATGGCGGCGCTCGACGGCGAGCGGCGCTCGGCCACCTGTGTCGCCGCAGCGGACTGCGTCTTGCTGACGCTGTCGAAAGATTCATTGGACAATATGCTGTCCGAGGAGCCCAAGATCGCTGCCCGAGTGATCCGCGCGGTCGCAGTATCCCTTTCCAGACGCCTGCGCATGGCCGACGGACAATTGGTCGATCGTCATCTCTAGCCTGCCCGACTTTGATTCACCGCCAAACTAAAGGATGCCCTCATGGCTCAAATCATCAGCATTCAGTTCACCCGCTTTTCCGCGTTTTACTCGCCGCTGATCGCGACCATGGCCGGCGGATTCTTGAAAGAGGAAGGCTTCGAGCCGCAATTTTCGATAGCGCCGGCGGGCAAATCCGCCATTGCCGGATTGACCGATGGCAGCGTGCACGTGGCGCAGTCTGCGCCCTCCATCGGTTTCGGCCCGCTTGAGAAGGGCGAACTGCCGCCTGCCGTGCATTTCGCGCAGATCAACGAGAAGGACGGGTTTTTCATCGCCGCACGCAAGCCTGATGCCCAGTTCACCTGGGACAAACTCAAGACCGGCAAGATCCTGGTCGATCACGGCGGCCAACCGCTGGCGATGTTCAAGTACGCCTGCTTCAAGCGCGGCCTGGACTGGAAGGCGCTGCCGATATTCGACGCCGGCATGGAAACCATGGACCGTGCTTTCCGCGACGGCACCGGCGACTATATCCACCAGCAGGGGCCGGCGCCGCAACAACTCGAACACGACGGCGTAGGCCATGTGGTCGCGTCGGTGGGGGAAGCGATAGGCCCGCTCGCCTTCTCCAGCCTCGCGGCAACGCGCGACTGGCTGGGCACGGACGAAGCGAAGCGCTTCACCCGCGCCTATCGCAAAGCGCGCGCCTGGCTGATCCGCACGCCCGCGGCCGAAGTCGCCGCAGCGGAAGCCTCATTCTTCCCGGGCATTCACCGCGAGGTGCTGACGCATACGATAGCGACCTACCAGAAGCTGGGCTGCTGGACACCGCATGTGGAGATCACGCGCCCGGCGTTCGAAGTCACGCTGGACGTATTCCAGTACGCGGGCCTGATCAGCAAACGACACAAGTACGAGGACGTAATCGCCCAGCCTCCGGGCTAGAGCTGGCCGTGGTGTCATTTCACGCGGAACCAGACATCTTCGCGCGAAACAGCGTCAAGGCACGTCGTTGACGTCTCCCGCAGGCCCTTCGTGATGCGGGTGCGTGACGTGCGCCGGCTGCACCGGCGCTGCGCCCACCGGCACCGTGCGCGACAGGAATTCGACCACCGCATTGCCGAAAATGTCATTGCGGTCTCCCGCCACCATGTGCGCCGCGCCGGTCACATTGACGTACTCGCTCCCCGGGCACAACTTCAGAAAATCCTGCGCCCCTTCCTCGGTGAGCACATCCGACAGACCGCCGCGGACCAGCAGCGTGGGCAGTGTCAGCGCTCGCGCGCAGGCTTCCAGGCGTTCGCGGCGTTTCATGAAGTCGCGCCGCACTGCGCGGAACCGCGGATCCCAGTGCCAGCGATATTTTCCGTCCGCGCCCAGGCGCACGTTCTTGGCCAGGCCGTCCAGATTTTTCGGGCGCTTGCGGTGCGGTTGATAGCTGCTGATGGCCTCGGCCACCTCGTCCAGGGTATCGAAGCCTTCCGGTTTCTGGCTCATGAACGCCTGAATCTTGCTTACGCCCTCGGCCTCGATCCGCGGTGCGATATCCACCATGACCAGCGCCGTCGCATCCACGTGGTCTTCGCCCACGGCGACCAGACTGGTGCCCCCGCCCATGGACGCGCCGACGAGGACCGGGCGCCGGTTTCCCAAGGCCGCCACCACGCACTTGAGATCCTCGACCATGACATCCTGGCCGTATAGCCCGTCCGGCGCCCAGTCCGAATCCCCATGGCCGCGCGCATCGAAGGCGATGGCGCAATAGCCCGCGGCCCCCAACATTTCGCCTGCGCCTTTCCACGCATGGCGCGTCTGACCGCCGCCGTGCTGCAGCAGCACCAGCGGGCCGTTCGGGTCGCCCCAGGAATCACCCGCTATCCTGACGCCGCCGAATCCGCTCCAGAGATGTCCGGGTTCAGGCGTTCCAGGTAGCCGGGCACCTGCACTCATTGAAACTGCGAGGCGAAACCGCAGGCGCCTGGCCCGCCGGCCTGGCCGCAACCCTGGCAGGACGCGGGCAGCGCCGGCTGCGCCGATGCGGATCCGCTGATTGCGGCGGGGGCCGACATTTTCTTGCGCAAATCGCTGCCGCCGCAACCCGGGCATTGCGGCTTGGCCGTTGCATTGCGCAGCAGGAGTTCAAACTCCTTGCCGCATGAACTGCACTCGTACTCGTATATGGGCATTGCAGCCTCCGACGAAGCGATCTGAAATTGGAATTGGATGTTACGCTCAGGCGTGAACACCGACGAACGGCGTCATTCGGACTTTTTCACGCGAGCGTCGCGCACGACCTTTCTCAAGGCCAGGACGCGCTTGAAACAGTCCGGGCAGACGTAGCGTATGCCGCTGCCGAGCTGGTTGCGCGACAGGGGGCGCATGGTCGCCGATTCGATCAGGCGCCGGCACTCCGGACAAACCTTAATCTTGGAGGGGTCCTTTCCCATCGTTAGACCCCGATGCCTCGGCCAGATTTATTCATATCCGGCTATCTTATCTCTTTCCCGCGCTCCGTGTCGTCAGCCGGAAGGGAAATGGCGTTCGCGACGCCGTCTGGCAGAACACCGGGACGGCGCCGCGAAACCACGCATACGCCGACCTAGATCAAGCCCATAGGCACCATCGCCTGCGCCACCTTGATAAATCCGGCGACGTTCGCACCGATGACGTAGTTGCCTGCCGCGCCGAACTCAGCCGCGGTTTCGTAGGTCACCTGGTGGATGCCGGTCATGATCTTGTCGAGCTTCTGCTCCGTATAGTCGAAAGTCCACGAATCGCGGCCGGCGTTCTGCTGCATTTCCAGCGCCGAGGTCGCCACGCCGCCCGCATTCGCCGCCTTGCCCGGGCCGTAGGCGATCTTGGCGTCGAGGAACACGCGCACGCCTTCCGGCGTAGTGGGCATGTTGGCCCCTTCGCCGACCGCAATGCAGCCGTTCTTAACCAGCATCTTCGCGTCCTTGCCGTTAAGCTCGTTCTGCGTCGCCGAGGGCATCGCTACCTGGCACGGAATTTCCCAGATATTGCCCCCCTCGATGTACTTTGCGTCCTTGTGGTGGATGACGTAGTCGGAGATCCTGCGCCGCTCGACTTCTTTCAGCCGCTTGAGCAGCTCCAGGTCGATGCCCTTCTTGTGGTAGACCACGCCGTTGGAATCGGAACAGGCGACCACTTTCGCGCCCAACTCGTGCATTTTCTCAATGGTATAGATCGCGACGTTGCCCGAACCGGAAACGAGGCAGGTCTTGCCGCCGAGGGAATCCTTGCGCGCCTTGAGCATTTCGCGCACGAAATAGGTGGCACCGTATCCGGTCGCCTCGGTGCGCACCAGAGATCCGCCCCAGCCTATGCCCTTGCCGGTCAGCACGCCGGATTCGTAGCGGTTGGTGATGCGCTTGTACTGCCCGAAGAGGTAACCGATTTCCCGCCCGCCGACGCCGATGTCGCCAGCCGGACAGTCGGTGTGCTCGCCCAGGTGGCGATACAACTCGGTCATGAAGCTTTGGCAAAAGCGCATGATCTCGTTGTTCGATTTTCCTTTCGGGTCGAAATCCGATCCGCCCTTGGCGCCGCCTATGGGCATGCCGGTGAGCGCGTTCTTGAAGGTCTGCTCGAAGCCGAGAAACTTGATGATTCCCAGGTAAACCGAGGGATGGAAACGCAGTCCGCCCTTGTACGGACCGATGGCGCTGTTGAATTCGACGCGGAAGCCGCGGTTGATATGCACTGCGCCTTTGTCATCCTGCCAGGGCACACGGAACATGATCTGCCGCTCCGGCTCGCAGATGCGCTCGATGATCTTCTGGTCGGCGAATTCCGGGAATTTCACCAGAACCGGCCCCAGTGACTCGAGCACTTCTTTCACCGCCTGATGAAACTCGTCTTCCCCCGGATTACGCGCTTTGACCTGCTGGTAAATCGCTTCGATTTTCTCTTCCAGTGCTACTGCCATGATGCCTCCCATTGATGAAAAGACTATTAATAGCGATGCAAATTGCGACGATAGAAACGGGCGCCATTGGCGAAGACGGCACCCATCAAACCGAAATTCTCGTGGAGGAAGGCTGCAAATCCGGCAGAATTGATAAGAACATTTCTCATCGGTGCGTTCGTGCAGACGCCAGCAAGGAACACAGGGATGCTATGACTTGTCTCGGTGGGCGTAAATTAGGGGAGCCGCCTCAGAAGTACACCTAGCGGAAACTGCTCGATTTCCAGAGCGCATGAACTGCTGGATCAAGCCAGCAGCGCGCTTTGGAGATAAGCTAAGCGTTACCCTTATGCGAGATGCGAGATGCGTTTCGCGGGCTTGCGGCGGATAATGCAGATCAATTGAGAATACGCCTTAGCCAATCCTTATCCATGCGCCACCTCCAGATCCGCTGGATCCCCGACTTGCTGTTTGTCGCGGTCTTCCTGTTGTTCGACTGGGTGAGTTACGTCGACGCCCTGTACGGACTCAACATCACGCCCTGGAATCCGGACCCGGCGCTGGGCCTGGCTTATTGGATGCGCTATGGCAAGCGGGCCGCCTTCCCTTGGTTCATCGGCAATATGCTGGCCGAAGTCCTGGTCCGCGACCTGCTGGCCGGCTGGCTCATGACGGCGGTCGCAGCGGCCCTGGTCACCTTCGGCTACGGACTGATAGGCGAAGTCCTGCGGCATCGATTCCGCGACGGGAATACCTTCAGCAACCGGACCACCCTGTTCGCTTGGCTGTCGATCGTCGTCGTCGGCTCGGTACTGAACAGCCTGTCCTACATCTCCTTGCTTTACGGCGCCGGCTTGATCCCACAAGGCCAATTGGGCGTAGCGCTCTTGCGCTTCAGCATCGGCGATATCGTCGGCATCGTCGGTTCGATGCCGCTGCTCTGGATACTACTGAGCGACCAGGGTCGCGCCCGCCTGCAAGCGCTCATCCTGCGCTGGGAAACCGCGGCTTACGTCGCTTTGGCAATCGCCATGCTCGGCATGGTGTTCGGGCATGTGGCAAATGTGGAGTTCATGCATTTCTATTTCCTGTTCCTGCCCATTGTCTGGGCTGCGACCAGACAAGGTCTGTATGGCGCAGGACTGATGGCTTTCGTGCTGCAATTCGGCATCGTTGTCGTCGTCAAATGGCTGCCGATCGCCAACATTCCTGTGGTCGAACTCCAATTGCTGGGCGCGATGCTGGCTCTGGTGGGTTTCTTCATCGGCGTGGTGGTCGACGAGCAAAGACAGGCGGCCGAAGACTTGAAATTTACACTGCGCCTGGCCGCTGCAGGCGAAATGGCGTCGGCGCTGGCACATGAATTGAACCAGCCGATTACCGCGCTAGTGGCTTATGGCAATGCTTGCAAGGAATTGCTCGAGCGCGGCGAGGCGGGAGAAGTTCTGACGGGCGCCATCCAGAAGATGATCGTCGAGTCGGGGCGGGCATCCGATGTGGTGCGCCGCCTGCGCGATTTCTTCCGCAGCGGCTCCATGCAGATTGAAGTCATTGAATTCGGGGCCCTGGTTTCGGCGATCGCCCTGCAGTTTGCAGCAAAATTCCAGGCCCATGGCGTCGAGTTCAACGTTGCGCGCGTTCCGGACATCTGCCTGCGGGGGGATCGTCTGCAGATCGAACTGGTGCTGCGCAACCTGGTTGACAACGCTCTGGACGAAGTGGTCAAACGGCAACCTGGCAATCGAGTGATCACGCTGTCGGGCGAAAGGCTGTCGGAAGAAAGGATACGCATCTCGGTGGAAGACAGCGGCTTGGGCATATCGAGCGACGCCGCTGCGCACCTGTTCGAGCCATTTGCGTCCACCAAGTCGAGCGGTCTTGGACTCGGCCTGGTTCTCAGCCGCGCGATCGCCGAGGCGCATGGCGGCAGTTTGTGGGCCGAAGTAGGCAGCCACGGCATTTTCCGCTTGGAACTTCCGTCAGCCGGGTAGGGGGAATAGCTTGAAATACAAGTGGGCAAACCAGTGGGCGAATAAACCGGCGAACAGTCTTACCGTCTACATCGTCGACGACGATCCTGCGGTGCGCGACGCGCTCGGCTTGTTGCTGAGCGTCAAGGGATTTCGCACCGCCGTATTTGCCAACGGCGAGGGTTTTCTGAACGCGTGGCAGAACGACTGGATCGGTTGCCTGCTCATCGACATCCGCATGCCGGGCATGGACGGATTGACGCTGCAGAAGAAACTGGCCGATTCGAACTGCCACTTGCCGGTCATCATCATTACCGGACATGGCGACGCCAGCCTGGCGCGACAGGCGTTCAAAGCCAACGCCAGCGATTTTCTGGAGAAGCCATTCGACGATGAAAAACTGGTCGATGCGATCCTGGAGGCATTCCGCCGCGAACAAACGGCGCTCAATGCAATGCAGCGGAGCGAAAGCCTGTTGCAGATATTGAAGGAACTGACGCCGCGGGAGCGGGTGGTCATGGACCTGGTCGTGGCGGGCAGACACAATCGGGAGATCGCACCCGCGCTGGGAATCAGCGTTCGCACCGTCGAAGTGCACAAGGCCAACCTGATGGCCAAGCTGGGCGTCAGCAGCGTCCCCGACCTGGTGCGGATCAGCATGCTGCACCTGCAGGATTGAATTACGCCATCACGTTCCGCGAATCATTCACGCTACCGCCGCATTTGATGCTGCGTCCTGCTCCCGGGCGCATACCACCTGCTGGCTCATGATGTCGGCCAGCAGCTGATATCCCGGCGGAAGGTCGGCGACCCGCAGCACCCCGGCAAAGCGCGCGTCCTCGGGCAGCAGTTCGCCCAGCCGGTTGGGCAGCGCCGCAAGCATTGCGGTGTTGACCAGGCAGCCCTGCTTGTCCGGATTGAGCGCGACGTAGAAGATCCCCGTCTCCACCAGATCCTGAAAGAAATGCGTGCCGAAGGATAATTCCGGCTGCAGCCCGCCCGCAGAAAAAGAGATTTCCGCAATTGCAGCCATGGCGTTTATTTCGGCGAAGCGGACCGGCACGCCCAGGCGCGGCGTCGAGGTTCCCCAGCGGCCGGGGCCGAGCAACAGGGTGGGGAGGTGCTCGCGCGCCTTGATCAGGCGATTGAGGCGGCCGATGATACGCGCGAGTTCGTACTTGTCGGATAGCGACAGTTCCATGAATGCCTGCGAATCGACCGCGATCGCGCGCGCGACCGGCTGGACGATGCTGCCCCCCATGAAGCTGCCTTTGCTTCTGAACAGCGTTCGCGCATCGTCGACCTCGCGCATCTCGACGCGCGTCGACTGTATTCCGCGCGTCTGCAGCGGGCGGCATTGGATCAGGTTGAGATACAGCTGGCCGTTGCTGGCGTAGGTGCCCGTGAATTCCACATCCACGGGGTATTCGTAGGCGCGCTCCAGCGTCGTCAGCATGCGGCGCATGGTGGTAGCAAATGCGGTCTGCGTGAGCAGGCGCTCGAAGGTGTACAGCCAGCTTCCCTCGTGCTGTTCGGCCAGCAGCTCCAGCGGAAGCGTCGGATCCTCCGCCTTCACCTCGCCGATGGGAATGGTCACCCAGCTGTTCTGTGCGATATCGAGCACGTCGATGTCGCGCTGCGTAAACCGGCGCCGGTCGTCGCGATCCGGATAGGGCACCAGCAGCGGCTGGTCGAGCGAGACGATGCGCGGATAATCGCCCTCGACCCGGTCCACGGCGCGCGTGCCAAGACCGGCCACGAGACGCAGCATCCCCGCGCTCGGGTCGATGTCGTGGCGCCATACGAAGGTGTTGTAAGAGACGCCCACGCCGGCCATCGCGGGAAAGAAGAGGTTCCCATGATAGGCGCCGGAAACCCGCTGCACCAGAAGCGCCATCTGTTCTTCCTGATGCGCCAGGCCGCGCTGCAACCGATACTGCAGTGCCTCTTCGCTCAAGGTGCTGGAATAGACACGCCGCACCGCATCCATGAACTGCTGCAGGCGCTCCTCTGGTGAACCCTGGTTCACGCAGAAGAAACTGTCGTACTTGCCGGCAAAGGCATTGCCGAAGCCGTCCTCCAGCAGGCTGGAGGAGCGCACGATGATGGGACATTGGCCGAAATGCTCCAGCATTTTCTGGAATTCAAGCTGAATCTCGATCGAAAACGTCCCCTGCAAGCACAGTTCGCGCAGTTGCTTGGCCCCGCTCAGAAAGCCGGCCTCGCTGCGCTGCGACATGAATACCTGCCACCAGCCGTTGTTGACGATGTAGGAATTGAACATGTCGGAGCCGATGTAAAACGAGTCGTGCGGCTCCAGCTCTGCGCCCCACTGCCCGGCCGAATCCGAACGCAAAACCGCCCGGGCGAGCAGCATGCCCACCGACTTCCCGCCGATGAACCCGGTGCCGATCAGGCGCTCCTTGACTTGGAGCAGATCGTTCAAGGTAAAGTAGCGCCGCGCCAGACTGAGAATTCGCTCGTCGCGCCCGATCAGCAGCTTGCACAGTTGCTCGAGCATCGCCTGCCGCTCCGGCGCTTGCATGCTGGATGCGTCGCGATTGGCGGCGCGAATGAACAGCCGCTCCCATGAGTCGAGCTGACGCTCGGCGTTGGCGCGCATGCCCATGAACAGACTCGTCGCCTCGCAACTCACCGTGATCGGCGTGAATTGTCCGGCTTCGTGCCGGTGCGGCAGAAACATGGTCGGCGAGGTGCGCTGCCAGACCTTGAGCGGATGCAGATACAGCACGCCCTCCTTGCTGTAGAGGTCGAGCAGCAACTGCGTGGTGGCCCGTATCCTGTCCACGGTCGCAAAAGAATGCGCGCCCCGCTCCAGCGCGAAATACGCCACGGTGCGCAGATCGAACAGATAGGGGCAGGTTACGCGGAAGAAATTCCCCACCATGCTGTCGGTAGCCCAGGCGTTAAGCAGGTTGGAGAGGCAATCGAAAACATAGAAGACCTCCACCCCTTCGCTGGCGATGATGGTGTGCAGATGCACGGTGAACGACTCGAAACCACGATCGGCATCGAGGTTGTAGACAGCGCTGACCGCGTCGGCTTCCACTACGGGCGAGTGCGAGGCGAAGCGTATGTACACGACCCGTCGTCCGGCGGCCAGTGCCGCGGCTACGTACGGCGTGACAAAGGCCCGGTAGTCGTCAATGCTGTCGACGCGCCAGACCACGTTGTCGCCGATGCGCAAGCCCCCGAGGATGGAATCCAGACCGGGGAGACCACTGGAGACGAAGTTTTCTGGGCGATGCTCGGAAGGTAGAACAGCCATTAGCAGGGTGCCATTTCTTGGAAAAAGGAGGGATGCGGCTGAAAAGTAGAGACATCACATTTTTTGACATTATGCCCCGCTTGATTGGTCATTTCCATAAAATTTGCCCGGAATTCGAACGTCGACATCGGAAAAAGTCGCCAATTTTGGAGAAATTTCCAATTCTTCCGCCGATGCCATGTGTGCGAAAAGACGCAGGAATGGCCGATTTTCAGAAAGCCCGCGCTAGCAGTAATATAGAGCCGTGCCGAACCATTCCGGCGCCAAGAGAGAAAGCGAAAGGACCAAGGCCATGCCCACCGATACGCTTGCCCGACTGCAACTACCCAAGCGCGCTTTTGCCATCGTGCTTGCCGGGGGACGCGGCACGAGGCTGAAGCAGCTCACCGACCGCAGGGCGAAGCCTGCGGTTTACTTCGGCGGAAAATTCCGCATCGTCGATTTCGCCTTGTCCAATTGCCTCAATTCGGGCATCCGCCAGATCGGCATCGCCACCCAGTACAAATCGCACAGCCTGCTGCGGCATCTGCAGCGCGGTTGGTCGTTTCTGAAAACCGAGATGAACGAATTCATCGACCTGCTGCCGGCGCAGCAGCGCATCAGCGAAGAGTCCTGGTATCGCGGCACGGCGGACGCCGTATTCCAGAACCTCGACATCATCCGCGACCGCAGACCGCAGTTCATCGTGGTCCTGGCGGGCGACCACGTGTACAAGATGGACTACTCGCTCCTGCTCACCGACCACGTCGAACGCGGCGCGCAATGCACGGTCGCCTGCATCGAAGTCCCCATCGCCGAGGCGAGCGGCTTCGGCGTGATGGCGGTGGACAAGTCGCGCCGCATCACGAACTTCGTCGAGAAACCGGCCAATCCTCCGGCGATGCCGGGCAAACCCGATATTGCGCTCGCCAGCATGGGCGTGTACGTGTTCAACGCCCAGTATCTGTATGACGCGCTGGCGCGCGATCTCGCCGATCCCTCATCTAGCCACGACTTCGGCAAAGACATCATTCCCCAGGCCGTGCGCAGCGGCGAAGCGGTAGCGCATCCTTTTGCCGGCAGTTGCGTCATGGGCGGCGCCACCAAGGAACCCTATTGGCGCGATGTGGGCACGATAGACGCCTACTGGGAAGCCAACATCGATCTGACCGCGGTCGAGCCCTCGCTCGACATGTACGACAGCGCCTGGCCGATTCTGACCTATCAGGAACAACTGCCGCCGGCCAAGTTCGTGTTCAATCAGGACGGGCGCCGGGGAATGGCATTGGATTCCCTCGTATCCGGGGGCTGCATCATCTCCGGCTCGGTTATCGAAAACTCTCTGCTGTTCTCCAAGTGCCGCATCAACTCCTATTGCGAGTTGCATGAAGCGGTTCTGTTGCCGGAGGTCAGCGTCGGCCGCCACTCGCGCCTCACGCGCGTGGTGATCGACCACGGCTGCAGAATTCCGCCGGGAACCATCATCGGTGAAGATCCGGTGGCCGACGCCAAGCGCTTCGAGCGCAGCGAGAACGGCATCACGCTGGTCACGCGGCCTATGCTCGACCGTCTGGCCTGAGCGCCGGCACAGTCTGCCCTTTTTCAGCTATCTCCAAAGGAAGTGCCATGCCGCATGAACTGTTAGAGAGCGTGAGCGATCGCGTCGCGACGCTGACGCTCAACCGGCCTGACCGGCTCAATGCCCTCTCCACCCCTATCCTCGACGGCCTGCTCGAGGCCTTGCCCCGGCTCGCCGCCGATCCCGAAGTCGCGGTGGTGGTGCTGACCGGTGCGGGCCGCGGCTTTTGCGCCGGCGGCGATGTCAAGAGCATGGCCGACGGCACCAGTCTGTTGAACGTGAACGACGCCGTCGCGCGCCTGCGCGGCCGGATGGAAGTGTCGCGCCTGTTGCACGAAATCCCGAAACCGACCATCGCCATGGTGAACGGCGCGGCTGCCGGCGCCGGACTCTCCATGGCACTCGCCTGCGACCTGCGCGTCGCGTCCGAATCGGCGCGCTTCATCACCGCGTTCGCCAAGGTCGGTTTCTCGGGCGATTTCGGCGGCAGCTATTTTTTGTCGAAGCTCATCGGCACCGGCCGGGCGCGCGAACTCTATTACACCGGCGAACCGCTGGATGCGTCCCAGGCGCTCGCGCTTGGCATTGTGAGCCGGGTTGTGCCCGACGTCGAACTCCTGCAGGCGACGATGGCGCTCGCGCGGCGCCTGGCGGGCGGTCCCAGCGTCGCTCTGGCACTGATGAAGCAGAACTTCAATGCTGCCGAAACGGGCTCGCTAGCCGAATTGCTCGACCTCGAGGCCTTGCATCAGGTTCAGACCTCCCGAACCGAGGATCACAAGGAGGCGGCGCGCGCTTTCGTCGAGAAGCGCCCCGCGGTGTTCAAGGGGCGCTAGCGCACAGTCGGTTCGCTCAGAGCCGGCTCAGCATCGGCCACAGCGCGTCGGCCCCGGACGTCGCCACGGCACGGCCCAGACGGGTCTGCCAATGGGTTTCGTTGCCGAACTCCTCGCGCCAGGACCACAGCCGGCGCGTGCTGTAATGCAGATTGTGCTCGCGCGTGTAGCCCATGGCGCCATGTACCTGATGCGCAATCTCGGCGGCCTTGCCGGCCGCCTCGCCGATGCGCGATTTCGCCACCGAGACCGCAAATTCATCCGGCGCGACGCGCGCAGTCTCCACTGCGGCATCGGCTGCGGCGCTGGCAGCCGCCACCTGCCCCGCGAGCACGGCGAGCATGTGCTGAACCGCCTGAAACTTGCCTATCGGCCGGCCGAACTGCACGCGCTCGTTGGCGTACAGCAGGGCATATTCGAGCGTTCGTTCCAGCGCGCCTGCCATCTGCACGCTGCGATAGAGCGCACCTTCCATTTCGACACGCGCAAGCGCGCCCTGCAGCGGCGCACAATCGATCAGCGGCGCGCGCGCGAAGCGCAGCAGCGCCCGCGGTTCGCCGGCAAGATTCTTTTCAACGCCTGCCGCGGCCCCCGCCAGCGATACCAGACCCACCACTTCCTTGCCCTCGAGTTCCCCTGCCACCATGGCATGCGCGCAGGCATTGCCCCAGGGCACGCGATGCGCAGCGCCCGACACTGTCACCCCCGCGGAGGTATTCGAGAACTCGAGCCGGTCGCTTCTTTGCACCGGCGCCGCGCTCAGGCAACCCTCGGGAACGGCGATTCCCGCTGCCGCGAGCAACCGCCCGGCAAGCATGGTTTCAGCCAGAGGCACCGGCCCTGCGTGATAGGCGCTGCGCTTCAACGCGAACATGGCGTCCTCGAATTCGATGCCTGAGCCGCCCGCATCTTCAGGCAAGGCGGCACGGCTGAGACCGACCTCCTCCAGCGCCTGCCACAAGGCAGCGGGCCACTCCCCCGCCTCGGCCGATTCCCGCACGGCCTTCGTGCAATGCTCTTCGAACAGCCGGTCGACGGTCTTGAGCAAATCGTTGCGCATCTCGCTCATCGCAGTCCCAGCCCCCGCGCAATCATGCCGCGCAAAATTTCGCGCGTGCCGCCGCGAATGGTGAATCCCGGCGAGCGCAGTATCGCCATGCCGAGCAACTCCGGATAGCTGGTGGCGTGCCCCAGCGTGGGTTCGGTCGGGATCAACTGGCGAAACGTTTCGGGGATTTCGCGCTCGAACGCCGTGCCGATGTCCTTGACCAGCGCCGCCTCGACATTCGGCTGCGCCCCGCGCTCGAGCATGCCTGCGACCGAAGTCGACATCCGCCTCAAGGTCGCGATATGCGCGACAAAGCGGCCGATCTCGTTCGCCGAGCGCGCGTCGGGTTCCGCCCCGATCACGCGTATCGATTCGAGCAGCAACTGAAAAGTGCTTAAGAAACGGTCCGGCCCGGAGCGCTCGAACGCGAGTTCACCCGTCACCATCTCCCACCCCTTGCCGACACCGCCGAGGACCATGTCGTCGGGCGCGAAGTAGCCGTCGAATACCACCTCGTTGAAGTCGTGGCCGCCATACAAATTGTAGATCGGCCGCACGCTGACGCCCGCTTGCGACAGATCGACGATGAACTGGGTCATGCCGGCGTGGCGGTCTTCCTCTTTCGCCGAGGTGCGCGCCAGCGCGATCAGATAATTGGTCTGGTGCGCATTGCTGGTCCAGACCTTGGTGCCGCTGATCTTCCAGCCGCCTTCGACCCGGGTCGCGCGGGTGCGGACCGCTGCGAGATCGGAGCCCGAGTCGGGCTCGCTCATGCCGATGGCAAAAAAGCAGGTACCGGCGGCGATTCTCGGCAGTATGGTCTGCTTCGCCCGGTCGCTGCCGTAACGCAGGATCTGATGGCCGCTTTGGCGGTCGGCGATCCAATGCGCGCCCACCGGCGCGCCCCCGGCGAGCATCTCCTCGTTCACGACGTAGCGCTCCAGAGCCGAGCGCTCGTGACCGCCGTACTGCTTCGGCCATCTCATGCCGATGTAGCCGCGATCGCCGCACTTGCGGCTGAAGTCCGGATCGAACGAGGACCAGGAATTGCTGCTCGGCGAAAACGCGCCGCGGGCGACCTCCTCCGCAATGAACGCCCGCACTTCGCCGCGCAGAGCCTGCGCCGGCGCCGGCAATTGCACCGGGTCAAACCTGAATTCGTGCATCCTCACTCCTGCGAGATTGGCGCGGCAGACCTCAAGCCTGGCAGCTAAGGCCCGATGCGCCCTGTTTTGTCGTACAGGCAGTTTAACAGGCCGCGGCCATGGTCGCCCAACCCGGCAGCCGGTTCCTGCGGCAGATAGCGCAGCTTGAACGCCCGCAGCGCCGCTTCCGGATTCGCGGTGTCGTAGCCCAGCCCGCGCAATGCCGCCACGACGTCGAACGCTGCAGGCGGCGCGGGAAAAGGCGGCTCGCACCACAGTCCGAAGCCGTGCTCGGCCAAGGTCTTCCACGGAAAGAAACGGCTGGGATCGGCTTTTCGCCGCGGCGCGACGTCGGCGTGACCCAGGTAGTTCGCGGCAGGAATGCGATGGCGCTCCCCGATGTCGGTCAGCAGTCGCAGCAGTGCTGCAATCTGGACTTCCGGAAACGGTTCGCGCCCGTTGTTGTCGAGCTCTATGCCAAGCGACGCTGAATTGATGTCCGTATGCGCGCCCCATTTCGATTCGCCGGCGTGCCAGGCGCGCGCGCGCTCATCGACCAATTGAAAAATCGTACCGTCGCGGCCGATCAGATAATGCGCGCTCACCGAGCGCAGCGGGTTCGAAAGCGTCCCCAAAGCCTGATCCGCCGTATCGTCGCTGGTGTGATGAATCACGACGAAGTTGGGTTTCCTGTCGTTGAAGTTGGGCGAAGCCTGCCAGATCGTCGCAATGCCGGCACGCTGCGGCACGGGTGCGCAGGCGGCGAGAACCAGGACCAGCAGGTATATGGTCGCGCGAATAGAGGTCATCGTTCACCTCGCCGGACATTGGTGGCGAGTCGACACCTTGATCTCTTTGACTGCCGCTGTCGAGTGCCGCGCCAGGAAGCCCGGACCGCCTTGACCGCGGCTACAGGTTCAGTTCCACCCGCGCGCCGATCACGGTGGCGTTCGGCACGCCGCTGGTGGCGCCGGGATTGCGATACCACTGAATCAAGGGCTGCACCGCGAGCCACTTGTTGGCCTGAACCCGATAAGTGAGTTCGGTGGCCGATTCCGCTGTCGTCGTCTCGATGCCCGCAGTCGCCTGGCTCACGCGGTACTTGTCGCCGATGGCGCCGCGCGTATACGCGATCCCGATCACATCCTCTTCCCGGCCCGGGAAGAGCCCGCGCACACGGACCCCGACATTGTAGAACCGCTTGAATGCGGTGGAGTCGCCATCGATAGCGCCGAAGCGCACGAAGCCGGCCAGGTTGCCCGTGCTCCGGCTGCCTTCCCCCCAGCGCACCAGGGTGCGTTCCGCCAGCGCGTACCAGCCCTGGCTGCGGCGCCGCTCAGGATCGCCGTTTGCATCCACGTCTACGAGGTCGTCCACCTTCGTCGTGTAACGCCAGTAGCCCACGGAATACTTTCCGAACGTTTCCTGCGGATCGTCTCCCGCCGCCGCGGGCGCCTCGGGCTGACGGTAACCGACCTCGACGATCTGCATGGTGCCGTCGCCGGATTGAAAGCGGATGTGCGTGCCTTTGGGCCGATCGGGGTCGCCCGGGATGCCGTCGAGCACCGCGCCCATGCCATAGAAACCCGTCTCCTTCGACCGCCATTTCGCGCGCAGGCCCAAAGCCGGGCTGTTGAAAATCGAAGGGCCGCGGGTCAGCGCGATGTCCGGCGCCGCACCGTAGGGCGGTTGGACGAACAGTCCCGCCGATTCAACAGCCTGAAATTCGGTATCGATCGGGTACAGACCGGCAAGCAGGCTCGCCTTGCCTTCGAAGGTGGACTTCTCGACCCACGCCTGATAGACGCGCGTGGTGCTCACCGGCACCTCGATGTTGGAAGTGCCGAGCAGGCTGCCCAGATAATCGCGATTGGTCTTGCCGCCGCCGTCGTAGATGAAATTGACGAAGGCAGTGGCGCCCCCCCAGCCGGTCAATTTCTCCAGATCGCCCGCCACCCTGATGTCGAAGTGCCCGATCGGCCGCCCCCCTGCCGCAGGCCGCCTCGGCTGACGCGCAGCGCGTCCCATTTGTAGCCAACATCGACTGCAATGCCGCGCTTTTGCCAGTCGCTGCGCAGTCCATTCCAGTCTCCGCTCAGCGTGTCTTCGCCATAGCCTGACGCGGCGTCCTCAGCCGCCAGGACGGGATAGGCCATGGCCATGGTCGCTGCTGCCAGAAGCCGCAAAATCGCAGTTGCAGTCATGCTGCAGATCTTCGGTCTATATTGCGTCAATGTGCATGGTCAGCGCACTCCAAGACCCTGCTGTAATTGCGGGCTTCCGAAAAGACCATGCCGCTGTTACAGGTCAGGCGCGACAGGCAAGCTCTAATGCAAAGCCTGATCGGTGAGCGCCATGTCGCTGGAGGTCATGAGCTTTTCGATGTCGATCAGGATGAGCATGCGCTCGTCCACTGTTCCGAGGCCGGTGATGTACTCGGCGTCCAGGCTGGCGCCGAACTGCGGCGCTTCGCGGATCTGCTCGCCCGAGAGTTGCAGCACGTCCGATACGCTGTCGACCACCATGCCCACCACCCGTTGCGCGACGTTGAGGATGATCACCACCGTGAACTGGTTGTACTCTGCCCTGGACAGGCCGAACTTGATGCGCATGTCGACTATGGGCACGATCACCCCGCGCAGATTGACCACGCCCTTGAGAAAGGCCGGCGCATTGGCGATGGTGGTCGGCGCCTCGTAGCTGCGGATCTCCTGCACCTTGAGGATCTCCACCCCGTACTCTTCGTTGCCCAGGGTGAAGGTAAGGAATTCGTTGGCCTGCTTCGCCGCGGCGATGGATGCAGCCGCTGGGGTTTCCGTCGTTGCCTGCACTGCTTGCGTCATGATCTGACTCCCGTTGAATCGATGCGTTCGGAGGGCTAGGAATCATGCCGCGTCCATTGCCCCAAGATTGAGCAGGGACGCGGCTTTCCGGGGTTTTGCGCTCTGCTGCGTTAGAACTCCGTCCACTCCTCGCCGCCCGAGGCCTTGGCCGGTTTGGCCTTCGCCGGTGGATGCTGGCCGTTGCCTTTGGCCGCCGGATGCTGGGTGATGGTCGCCGGTTTGCGCGGCGCGGGCAGCGCCGCCGCCGGCCTGGCCACCGCACGCCCCGCCTGCTGGTTCAGCTTGAACAGCCCCACCGCGCTGGTGAGATTCCCCGCCTGCTCTTCCATGCTCTCGGCCGCGGCGGCCGCCTGTTCGACCAGGGCCG
>CAYNVY010000063.1:0-20660 GCA_964400745.1 uncultured Enterobacteriaceae bacterium | reverse complement strand
CAGCGTCGCCGATGCCTTCGACGTGCAGGTGATGATCCACACCGATACGCTGAACGAGTCGGGGTTCGTGGAGGACACCATCGCCGCCTTCAAGGGCCGCACCATCCACGCCTTCCACACCGAGGGCGCCGGCGGCGGCCATGCGCCCGACATCATCAAGGTGGCGGGCCTCAGGAACGTGCTGCCCTCCTCCACCAACCCGACGCGTCCCTACACGGTCAACACCATCGACGAGCATCTGGACATGCTGATGGTCTGCCATCACCTGGATGCCTCGATCGCCGAGGACGTGGCCTTCGCCGAGTCGCGCATCCGGCGCGAGACCATCGCGGCCGAAGACATCCTGCACGACCTGGGCGCCTTCAGCATGCTGTCTTCGGACTCGCAGGCCATGGGCCGCGTCGGCGAAGTCGTCATTCGCACCTGGCAAACCGCGCACAAGATGAAACTGCAGCGCGGCGCGCTGCAAGGCGATACGGCAGGCCACGACAACCAGCGCGTAAAGCGCTATATCGCCAAGTACACCATCAACCCGGCGATCGCCCACGGCATTTCGCATGCGGTCGGCTCGATCGAGGTGGGCAAGCTCGCAGACCTGGTGCTGTGGCGCCCCGCCTTCTTCGGCGTGAAACCGTCGCTGATCCTCAAGGGCGGCATGATCGCCGCCGCCGCCATGGGCGACCCCAACGCCTCGATTCCGACGCCGCAGCCGGTGCACTACCGCACCATGTTCGGCGCCTACGGCGGCGCGCTCGCCACCTCGGTGACCTTCGTGTCGCAGGCGGCGCTGAAAAATCCGAAGATCGCCTCGCTCGGTTTGAAGAAGCCCCTCGTGACCGTGCGCAACACGCGCAACATCGGCAAAGCCGACATGATCCACAACGACTACCGGCCGAAGATCGAAGTCGATCCGGAGACCTATCAGGTCAAGGCCGACGGCGAAGTGCTCGCCTGCGAGCCGGCCAAGGTGCTGCCGATGGCGCAGCGCTATTTCCTGTTCTAGCGGCGCGAACGGCGTAGACGACGTTCATGCTGACCCTGAGCTATCGGCGCTGACGTGCTGACCCTGGTGCAGCGCTGCGACCCGGTGGCCGAGCCCTATGGCGAGCTGATGCTGCCTTTCGATTTGCGAATGCGCAGCCGGCTGCGCACCCGCCTCGCCTCGGGCGAGGAAGCAGTGCTAAAGACAGAGCGCGGTGCGATCTTGCGCGGCGGCGAATTCTTGAGGAGTGAAGACGGCCGTGTGGTACGGGTATCAGCCGCGTCGGAGAGCGTAATGCACATCAGCTGCGCCAACCAGTTCGAACTCACGCGCGCGGCCTACCATCTGGGGAACCGCCATGTGCCGGTCGAGATCGGCGACGCTTACCTGCGCATCGCTGCGGACCACGTGCTTGGCGACATGCTGCTAGGCCTAGGCGCAAAGGTGCAGGAACTGGAAGCGCCGTTCGAGCCCGAATCAGGTGCCTACGGTGGCGGCCATGGACATCACGACGAGGCCGGGCACGGGGGCAGGATTCACCAGTATGAGAAAAAACTATAGGTAGAGCTATCCGCGCATGAACTGTCGTATGCGGGTGGGGTAGCCTTACTACCAGTGCCACCTCGCCGCATATGCTCTGCAGATGCGATCGAGCATCGTGCGGTACTCAGTGTCTACATCGATGCCCAGATTGTTCTCGCGTGCGACGCGCGGCGGGAAAACATTATCAATAAACACGGGCACGAGAAGCACGTAGTCATAAGCAACGAGATCGGTCCTTCCTGGAGTTCGAGTTGGTAGCTCCCGGAATTTGTCCACCGTTCGCTGCGGGTCGTGCGGCCGATTCCGGCTCACCGCAGCGCGGTACTCGTTCCATAGGGTCTCGTCGCCGGTGGAAAGGCGCGGTAAGACGCGTGCAGCGAAGTCCTCAGCCGTAAGGAAGGGCTTCACACGATCAGGCACGTTGAGGAAATTCGGAGCGATGCCGACCAATACTGTCGCAACGAGGATCGCGTCAGGCCTCTTCTGATGCAGCACCCCTACTACATCACTCAAGTCGTCGTAACGGTTTGTGCGGTTCCGATGTGCAGTGATCACTGACTTGTTTTCAACGCAAAGGCGCAGGCGCGTTAGGTCTGGTTGATCGCTCTGATTGCTTGGCTCCCCTACGACCAAGTCAAGCTTCCGCGCGCGCCCGCCAGGTGACGGGAAATCTAGCCACTCTCGGATGCGGCCATCCGTCAAATCTTGCTGGAATGGCGCACACATTGCGCACAAGTCGCGCAGAATTCCCCGGCTCACAGTTCCAGAGTGCTCCTCGAGCCGCTGGTTGTGGAATCCTCGCTTTGTTATGTCCTCCATCATCTCGTCAAAAGGCGTGCTCATCTGGGCTTGTGTCACGCTGCCTTAAGAAAAGATTGGCCCAATAGTGGAACGTTTGTACATGCGGACTGAAGGACAGTGGCACGGGCCACCTCATCGGGAATCGGCAACCGCTGGAGCACGCGGCTTTGGAGACGAAGGAAGCCTTTGGACGCGCGTTGGCAATTCTGCCTAAACCATTCATGCGCTGGGGGTGATCGAAGGTAATCCGCCATTACGTCGATGGCGGCAGGATCTCTCGGCACAATGTAGTAGACGGAATGCCGTGGCACAATTTCACCGGACCGATCAATCCAAAAGGAAGGCGTCTCGCAAATGTCTTTGCAGAGAATCTTGGGACGGCGAATATCGAACAACGGCGGCGTCTCGTGAAACGCATACCACGGCTTCCGTGTGACGCACGTTCGCGCGAGGAGCCTCTGGCGAACGTCGGGCCGCATCAGATAATTTCGGAAAGACCCTAGCTTCTTCAACGGAAGCAACCTAGAGTCAGCGCCGTACGGAATTAACATAAGGGAACGTAACGCGATCTGGGTACTACCAAAGTTGAGCTCTCGGCCAGCGATCGTTGGGTATGCGAAGGCGCGGAGTGATGGATCGATGTCGGCGGCCGTCCTAACGAAGACACTATCCGCGCCTGTTGCAATTCCGCAACTCAGCCTTATACAAAGGTCCGCGAGCGTGACAGTCGCACGCTGTGAAGTTATGCCTTCAATCAGAGGCAACCAGGAATCTCCGGTCGTGGGCAGCTTCACATTGACTTTGGTGCCATCACGCCGAAGGACTCGTGTACTGCCGATCACTCTATTGCCTACCACGGTGATCGTGGGGTAGGTCACAAGTTCGCCGAACGTGTCCTCAGAGACAAAACGTATCTCCTCGACGCGACGCCGTACCAGTAATTCGCGCAGTGGAGCAGCGGTCTGGACGTAGAGATACTTCTCAGGGGTAATGAAGACGAGACGTCCATCGGGAGCTAGTCGCCGCAGGGATTCCTCGAAAAACAATAGATAGAGATCGAAGCGCCCGCGCGCGGTGACATACCGTGCACGGTAACGCGCTTTCTCTGTTTCTGAGAGCCCGGTGATTGGCACGTACGGGGGGTTACCGACGATGTAATCGTAGGTTCCGAGGCCAGCTACGAGAAAGTCGGCGTGTTCGATGCGTATGCCGCGTAACCGATCATACTTCGCTCGCAGCGCTGGGAGATGGCGCGGATCCGACTCGACACCGGTGATGAGTGGAGGCGGAAGTCGTCGCCGATGGCACCATCGAATGACACCGTCGATGAACTCTCCCGTCCCGCAGCCAGGATCAAGAACCGTGTCTGTCGGCTTGGGTTGGCGTCCGCGGAATAGTAGGTCGACCATGTTGTCGACGGTTGCGCGGGGTGTTGGTACAAAGCCCTTCATCTCTTTCCTATACTACAAGCTTTTTGCGCAGATCGGTGAAGTGCGTGGTTCTTCGTTGCTAGGTGCTACAACTGCGCCACACGTGCCCTCACACTGCGACGCTGTCGGACATCCGGCTTTGCGCTCCGTCAAATCGCGATCACTGGCGGAGCAGTCGAATCTTCACGGCCAGCGCGCCGCGCGAGACTGGTGTCGAATGTGGCGAAATCATCGCAGCCGGCCGCCAGTGCGTGGTGAAGCGCATCGGCGAAATCCCAGCCCTGCCGCATCTTCCTGGCCGCCGCTACAACCGCCGCCTGCTCGCCAACGATGGCATTTTCCAATATCGCGAGCTTTTCCATCGCGTCCGCAATCGCTTTGGGCGAATACCCGTATCGGGAGCGCAGCACCCACTCCAATTCAAGGATGACCGTTACAGGAACATATACCGGCTGAGCGCTCAGACAGTCCTGCGCACGCCGTCCCTGTGCCGCGTCATCCTGCACCAGGGCGCGCACCAGCACGTTGGTGTCGAGGGCACGCACGCCGTCAGTCCTTGTAGTCCGTTACCCGCATATCCTTCACAGGCACCCGCGGGCCGGAATACTTGAGGATTGCCTGGATTTCGGAGAGCTTCGCCGTATTCTTGGCCGACGCCGGAGTGATGCGCGCGCCTTTGCCCTCGACACGGATGTCGACACGCATTCCAGGCTTCAACCCGAGCGCCTTTCGGACGGCAGCGGGGAGAACAATCTGTCCTTTGGTGGATACAAGCACGGCACTCATCCTTCGCTCCAAATGTTTTACCAGGTAGGTATTCTACCTCAAGCGAAGAAATGCCTGCGGCTTGAGGCTCGGGGGCTGGGCCAAGGCCCGCCCGGCGGCGCTCGATCAGCGCCTGTCCGTCGTCATCGGTCAGACGTGCGAGAATATCGGGGTTGAATTTCCCATCGTTGTTCCGTTTCTTCCGCACCTCAGAAAGGCTGTATGACTTCACCGGGCGATACGTATCTCCACAGCGACGCACTCCCCTTGCGCGGGATCAAGGTTCTGGAGCTGTCGGACATGATCATGGGGCCGGTGACCGGGATGGTCCTGGCCGATCTCGGCGCCGAAGTCATCAAAGTCGAGCCGATCGACGGCGTCCGCCGCCGCGACATCTGCCGCATCTGCTCGGCGAACACGCGGCTGAGGGGCAAGCTTGTTGTCTGCCCCAACACGAACGATTGCCTGCGGGTGGCTTACTCAGAAGGCGAAGCACTTGATCCCCAGGGTCAGTGAAGTCCTGATCAGGCTGCCGTAATCGGTCTCCACCCCGCCCAGATTGCGCGTGAGCGCGACGAATGCGTTGAAGCGCGGCGACAGGTTCTTCTCCGCGTACAGGCTCGCCTGGCTGCTTCGGTCCTGCACGTTGGCGGTCCACATCAGTCGCCAGTAGAGTTCGCTCTCCTGCGGATTGCTCTGCCACAGCAGCGACGCATAGCCGCGACCTAGCAGAGCCGGAGCCTGGCCTAGGCCTTGGGCCAGGCCGGACAATTGCAAGGGAGCGAAGGGCGAATTGGGCGCTGCAAGGTACTGGCTTGCCGTAAGCGCAGCCCGCGCGAAGTAGTCCGCCTCTTCCTGCCTGCTGTAGCCATGGCCGTCGCGCAGCCATTCGAGCGATACCGTTTGACCGTTCTGCCGCGTATAGGAGGCGCCCATCAGCGCGGTCGTTTGCCGCGCTGATGGCGTGCGCACCGAAAACGGCGCGCCGAACGGCGCGCTGTTCATGCTCAGCGCCTGCGCCCGCCTGCCCGAGCCGATTTCGCCGTAGACCATCCACGCGTCGCCCAGGGTAGCCTGGGCGAACCCGCCGGCAAACGGAGCGCCATACACAGGTGTCGCGAGCACTGCGCTGACGAGCGTATCGTCGCCGCGCACGTCGATCTTGGCCAGCGTCGTGTGCTCGGGCGTGATCGCGCTATTCAAGTGACCGGCGGTTTGTTCGCGCGCGAGCATCAGGCTCACCGGACCCCGGGTATAGGTCAGGCGCAGCAGGTCCACGCCTGAGACCTCGCGCAGCGGATTGCTGCGGCCGGCATCGAAGTACAGCGGATTGCTCGGCGAGCGGAAATTGGCCGGTCCCCAAGTGAGCAGTTCGCGCCCTGCGGTCAGGGTCAGCGCGTCGTTGAGGCGCACGCGGGCGAAGCCCTGGCTGAGATAGGCTTCGCCCGCGTCCGGTTCGCCGCTGACACCGTTGGCGCGTTGCTTCAGCAGACGCGGGCGCAAGACGATCTCGACGCTATCCGCACGCAGGCGCAAATTGACGCGGGATTCGCCGGTCCATTGCACACCGGGCAGATCGGCAACGCGATTGTCGGGATTGAGCGGGCTGTTGCCGGCGCGTTGCAGGCCCGTCGCGTAGCCCCAGATTTCGGCGCTGCCGGAGATTTTGAAACCGCCCGCTTCCTGCGCCGCCGCATAGGGCGCAGCCAGCGCTGCAACTGCGGCCAGCAGGAAAGAGGGGGCGAGCGCGGATTTCATTCCAGGTGGCTCACATCGAATTCGGAGGCCGGGATCGCCTTGACCGAGATGCGGCTGTAGTCGAGCGTGGTTTTCGCGTCGGTCAGCGCGTCGCTGATCAGCATGCGGCTGATAAACAGCACCGATCTTCCCTGCACCTCGATACGGTTGCCGTATTCGAACTGCGCCGATTTCAACTTCTTGCCCGAAAGCGAATGGAATTCCGCCTGCACACCGACACCGCGGCTGGCGGAAATCCAGTAGAGCAGGCGCTCGTAGGTCGCCTGCCTGGTGTTGGCGCTGAGTTCCAGCACGTAACAGCGCTCCCCGTTCACCGCCTCCTCGCGCAGCAGCTTCGGCGTGTAGTCGCGCACGTAGTTGGTCGCGGCGATGTCGCCGATGGCCGCCTGCCCGGTTAGGCGCTGGCGCGGAGAAATCGGGACCGGTTTCTTCAGGCCCGGCTTGGTCAGCCACATATTGCGTTCCACCTGCAACATGCGCGCGCCCTTGCTGCGCAGCGGCTCCAGCGTTTCGGCGAGACTCGCGTTGTCGACCGCCTTGATCGACAGGCGCATCGGCGGATCGTCCTCGTTGGCCTGGCTGCCGCTGTTTTGCGAGCGAATCTCCCAGGTGATTCCCGCCAGGCCGCCACCACGCGCCTGGTCGGAGCGTTTGAGAAGTTGAACCGGATCGGGGTCCGCCGCGGTTGCAGGCAATGGCGCCATGGTCAAAGCCAGGGTCAGGGTTAGCGCGGTAAGCAAGTGTTTCATGTGGTTCTCCGATCAAACGTGGGCGAGGGATTCGGTGACAGGCTGCCTGGCGGCGCGCCGGGCCGGAAACACGGCCGCGGTGAGGCCGAGCAGGCTGAGAACGACAAAGGTGAACGCCATCCTGCCGCCGTCGATTCCGACCAGCAGCGGCACTTTGCCGGTTCCGTTGGGCGGCGTGTAGGTGATGTCGGCGGCGTTCACGCCGACGCGCACCAGCAGTGTCAGCGCCAGGCCGGTGAGACAGCCGATGCCGATAAGCAGCAGCGCTTCGCTGACAAAGAGCTTGATCACGCCCGCCCGGCGCAGACCGATAGCGCGCAGGGTGCCGATTTCCCGCGTGCGCTCGATGACACTCATGCTCATCGCGTTGGTCACGCTCATGATCACGATGGTCAACACGATCGACAGAATGAAACTGAAGATCATGTCGAACATGCCCTTCACCTGGCGATAGAACGCCGAGAGTTCCTCCCATGTGCTGATTTCCATGTCCAGTCCGGCGGCGGCAAAAGCGGTCGCCAGCCTGTTGCGCGCCGGGACTGTCAAGGCAAGTTCAGGCAGCAGCACGGTCAAGCGGTCAGCGCGATCGGTCGCGTCGTAGAGCGACTGCGCCAGGGCGAGCGGCACGAAGACCGCCTTGTCTTCCAGGCCTGCATTGCCGGTGGTATAGGTGTCGACTACTGTCGCATCCGTGGCATTGGCCTGGCCGTGCAAGGTGCTCACCAGCAGCGCGGCATCATCGCCCTCTTTCAGTCCGAGCAGCCCCGCCAGCCCGCGCGCCATGGTGATGCCTTGCGGCGCATCGGGCGACAGCGCACCCGAGAGCTGTGCATACGGGCCGCGCAGGGCTTTCATGTCCGCTGCGTTTACGCCGTCGGCGAGGAAAATGGTGCTGACCTTGCCGTTGGAAGCCAATCCGGACAAGGACAGGCGCGGCGCAATGCGCGCCTCGGGAAAATTCTCCCGCACGATGGCCGTGATCGTCGCCATCTCCTGCGCACGCAGCAGATAGCGTTCCGGATGCAGGCGGCCTTCCTGCTTCATGCCGCGCTTGGCGAGGGTGAGGTGGCCCAGCAGTTCTCCATGCACCGCCTGTTCGGTGAGGCCGAAGTAGACCATCTTGGTGTAGCCGGAAAACAGCGCCACCGCGGCAAAGCCGAAGGCGATGGAAAGCGTGGTTGTCAGGCTGCGGCGAAAATTGCGCTGCAGGTTGCGCAATCCTAGCGTCAGAGCGTTCATTGCTGCGCCTCCTGGTGGCGGTCGGATTCTATGCGCCCGTCGACCAGGCGCACGTGGCGCGGCACGTGGTCGAGCAGGCGCGGATCGTGGGTCGAAAACACGCAGGTCACCCCGGTCTCGGCGTTCATCTTCTGCAACAGGTCGACGATGGCGCGACTGTTTTCGGAATCGAGGTTGGCGGTGGGCTCGTCGGCGATCACCAGCATCGGTTCGATCACCAGGGCGCGGGCAATTGCGACGCGCTGGCGCTGCCCGCCGGAGAGCTTGTCCGGCCGGAATGCGGCGAAACTGCCGAGTCCGACGTGCGCCAGCCATTGTTCGGCCCGTTGCTTCGCCACGCCGGCTGCAATGCCGCGAATCTGCAGCGGCAGCATGACGTTTTCCAGAGCCGTCAGCACCGGCACCAGGTTGAAGCCCTGAAACACGAAGCCTATCTTGCGATTGCGGCAGTCGGTCAGTTCGTTGTCGGACAGCGTGCCCGCGTCCTGCCCGTCAAAGTGCAGACAGCCGCCGTCGGGCGTATCGATCAGTCCCAGCAGGTTGAGCAGCGTCGACTTGCCGCTGCCCGAAGGGCCCCAGATGGCGACCGATTCGCCGCGCGCTACGCTGAAGTCGATGCCGCGCAGGGCGTGCACGGTCGTCGCCCCCAGCGCGAAATGGCGCTGGATGTTGGTGAGATCAAACAGCTTCTGAGTCATGGTCGATTGGCTCCTGGAGTTTCCGTCTACGACGGGATGCAGCCAGTTTGCGCGGCAGGCCGCACGCGCTCCAGCGCAAAGCGACGAATCGCCGGAAACGGGGGATAGGTTGCCCGGCAGGCCGATGGACGCCGGCCTTGGGCTATGCTCTATGAGGGACCAGCATGGGGTTGAAACGGATTGGTCCGTCGCAACGCGACTACATCTGCCGGAACTGCTCGGCGAAGACGCGGCTGACGGGCAGGGTTTCCTTGCGCTGCTTCAGCCGCAGCGACACGCGCCCCGCCTCGTCGCGCACCGCGGCGGCGACCTCCGCCATGTTGACGACGGTGCTGCGGTGTACCTGCCGGAAGCGGTCCTGCGGCAATTGCGCCAGCAGTTCCTTCAGCGGCGTGCGGATCAGCGCCTCGGCGTCGCGCGTGACCACGCTGGTGTACTTGTCCGTGGCCTGGAAGTAGCAGACCTCCTCCACCGGAATCATGCGCACGGTATTGCCGACGGCGGCGCGGATGATTTTCAGCGCGATTTCGGCCGGAACAGCGCCCGCGCCCGCCGTTCCGGCACCCATCACTTGCTGCAATTGCGAAACGAGTTGCGCGAGGCCCTGCTTGGGCGCAGCCAGATGCGCCTTCAGCCGCAGCACCGCCTTTGCCAGGCGATCGGCGGCCACCGGCTTCAGCAGGTAATCGACCGCCGCGAGTTCGAACGCGCGCAAGGCGTACTCGTCGTAAGCGGTGACGAACACGATGCGCGGCACGGTTTCGCCCTCTTCCAAGCGGTCGGCGAGTTCCGCCGCGACTTCCAGCCCGGTGAGCCCGGGCATGCGGATATCGAGGAACACCACGTCCGGCCGCTCGGCTTGCACCAGCCGCAGCGCCTCGATGCCATTTGGCGCGAGCGCCGTCACCTGCAACTCCGGCCAGGCAAGCGCCAAGCCGCTCTTCAGGCTTTGCGCGAGCAGCGGTTCGTCTTCGGCGATGAGGGCGCGCGGGTTCACGGTTGCCGCCCTATTCCTGCAGCGGCAACTGCAGGGTCACGCGCACGCCCCCGCGTGCCGCCGCGCCGACTTCCGCCGTTGCGGCCTCGCCGTAGACGGCGGCAAGGCGCTCCTTCACGTGCGCCAGCCCGACGCCGGTGCCGGCAGTGGCGGCGGCGCCGAAGCCCAGACCGCTGTCTTCCACCAGCAGCACAAGTCGCCCCCCTTCGGCGCTTGCGGCGACGCGCAGCGTGCCGCCCTCCACCTTGGGCTCCAGGCCGTGCTTGATCGCGTTCTCGACCAAGGGCTGCAGCAGCATCGGCGGCAGCCTGGCTTTCGCCAGCGCATCGGGCAACTCCAGGGTGTACGCGAGGCGCGGACCCATGCGGATCGCGAGGATTTCGAGATAGCCGCGCAGCAGCGCGAATTCCTCGGCGAGCGTGCACTGGTCGTTGCGCGTCGAAGCGAGCGTGGCGCGCAGGTAGCCGTCGAGGTGGCTCAGCATGGCCTGCGCGCGCTGCGGATCCGTGCCGATCAGCGCCTGCAGGTTGGCCAGCGTATTGAACAGGAAGTGCGGCTCGATCTGCGCCTGCAGCAGCTTCAGCCGCGCCTCGGCTGCGCCGCGCTCGCTGCAGGCCAGTCGCTCGCGCGTCCAAAAGAAGAAGGTGCCGCCCAGGCCGGCTCCCGCGGTGAGCGCGAGGAATCCGAGCATCGCGTTCAGGCCGAAGCCGTCGGGCCTCCAGGATATGCCCAGCAGCATGCTGGCGGCGAAGCTGCCGCCGAACCAGGCGACCGGCGCGACGCAGAGCGTGAGAGCGATCATCGGCCACAGGGCGGGCGGACTTTGCGGCCACAGCCAGCGCCGCGGCAGATCGATGCTGGAGTAGGTGAGCAGGCCGATGCATTGGCTGAACACCAGGTTGGTGCCGAACCCCTCGCGGCCGAAGGCTGTCAGCGCCGCCGCGATCAGCGTGTTGAACAGCATGATGCCGATCACATTGCGCGGCACGTCGGAGCAGGAAGGGGTGGGCATGAAACCTCGGTCGACTCAGCGCGCGCCTTCACTGCCGCGCGATTCCAGCTTGCGCAATTCGCTTTCGACCATGCGCTCGCGCAGGCCGGAAAGCGAAAAGTATACCGCAAGCCCGTGAATGCACAGGCCGAGTGCCCAGCCGCCCAGCGGAAACGGAAACCACGAAACGCCGGGCGTGGTCCGCTGGTTGACGACGAAGAGCAGGGTGTTCACCGCGATGAATACCGCGAGGTGAACGAAAAAGCCGAATTTCATGCCGGCGCGGCGGCGGGCGGCACAGACGAGGTCTTTGTGTTCCATGAGATTTCCTTTCGATGATTTGGCGGTTGGATACGGCTTGCGACAGGGGCAGTGTGTGCCGCAGTCGTGCGCCGGACCAGCGAAATGCGACGAAATGCCGGTTTCGCGGGACGAACCGCGGCGCCGGGGCGGCGGGCGGCGGATGCAGCCCGGTGGACCAGAGGCAAACAAGCCTCGTTTCGACGCCGGGCATCCAATAGAATGGCGCATCGCCTGCACCCTTCGCCGGTCGCGCGCAGTCTGCCGGAAGACGAACGAGAGAAGCCCGATGAGCACCGACCTCGCCCTGGCCCGCCTGCTGCAACTCGCCAGCCCCGCCCTGCCCGTAGGCGCCTACAGCTACTCGCAGGGGCTGGAGGCCGCGGTCGAGGCCGGCCTGGTGCGCGATGCGCAGAGCGCCGGAGCCTGGATCGGCGATGTGCTCGCCTATGCCGTGGCGCGGCTGGAAGCGCCGGTGTGGTGGCGCCTGCAGGCGGCCTGGTCGGCGGGCGATCCGGAACGCGTGGCGCACTGGAACGACATCTTCCTCTGCACCCGCGAAAGCGCGGAACTGCGCGCGGAGACGCTGCAGATGGGCTACTCCCTGCAGCGGCTGCTGTCCGAAATCGGCGCCTTCGACGCGCCCTCGCTGGCGCAGTTGCGCGGTGTCGCCGACATCACCTTTCCCGCGGCGTTCGCCTTCGCCGTGGTGAAGTGGGACATCCCGGCGCGCAACGCGCTGATCGCCTACCTCTGGGCCTGGCTCGAGAACCAGGTCATGGCGGCGTTGAAATCGGTGCCGCTGGGCCAGACCGACGGCCAGCGCCTGCTGCTGTCGCTCGCCGCGCGCCTGCCCGGCATCGCCGATGCGGCCTGCGCCCTGGGCGACGACGATCTGTGCAACTACGCGCCCGGCTTTGCCATACTGTGCAGCCGGCACGAAAGCCAATACAGCCGCTTGTTCCGTTCCTAGGAGAAACGCAGCGCATGAGCACATCGCACACCACGCATCCCGCGCCGCAGCGCGCCAACCCGCTGCGCGTGGGCATAGGCGGCCCGGTAGGCTCGGGCAAGACCGCCCTCACCCTGTCGCTGTGCCGGGCGCTGCGCGACCAATACCAGCTCGGTGTCGTCACCAACGACATCTACACCGAGGAAGACGCGCAGTTCCTGGTGAAAAACGGCGCGCTCGCGCCCGAGCGCATTCTCGGCGTCGAGACCGGCGGCTGCCCGCACACGGCGATACGCGAAGACGCGTCGATCAACCTCGAAGCGGTGGCGCGCCTGAACCGCGCCTTTACCGATCTGGACATCATTTTCATCGAATCCGGCGGCGACAACCTCGCCGCCACCTTCAGCCCGGAGCTGTCGGACCTGACGCTGTACGTGATCGACGTCGCCGCCGGCGACAAGATCCCGCGCAAAGGCGGCCCCGGCATCATGAAGTCCGACCTGCTGGTGATCAACAAGATCGACCTCGCGCCCATGGTCGGCGCCTCGCTCGAGGTGATGGAGCGCGATTCGAAGAAAATGCGCGGCGAGCGCCCCTTCGTGTTCACCAACCTCAAGACCGGGCAGGGCCTGGACACCGTCATCGAGTTCATCCGGCGCCAGGGCATGATGCAGTAAGAGCTCATTACAAAACGAGGGGATATCCCCTACGGGGACTTTCCCCTCAAGGGGGATCGAGACCTTCGGGGCGCATCCCCTCGTGCTCCCCTGTTTCAGGGGTCATTTCGGCAATTCTGAAACGGCCTCTAAATCTCCGCTCACCGTCCGGCAGCGACACGGTGGACAGCACTCCGTTTGTTCGTTGGCGCACAGAATGTTCCGCGCAAGCAGGGAACAATCGTGCCGTTGATGGCCACAAGGACATTTCATGAGCACCGTTCACCGCCTGCAAAAATTCTTCCTGCTACTGGTCGCCTTCGCGTCGATCGCCGCGTTCGCCCCGCCGGCTGCCGCCAAGAAGGCAGTCGCCCCTCCTGAAATCGAGAGTTTTACCGTCACGCCGGAAGAGCTCTCTCCCGGCGCCGAGCTGATTTTTTCCGTGCAAGGCACGCCGCGCGCCAACGCCAGCGTTCGCATCGGGGGAATAAACCGAACCGTTCCGCTGAAAGAGGTGTCCGAGGGCGTATACGAAGGCAGCTATGTGGTCAGGCGCAACGACAGGAGTGCCGCCAACAGCGCGATACGCGCAACACTCAAAGCGCGCGGCCAGTCTGCCAGCGAATCGATCCGGGTGTCCTGGCGCAACCGCCCTGCGGCTCCCGTTTCGCCGCCTGCAGCGCAGGGCGCACCCGCAATTACCGCCTTTGGCGTCGCCCCGGTAGGCAGGATAGAACCGGGCGCGGAACTCAAATTCGCGCTGAGCGGCACCCCGGGTGGCGCGGCCAGCTTCACCATCGACGGGGTCGCCAGGGATGTGCCGATGCGCGAAGTGCGCAGCGGTCAGTATGAAGGCAGCTATACGATCCGCCGGATGGACAGCTTTCCCGCCGGGGTAGGCATCACCGGCGCGCTCGTCGCCGCCGGACGCGAGGTGCGCGCAGCCTTGAATCAATCCCTGCTCGCCGATGCGAAGCCGCCGGTGATCAAGAACCTGTCCCCGCACGACGGCGAAACCGTCGTGGCCGGCAATCTGATTTCCGTTTCTGCGACATTCGACGACAGCGGCGGCGTCGGCGTCGACCCGAAAAGCGTGCGGGTGCTGCTCGCGGGAAGGGACGTTACCCAGAACGCCAGCGTTTCACCGCAGTTCTTCACCTTCCGCGCCGACCTCCCGCCCGGCGTCTATCCGGTGGAGGTGAGCGCCCGGGATCTGGCCGGCAATTCAGTGCGCCAGGTGTGGCGATTCAGCGTTGCCGCGCAAGCGGCGGCGCCGACCACCCTGCCGTTGCAGGTGCTGAGCCATGCCAACAATGCCGAGATCGGCGGCGGCGGCACCGAGATCCGCGGACGCACCGCGCCCGATGCCATGATCGACGTGAAGGTGGACGGAATCGCGTCGCTCGCCGGATTGTTCGGCGTCACGCAACCGATACTCAACCAGTCCGTGAAGGCCGATGCGAACGGCAACTTCGCTTTCAGCTTCCAGCCTCAATTTGCCATGCCGGGCGCGCGCTACGAAATCAGCATGCACGCGACCAAGGCGAATCTGGTCAAGGACCTGAAACTGGTGCTGTTCCAGAAGAAGTAGGGCGCTAACAAGCTGTTGAAATTCGCTTCCCGAAGCGAATTTCAACAGCCTCCAATTTGGGGGATATACGCCCCGAAGGTCTCGATCCCCCTTGAGGGGAAAGTCCCCTTGGGGGAAGAGGGGGCATGCCCCCTTTTTCAACACCCTGCTATCCGCTGTTGCGCAGGCCGGCCGTGAGGCCGTTGATGCTGAGGTGGATGCCGCGCCGGGTCAGCTCGTCGGTGGCGCCGGCGCGGTAGCGGCGCAGCAACTCGATCTGCAGGTGGTTGAGCGGATCCAGATAGGGAACGCGGCTGCGTATGCTTTGTGCGAGCTCCGGGTTGCTCGCAAGCAAGGTCTCCTGGCCGCTGATCTGCAGCAGATACGCGATCGACTTGTGCAGTTCCTCGCCGATGCGCGCGAGCACCCGCTGGCGCAGCGCCGCGTCCTCGAGCAGCTCGGCGTAGCGCGCGGCGATCGACAGATCGGTCTTGGCCAGCACCATGTCCATGTTGGAAATCACGCTGCGGAAGAACGGCCAGCGCTGGTACATTTCCCGCAGGGTTTCCATGCCCTGCGGATGCCCGGTAAGCCAGACGTCCACCGCGCTGGCGAAGCCGTACCAGCCGGGCAGGAGCACGCGGCACTGGGCCCAGCTGAACACCCAGGGGATGGCGCGCAGGTCTTCGATGCCCCAGGACGCCTTGCGCGAGGCCGGGCGGCTGCCGATGTTGAGTTCGGCGATTTCTGCGATCGGCGTGGTCATGCGGAAGTAGTCGACGAAACCGGGCGTCTCGTAGACCAGGGCGCGGTAGGCGCTGCGCGCGTGCGTGCTGAGCGTGTCCATCACCGCGGCATAGCGGCGCGTCGCCGCGTCCGGGGCCGGCGCCGGCAGCAGGCTCGCCTCCAGCGTAGCCGCGACCAGAGTCTCCAGGTTTTCGCGCCCGAGCAGGGCGTCGGAATATTTGCTGGCGATGATTTCGCCCTGTTCGGTCAGGCGCAGCATGCCGTCCACGCTGCCCGGCGGCTGCGCCAGGATCGCTTCGTAGGCAGGTCCGCCGCCGCGGCCCACCGTGCCGCCGCGGCCGTGGAACAGGCGCAGGCGTATGCCGTGTTTGCGAAACGCCGCAACGAGGCTCTCTTCGGCCTGATACAAAGCCCAGTTGGCGGAAAGATACCCTCCGTCCTTGTTGCTGTCGGAGTAGCCCAGCATCACCTCCTGCACGCCGCCGCGCGCATCCAGCCAGCGGCGATAGGTTTGCAGCGCGAAGGCGTCGGACATGATGCCGCCGCCGCGGCCGAGGTCGGCGATGGTTTCGAACAGGGGCACGATATTGAGCGCCAGCTGCGGCGCCTCGCCGGGCAGCAGCAGCCCGACTTCCTTCAGCAACAAACCCACTTCGAGCAGATCGCTCACCGACTCGCAATGCGAAATGATGTAGTTCTGGATCGCGATGGCGCCGAAGCGCCGGTGGATATCGGCCGCGGCCTGCAGGATTTCGAGTTCCCCCGCGAGGGTCGCGCTGTAGGCGAGGTGGCGCGAATAGAGCAGCCTCGGGCCGGCCAGTTCGCGCTCCAGCAGGCGGATGCGCTCGGGTTCGGGGAGGGCCGCGTAGCCGGCGTGCACGCCGGCTAGCCGCAGCAGTTCGGCCACGACTTCTTCGTGCACCCCGGAACTCTGGCGCAGATCCAGCGACGCCAAATGAAAACCGAACACCTCGACCGCGCGCATGAGCGGGCGCAGCCGCCGCTCGGCCAGCGCCGCCGAGCCGTGGGCGGCGAGCGAGCGCTCGACGATCGCGAGGTCGGTCAGCAATTCGGCGCCGGACGCGTAAGGCTCGCCCGCTGCGTGCGCTTCGCGCGGCGGCGCGTAGCCGCACAAAGCGAGCGCGGTCGCGGCCAGGCGCGCATACACGCCGACCAGCGCGCGCCGGTAGGGTTCGTCCTGGCGGAACGGCGAATCGTCATGCGCGCGATCGGCCAGCGCCGCGAGCTCGGGCGCGACGCTCACCAGGCGCGCCGCGAGCGAGAGTTCCCCGCCGAGCAGGTGTATCTGTTCGAGGTAGTGCGCGAAGGCCTGCCGCGCCTGCCGCTCGAGGGCGGCGCGCAGCACTTCTGCGGTGACAAAGGGATTGCCGTCGCGGTCCCCGCCTATCCACGAGCCCATGCGCAGCACCGCGGGCAGGTGCTGCGCACGGCCGGTGTGCCGCGCCAGGGTCTGTTCCATTTCCGCGTACAGGCGCGGGATCTGCGCGAGGAAGGTGTGGCGGTAATAGGCGAGCGCGTTGTCGATCTCGTCCACCACGCGCAGCTTGGTCAGGCGCAGCATCGCCGTCTGCCACAGGGTCAGGATCCAGGTGTAGAGCTCGTGCTCGAGCTCCGCTTCCTCGGCCGGCAGCAGCAGTTCGCGGTCGCGCCGTTCGAGCACAGCCGCGATTTCACGCTCGCAATCGAGCGTGCTTTTGCGCTTCACTTCGGTCGGATGCGCCGTGAGCACCGGGCTCACCAGCGCGCCGGCGAACCAGGCTGCTAGCCGCTCCTTGCCCACGCCGGCCGCCTCCAGCTCCTGCAGCGCGCGCGCCAGGCTGCCCGCGCGCGGCGGCAGGCCCGCGCGCGACCAGGCGCGGCGCTTGCGCTTTTGCTGGCGGTCGTCGGCGATATTGAGCAAGTGCAGGAAATAGCTGAAGGCGCGCACCACATCCAGGCTCTGGCGGTGCGTCAGAGCGTCGAGGATGCCGGCCAGTTCGGCGCGCACGGCGGTGGCTTCATCCGGCTCGGCGCGGCGAAAGCGCACCGCGGTCTGGCGCACGCACTCGACCAGTGCATAGCCGGCCTCGCCGGTGCGCTCCTGCAGCACCCGGCCTAGCAGGCGTCCGAGCAGGCGCACGTCTTCGCGCAATTCGGCGTCGAGATCGATCTTGTCGTTCATAGCGTAGCCTCGAGTTCAACCGGAAGCACGTTCCGCGCCAGGTATCGCCGGCACGTTGCCGCGACAATCACGCATCGTAACGCATTCCGGCAGGCGCCCGAATCACGCCGGTAAACTGCGCCGGGTTCTGGGCTGGGTTTGATTTCGATCAAACGCCGGCCCGGCGTCAAGATCAGAATGCGAAGGTAGCAGGCGGACAATTTCATTCGATTCCCCTTCGGACCGCGCAATACCGCAATGCACACGCACCGCTTCAGCGCGGCCCAGTTCCAGCCTAACAGGCGCCGCCGCCGGGCCGGGCCGGCTGACTTCATTTTCGTGCCGGCTCCGCCGTGAAAGACCGGCGCGAGAGCCTTCGGGACGCGGAATTTCAGCCGGTGTTCGGCAAACCCGCGCGGACGTTCCTCAACTTTACCGTCGCCCTGATATTGGCGGGTTCCACGGCCTTTCTGATAGCGCTCTACGTCTTCTTGCCGGAGCAAACCGGGCGCGCGCTCGGGCCGGTCGGCACGGCGCTGGTCGGGCTGGCCGCCTGGTATCTGCTCTGGCGGCGCCGGATACAGCACGCAATCTACGTGCTGGCATTCGGATTCTGGGGAATCGCAACCGTCATCGCCGCATTCAACGGCGGCATGAGCAATATGGCGGTCCTGTATTACCCGCTGGTCATCCTGCTGCTCGGCTGGATGGCGGGAATGCGCAGCGCGATCGCCGCGGCAATGCTGTCGACTGCGGCGGTCGTGTGTTTCGCCCTGGCGGAGTCCTACGGCGTTCTGCCCGTGCCGGGGCATACCCCGCCGGCGATACGCCTGATCGTTCAAAGCCTGGTGTACGTCTTTTCCGCCATCCTGATCGTCTATTTCGTGCGCTCCTACCAGGATCGCCTGAACGAGGCGATCGAACTCGACCGTGACCTCAACCGCGCCCAGGCGGTCGCCCATGTCGGCAGCTGGGTGTACGACCTCGCGCGCGATCACATGCGCCTGTCGGCCGAAACCTGCCGCATTTTCGGACTGCCCGAAGGCACGACCGGCAGTCATGACAGCTACCTGTCGCGGGTGCATCCGGAGGACCGGGATCGGGTGGACCGCGCCTGGCAAACGGCGCTGAAGGGGGGATTGCCGTTCGACGACGAGCACCGCATTCTGCTCGGCGACACGGTGCGCTGGATCCGGCAGCGGGCGGAACTGGAATTTCGTGCCGATGGCACCCTGCTGCGAGGCATCGGCACCACGCAGGACATCACCGAGATCAGGGTGGCGCAATCGGCGCTGCGGGAAAGCGAGGCGCGGTTCCGCGTGCTGTTCGAGGGCGCGCCGGACGCCATCGTTCTGGCCGATCCGCAGAGCGGGAATGTCCTCGACGCCAATCAGGCAGCCTGCCGCATGCTGGGTCGGGCGCGCGAACAAATCGTGGGCATGCGGCAGGAAGAACTGCACCCGCCCCGGCCCGACGACTACACCAAGGAAACATTCAAGCGCCACGTGCGCGAGTCGCAGGAGACCGGACACACTCACCCGATCGAGAACGTCGTGCTGAGCGCCGACGGATCACGCATTCCTGTCGAAATACTGGCGCAAATGATACGGCTGCAAGGTCAACCGGTGCTGATGGGCATTTTCCGCGACATCACCGAGCGCAAGCGCAACGAAGACGAGTATCGCACCATCATCCAGGCCTCGCTAGACGGCTTCTGGATCACCGATTTCACGGGCCGGATTCTGGATACCAACGATGCGGCCTGCCGCGCGCTCGGCTATACGCGGGACGAACTGCTGCGCCTGAGCATCCGCGACATCGACGCCGACGAAACCACGCCCGAGATCGCGGCGCACACGCAGGAGTTGGTGGCAGCCGGAGGCGGGCGGTTTCAGGCCAGGCACCGGCGCAAGGACGGCGCGGTCATCGACGTCGAGGTCAGCGTGCTGCAAGTGCCGGCGCTGGGAGAGCGTCTGTTCGCTTTCGTGCGCGACATCACCAAGAGCAAGCGGGCCGAGGCGGCACGGATCGAGATCGAAAGCCAGTTGCGCGAATCGCAGAAGATGGAGGCGCTGGGCACGCTCGCCGGCGGCGTCGCGCACGACTTCAACAACATCGTGGCGGCGATCATAGGCAACGTGGAACTGGCGCGCCAGGACGTGGGACCGGCCCACCCGGCGCTGGAGAGCCTGGAGGAAATCCGCAAGGCGAGCCGCCGCGCGCGCGAACTGGTGCAGCAGATTCTCGCTTTCGGCCGGCGCCAGGTGCTGGAGCGCAAAGTGATCTCGCTTGCGCCGGCGATCGACGAGTCGGCGCGCCTGCTGCGCTCGACGCTGCCGGCGGGAATCGAACTGACGGTCGAATGCGCGCCGGACGCGCCGCCGGTTCTGGCCGACGCGACGCAGATCGAGCAGGTGCTGCTGAATCTTTGCAGCAACGCCTGGCAGGCGATGCAGGGACGGCAGCCGCACGGCGCGATCGGCATCCGGCTCGCCGCGCATAGCGTTTCAGGGGCGCCTTACCTCGGACCGGAGCGGCGCGCCAGGGGTGCGCGCACCGCGCTTAGCCCCGGCCGCTACGCCTGCCTGAGCGTGAGCGACAACGGGCCCGGCATGGACCAGGCGACGCGCTCGCGCATTTTCGAGCCGTTTTTTACGACCAAGCCGGTGGGCGAAGGCACAGGACTCGGCCTCGCGGTGGTGCACGGCATCGTGCACGACCACGAGGCGAGCATCTCGGTGCAGAGCGTGCCAGGAGAAGGCGCGACCTTCCGTATTTATTTTCCGGCCGCGCCAAGCGGGGATGCCGAATCCAAACAGCGCGCGGCGGAGCGGAACGCGGCGCTCGAAAGCGGCGGCCAGCCCGTAGTCTTGCAGGGCGAGGGCAAGCACGTGCTCTACCTCGACGACGACGAGGCGATCGTATTCCTGATGACGCGGCTGCTGCAGCGCCAGGGCTACCGCGTGAGCGGCTACACCGATGCGGGCGAAGCGCTTGCCGCGGTGCGCGCCAGGCCAAAGGAGTACGATCTGGTGGTGACCGACTACAACATGCCGGACACCTCCGGCCTGGAGGTGGCGCGCGCGCTGCGCGAAATTCGCGCCGACCTGCCGGTCGCGCTGGCCTCGGGCTATATCACCGAAGAGCTGCGCCAGCAGGCGCCCGCAGCGGGGGTGCGCGAACTGATTTACAAACCCGAAACCGTCGAAGGCTTTTGCCAGACGGTGGCGCGCCTGATCAATAAGCTGGAAGACCGCTAGCGCGCGCCTGCCCGGGCCGGGCTGCCGCCCCGGGCTGCCGCCCCGGGCCGCGATCAGGCGC
>CAYNVY010000062.1:0-20684 GCA_964400745.1 uncultured Enterobacteriaceae bacterium | reverse complement strand
TGCAGACCTATTGGGCGAACATCAAGAACGGCGTGAACGCGATCACGCCGATTCCGCTCGGCTCGCACTGGAGCGCGGCCGACTATTTCGACGCCGACCCGAAATCGCCCGATCACACCTACGCGCAGCGCGGCGGCTTCCTGTCGCCGGTCAATTTCAATCCGATGGAGTTCGGCATCGCGCCGAAAGACATCGAGGCCACGGATACGAGCCAGTTGCTCTCCCTCGTCGCGGCGCAACGTGCGCTGCTCGACGCAGGCTATGCAGCGGACGCCGGCAAAACCGCGGACGGCGGCAAGGCGGTGAGCGGCGGCAGCGGCCGGGGCCGCAGTTTCGACCGCGAACGCACCAGCGTGATTCTAGGCGTCACCGGCGCGCTCGAACTGGTGATTCCGCTGGGCGCGCGTCTGGGCCACCCGCACTGGCGCAAGGCGCTGAAGGAGGCGGGGGTCGAAAGCGAGATCGCCGAAGACGTGGTGCAGCGCATCTCGGATTCCTACGTCGGCTGGCAGGAGAACTCATTTCCCGGCCTGCTCGGGAACGTCGCCGCCGGCCGCGTCGCCAACCGGCTCGATCTGGGCGGAACCAATTGCGTAGTCGACGCAGCCTGCGGCAGTTCGCTCGCGGCGATTCATCTCGCGGGCCTGGAACTCTCGGCCGGCCTGTCGGACATGGTCATCACCGGCGGCGTGGACACCTTCAACGACATCTTCATGTACATGTGTTTCAGCAAGACCCCTGCGCTTTCGCCCAGCGGCGACGCGAAACCCTTCGACGCGGACTGCGACGGCACGATACTGGGCGAGGGGCTGGGCATGCTGGTGATCAAGCGCCTCGCGGATGCAGAGCGCGACGGCGATCGCATCTACGCCGTGATCAAGGGCATGGGCACATCCAGCGACGGGCGCAGCAGCGCGATCTATGCGCCGCGCGCAGGCGGCCAGAAACTGGCCTTGCAGCGCGCTTACGCAGCAGCCGGCGTGGAGCCTGCGACGCTGGGCCTGATCGAAGCCCACGGCACCGGCACGAAGGTGGGCGATGCCACCGAGATCTCCGCCTTGACCGAAGTTTTCCGCGGGACCGGGCAGCAGGGAAGCTGGTGCGCGCTGGGTTCGGTGAAGTCGCAGATCGGACACACCAAGGCGGCGGCCGGCGTGGCCGGCATCATCAAAGCCGCGATGGCGCTGCATCAGAAAGTGCTGCCGCCGACGATCAAGGTGAACCAGCCGCTGGAGGGCGCCGCGCCCGGGCGCTCCCCCTTCTACGTCAACACGCGCAAGCGCCCCTGGCTGTCCGGCGCAGGGCACCCGCGCCGCGCGGGCGTGAGCGCGCTCGGCTTCGGCGGGACGAATTTTCACTGCGTGCTGGAAGAGCACGGCGAGGCCAAGCCCGGCGTCGACTGGGACGGCGACGTGGAAATTCTCGCCTTCAGCAGCGACGGGCTCGACGATCTGAAGGCGCAACTCGCCGCGCACCCGGCGAATTTGTCCTGGCCGGATTTCCGGCGCGTCGCGCACGAATCGCGCCGGCAATTCCGGCGCAGCCTGGGCTTCAGGCTGCTCATGGTCGCGAGCGCACAATCCGATCGCGCGAACCTCGTCGATGCGGCGCTGAAAATGCTCGAAAAAAATCCGGCGAAGGCTTCCTGGACCGCACCCGCGGGCATCGCCTTCGGTTCCGGCAAGGACCATGGCAAGCTCGGCGCCCTGTTCCCGGGCCAGGGTTCGCAGTACGCGGGCATGCTGCGCGACCTCGCCTGCCAGTTCCCGGCAATGATGCACGCGCTCACCGAGGCCGATGCGGCATTCGCGAGCGAAGCTTTGCACGCGGAAGCGCAGCCCGAAGGAACGCAACCCGAGGGAACGCAACCCAAGGGAACACAGAAACTCAGCGATTTCATCTATCCCCACCCCGCCTTCTCGGACGAGGCGCGGCTGCAACAGGAAGAGGCGCTCAAGGCGACGCAAATCGCCCAGCCCGCGCTCGGCGCGGTGAGCCTGGGCGCGTTCGGCGTGCTGAATTATTTCGGTGTCGCGGCGGATGCCGCCTGCGGCCACAGCTACGGCGAACTGCTCGCGCTGTGCGGCGCGGGACGCATCGCGCCGAAAGAGCTGCATCAACTGTCCAACCTGCGCGGCCGCCTCATGGCGAGCAGGAGCGGCGGTGGCGAACGCGGCGCCATGCTGGCGGTGCAGGCGGACGAACAAGCGGTGCTCGGATTCCTGAGTGAAGACAAGAACGATCTGGGCGACCTGGTGGTCGCGAATCGCAATTCGCCGAAACAATACGTCCTCGCCGGCCCCGCGGAGCAGATCAAGCGGGCGGAGGGCGAGTTGAGCAAGCGCTCCATACGCAGCCGCATACTGCAGGTGTCGGCGGCGTTTCACAGCGCGCTCGTGGCCGACGCGCGGGCGCCGTTCGCCGAGGCGCTGGCAGCCATTGCGTTCGGCAAGGGCAAGATGCCCGTCTATGCCAATTCCACCGGAGGCGAGTACCCGAAGGCGGCAGCCGAGGCGCGCGATACGCTCGCCAATCAGATCGTGCGGCCGGTCAATTTCATGCAACAGATCCAGGCGATGCACGCAGACGGCGTGCGCACCTTCGTCGAGATCGGCCCCGGTCACGTGCTGTGCGACCTGGTGCAGTCGATCCTGCCCGGCGGCGAAGCGGAGACCGTCGCGCTCGACGCCTCCAAGGGCGCGCGCTCCGGAATTTTCGATCTCGCGCTGGCGCTCAGCCGGCTCGCATCGCTGGGGCACGAGGTCGATCTGTCCAAATGGGAGAGCGCGCCTGCTCCGGCCGAGGCGGCTTCGGGCAAACCGGGGTTCAGCCTTGCAATCTCGGGCGCGAACCATCGCGCGCCGCACGCGCCGCGACCGCCGCTGGCACCGAAGCCTGCGCCCGTGCAGACGGCCGCGCCCGCCGCAGCCATCGCTCAATTCTCGGCGCCTGTGCCGGAGCAAACAGCGACTTCGACGGCTGCGGGCTTTACCGCCGCGGACGTTCTGGTTACCCATGTTCCAGCCACCCATGTTCCAGCCGCCCATGTTCCAGCCGCATTGCGCGCGGCGCAGGAAGGCATACTCGCGCTGCAGCGCCTGCAGGAGCAGACCGCGCAACTGCACAGGCAGTTTCTCGAGGGCCAGGAATCCGCCCGGCGCGCGATTCAGTCACTGCTGGTCCTGCGTAGCGGCTCGGCGCTTCCATTGCCCGAGGCGGCACCTCTTGCGGTTCCGGCCTTCGCCAGGCAGGATGCCGTCGCGGCCGCGCATGCAGGCGGGCAGCTGCGCGCCGCAGCACGTGAACCCGCGCCCAGCGTGTCCATGACGCAGTCGGCAGCGGCTGCCGATCGTTCGCAGTGCGAGCACGCCGTGCTCGACGTGGTCTCAGAGAAAACCGGCTACCCGGTCGAAATGCTCGACCTCGGCATGGGCATGGATGCGGATCTGGGCATCGATTCCATCAAGCGCGTCGAAATCATGGCGGCGCTGCGCAGCCGGCTGCCGACTGCGCCCGAGATCAAGCCGGAACATCTGGGCACGCTCCAAACGCTGGAACAGGTTGTCGCTTTCCTCGCGGCAGGGGCCGAACGCGCGCCTGCTGCAGCGCCGACCGCCGCCGCTCCGTCGGAGACTGCCGCGCCCGGCGAGAATCGCCCTGACCGCATCAGTGCGGTATTGCTCGAGGTGGTCGCGGAGAAAACGGGCTACCCGACCGAGATGCTCGATCTGAGCATGGGCCTGGATGCGGATCTGGGCATCGATTCCATCAAGCGCGTCGAAATCATGGCGGCGCTGCGCGCCAAACTGCCGCAGTCGCCGGAAATCAAACCGGAGCATCTGGGATCGCTGCAGACGCTGCGCCAGATCGTCGATTTTCTGGGGGCCGGCGCGGCGATTGCGCCGCTTGCCGCGGATGCAGTCGCCGCCGTCGCAACGCCTGCGGGCGCGGCAGGCGCGAACCGCATCAGTGAAGTCCTGCTCGCCGTGATCGCGGAAAAGACCGGCTATCCGGTCGAAATGCTCGACCTCGGCATGGGCATGGATGCGGATCTGGGCATAGACTCGATCAAGCGTGTCGAGATCATGGCGGCGCTGCGCAGCCAGCTTCCGGGTTCGCCCGAAATAAAGCCGGAACATCTGGGCTCGCTGCAGACCTTGCAGCAAATCGTCGATTTTCTCGCCGACAGTAGCAGTAGCGGCGCGGCGACCGCCGCGACACCGGCGGTACCGGCACCAGCACCGGCGGCAGCGCCGGCGGAGGCCGCAGCGCGCGACAGCGTCGCTTTGGCAGCCGGACCGGCCGAAGTCATGCGCCAGGTCGTGCGCGTGCTGGATATTTCCCCCGGCGAGCAGCGGCACAGCCTGGCGCTTCCCCGCGGCGCGCATGTATGGCTGGTCAACGACGGTTCGGATCTTTCCAGCCGCATCGAAGAGCGCCTGGTCGCGAAGCATCTCAGCGTGCATCGGGGCGGACTGCACGACAAGTTCATCGACAAAGCCTTCACCGCAGCCCCCTCGCCTGCCGCCGTGCTGATGCTCGCACCGGCGCGCGGCAGCGACGAAAAATTCCTGCAGCGCGCCTTCCTGCTGCTGCAGCGGGCCGGACCCGGGCTGCGCAAGGCGGGCGCGGCGGGCACCGCGATCCTCGCCACGGTTTCGCGCATGGACGGCGCCTTCGGTTTCGGCGCGATGGGCGCCAAAGCCGATCCGATCAGCGGCGGTCTGGCCGGAATGCTCAAGACCGCGCGCCGCGAATGGCCGGAAGTCCATTGCAAGGCGATCGATCTCGACGCCGCGTCCATGCCTGCCGCAGACGCTGCCGCGCAGATCGTCGATGAAATGCTGCGCGACGGCCCGATCGAAGTCGGTTTGTCCGCGCGCGCGCGCGTCACGCTGGAGGTCGACCTCGAGGCCGCCGATCAGACTGCCGCCGCGGAGGGCGGGGACACGCCCATGCCGCTGGATCAAGGCGACGTGGTGGTGATCTCAGGCGGCGCCCGCGGCGTCACCGGCGATGCGGCGCTCGCGCTCGCCCGCGCCTTTCGACCGACACTGGTGCTGCTCGGCCGCAGTTCGCTCGCCGCAAGCGAACCGGCATGGATGCAAGGCTTGCGCACAGAGGCCGAAATCAAACAAGCCTTGTTCGCGAATCTGCCGCGCGGCAGTTCGCCCGCTGCGGTGGAAGCCAGCTATCGCCAGTGGCTGGCCCAGCGTGAAATTCGCGCGCAGCTCGATCGCCTGAGCGCCGCCGGGGCGCGCGCCGTCTACTGCTCGGTGGATGTGCGCGACGCCGCCGCGGTGAAGTCCGTGCTGGCGGAGGTGCGCCAGCGCCACGGCGCGATCCGCGGCCTGATTCACGGCGCGGGCGTGCTCGCCGACCGCCGCATCGAAGACAAGACAGCGGAACAGTTCGATTCGGTCTACGCCACGAAAGTGACCGGACTGCAGAACCTGCTGGCCGCGCTGGCCGCGGAGGAATTGCTCGCAAGCGAGGGGTTAAAGGTCATCGCGCTGTTCTCCTCCTACACCGGCCGCTACGGCAGGGTCGGTCAGGTGGATTACGCCGCAGCCAACGAAGTGCTGAACAAGCTCGCCCAACACGAATCGCGGCGCCGTCCGCACTGCCGCGTGGTCTCGGTCAACTGGGGTCCGTGGAACGGCGGCATGGTGACGCCGGGGCTGCGCAAGCTGTTCGAGCAGGAAGGCGTAGGGCTGATCGAACCCGAAGCAGGCGCCGAGTTTCTGCTGCGCGAAATCTGCGCGCAGAACGGGCGCGAGGTCGAGGTGCTCGCGCTTGCGGCGGCGCCGCAGATCGCGCGCCCGCCTGCCCCCCGCCCCGGACCGGAGACCGGTCCCAAGCTCAGTGTCGCGTTCGAGCGCGAAGTCAGCGTCAAGGCGCTGCCCTGCCTCGAATCCCACGTCTTCAACGGCCGCGCGGTGCTTCCGGCCGCGCTGATGGTCGAGTGGCTGGCGCAAGCCGCCCTGCACGGCAACCCCGGCATGCGCTTCCACGGACTGGACGATTTCAAAGTGCTCAAGGGCGTGACCCTGGACGCCGGGCAATCCGTCACAGTGAGCCTGCAGATCGGCACGGGAAGGCCGCACGACAAACTGCACGTTCTGCCGGTGCGCATGGTCAGTCACGCGGGCGGCCGCGAGATTTTTCACGCGCAGGCCGACGTGCTGCTGACCGAAGACAATCTTCCGCTCGCGCCCGCGGCCGACGTGGTGGAGATCTCCGGCGGCGGCATCGCCGATGCCTATTCACTGGGCGTGCTGTTCCACGGCGCGGCCCTGCACGGCATCGAGCGCGTCGAGGTCCTCGCCGAGCGCGGCGTGGCGGCACTGCTCAAAGCCGCCTCGGCCCCGATCAAGTGGATGAGCAACCCGCTGCGCGGCACCTGGATCGCCGATCCGCTCGCGCTCGACAGCGCGTTCCAGATGATGATCCTGTGGAGCGCGGCGCATCGCGGCGGACCTTCACTGCCCAGCGCCCTGGCGCGTTACCGCCAGTTCGTCGGCGCATTTCCGAAAGGGGGCTGTCGCGCGGTGATCGGCGTCGCCCTGGGCATCAGCGCGATCGCCACCGCCACCATCCAGTTTCTGGACGAAAAGGGAAATCTGCTGGCCTCCGCCGAAGGCTGTGAATTTGTGGTCGACGCAGCATTGCGCGACGCCTTCCGTTTGAACCGGCTGAAGCTTGAAAAGTGATTCGAAGCAGTCGTCCCGAAGCGGCAATACCGGTTTTTCCGAGCCGATTGCCATCGTCGGCATGGGCGGCGTTTTCCCCGGCGCGCAGTCCCTCGCGCAATTCTGGGATCTGGTCGAACAGGGGCGCGACACCTGTCGTCCGGTTCCCGCAGGACGCTGGCTCCTGGCGCCCGAGCGAATTCGAAACACCGCGCCCGGCGCACCCGACGCGGTCTTCACTGACCGCGGCTGTTTCATCGAGGGCTTCTCGCCCGATTTCGCCGCCACCGGCCTTCCGCGCGATATAGCCGAAGCGCTCGATCCCGCATTTCATCTGCTCGTAGCCGCCGGCCAGGCCGCGTTTGCGCAGGCGCGAACCGAAACGCTGGACCGCAGCCGTGTCGGCGTCATCATCGGCAGCATCGCGCTGCCGACCGAAGGTTCGTCCGCCTTGTGCGACGCGGTGCTCACGCCATTATTAAAGCAGAAAATATTCGGCCGTGGCGGTCCCGCACAGGCGCTGGGCGCGAGCGCGCTCAATCGCTACGCGACCGGCCTTCCGGCCGGCGTGCTCGCCGGTTCGCTCGGCCTCGGGGGCAGCTGCTACGGCCTGGATGCCGCCTGCGCCTCGTCGCTGTATGCGGTCAAGCTCGCCTGCGACGAATTGCTGGAGCACAGGGCCGGCGCGATGCTCGCCGGCGGCCTGTCGCGACCCGATTCGCTTTACACGCAGATGGGATTTTCGCAACTGCGCGCGCTTTCGCCCAGCGGCCGCTGCTCGCCCTTCGATCGCAAGGGCGACGGCCTCATCGTGGGCGAAGGCGCGGGCATCGTCGTGCTGAAGCGGCTGTCCGACGCGCTGCGCGACGGCGACCGCATCCTGGCGTTGATTCGCGGCCTGGGCCTGTCGAACGACACCGAAGGCAATCTGTTGTCGCCGAGCACGGAGGGGCAATCGCGTGCCCTGCGCCTCGCCTACGCGCAGGCGGGCTGGTCGCCGGACATGGTGGACCTGATCGAATGCCACGCCACGGGAACACCGGTGGGCGACGCAGTCGAGTTCGACAGCCTCAACCGCCTGTGGCAGGGCGGGAAATGGCAGAACGGCCAATGCGTGCTTTCCGCGGTGAAATCGAACATCGGCCATCTGCTGACGGCGGCCGGCAGCGCCGGCCTGATCAAAACGCTGCTCGCGCTGCAGCACGCCAAGCTGCCGCCGGTGGCGAACTTCGAATCGCCTTCGGACAAAGTGAAACTTGCGGGAAGCCCGTTCTCCATCCTCGCGCAAAGCCGGCCCTGGGAGCGCCGCGCCGCCGCCGTGCCGCGGCGCGCGGCGGTCAACGGCTTCGGCTTCGGCGGCATCAACGCCCACCTGCTGCTCGAGGAATGGACCGTAGAATCGGAGAAGCGCGGCGGCGCGCGCGCCAGGCCGCAGCCGGCGAAATCCGCCGCGCCGGCCGCGCCGGCCATTAGCGAGCCGATCGCCATCGTCGGCATGGCGCTGCGCGTGGGCCGCTGGCCCGATCTGCAGGCGTTTCAGCAGCGCATATTCGACCCGGATTCAGCCGAGCAGCCTGCGCCGCGCAGGGCGTGGCGCGGATTGAGCGGCGGGGAAATACGGGCTGCGTTGGGAATCGAAGGAGCAGGATCCGAAAACGCCGCTCCGTTCCCCGGCTACTATCTGGAAGACCTGTCGGTCGCGATCGATCGCTTTCGCATTGCGCCGCGCGAGATGGCGGAGATGCTGCCGCAGCAGTTGCTCATGCTGGACGTCGCAAAATCCGCGCTGGAAGACGCGCGCAATCCGGCGCTGGCCTCCTCGCGCAGCGGCGTGTTCATCGGCCTGGGCCTGGATCTGCGCACCACCGACTTTCATTTTCGCTGGTCGGTCAAGGCGCGCGCCGCGCAGTGGGCGCGCGAGGCCGGGCTGGATCCGGACAGCGTCGAAGCCAGGCAGTGGGCGCAGCAACTGTGCGAAGGCGCGGGACTGCCCTTGACAGCAGACCGCACGCTGGGTGCGCTGGGCGGCATCGTCGCCAGCCGCATCGCGCGCGAATTTCGCATCGGTGGACCCAGCCACGCGATCTGTAGCGAAGACAGCTCGGGCCTGCGCGCCCTCGAAGTCGCCGCGCGCGCGCTCGCGCGAGGCGAGCTGGACGTGGCGCTGGCCGGGGCGGTGGACCTCGCCGGCGACCTGCGCAGCCTGCTCGCCACCGACGCCGTGCGCCCCTACTCGCGCGACGGCGCGGCACGCCCTTTCGACACGAATGCCGATGGCCCCGTCCCCGGCGAAGGCGCAGCCTGCGTGGTGCTCAAGCGGCTCGCCGATGCCGAGCGTGACGGCGACCGGATCTACGCCGTGTTGCGCGGCGCAGGAGCGGCGCAGGCAAACGCCATCGGGGCCGACGCGCCCACGGGCGCCTATGCACGGGCGCTCGGCCTCGCCTACGCCGACGCGGGCGTGGCGCCCGCCACGGTGCAGCTGGTGGAAGCGCACGGCAGTGCTTCGCCGGAGGAAGATGCGGCCGAAGTCCCGGCGCTGGTGGCTTTCTTCGGCGGGGAGGAACGCGCACTCGCCTGCAACTTCGGCAGCGCCATAGCCGATGTCGGCCACACCGGCGCGGCGAGCGGAATGGTTTCGCTGATCAAGGCGAGCCTGTGCCTGTATCACGAGATGATTCCGGGCTTGCGCAACAGCAGCGAACCGCGCAAAGAACTGGCTGCGACGGCGCAGATTCGCCTGCCGCACACCGCGCGCCACTGGGCGCGCAATCGCGCCGAAGGCCCGCGCCGGGCGGGTGTCAGCGCCATGGGGGCGGAAGGCGGCTGCATGCACGTCGTCCTGGAATCGAACGAGACCCAGGCTTTGCCACAGCCGGCAAAGGGCGCGGGCAAACACGCGTTGGCGGCGTTGCGGGCGCCCTCACCCGTCCCGTGTCCGGAAGGCCTGTTCACCCTGTCTGCGCCCGACCCCGAAGCGCTGCGCTCGGCCCTGCGCGAACTCGATCAACTCGCGCGCGCCGGCGGTGATGCGCCGATCGGGCGGATCGCGCGGCAATGGTGGCAGGCTCATTCCCGGACTCAGACCGGGCCGCACCGCGTCGCCCTGCTCGCGCGCGACGCGCAGCAGCTATCGCGGCTAATACTGCAGGCGGAGGCGGGAATCGAGCACGAAACGGCGCGCACGAGCGAGGACAGGGATCGCGTCTTTGCGCGGCGGCAGGGCGCCCCCGGGCATCCGGGACGCGTGGCATTCGTGTTTCCCGGATCGGGCAACCAGTTCGAGGACATGGGCCTGGCCCTCGCGCGCCAGTGGCCGCAGATCCTGCGCGCGCAGGACGCGGAGAACGAGCGGCTCGCGAGCCAGATGTGCGTGGACCGGTTCTGGAACGGGCCCTTGAGCTCGGAACTGCTCGCCGACCATCGCGCCCTGATTTGCGGCCAGCTGGCGTTCGGCACCATGGTGGCCGATCTCGCGCTGCGCTTCGGCATCCAGCCGACGGCAGCGATCGGCTACAGCCTAGGCGAATCCACCGCGCTCTTCGCCATGCGCGCCTGGCGGCAGCGCGACACGATGCTGGAGAGATTCGTGCGCTCGCCCCTTTTCGCCCACGATCTCGCGGGCAGGCCGGAAGTGCTGCGGCGAATCTGGAATATTCCCGATCGCGAGAAGGCCGAGTGGAGCAGCGGCATGGTCGACCGGTCCGCGCAAGCGCTTGCCGCCGCCATCGGCAAGAAGCAGCGCGTCTACGTGCTCATCGTCAACAGCCCGGAGGAATGCGTCATCGGCGGCGAGCGCGCGGCGGTCGAGGCCGTCGTCGCAGAACTCGGCTGCCACTGGTTCCCGCTGCAGGGCGTGAGCACGGTGCATTGCGAACTCGCGCGCCCGGTGCGCAAGGCCTACCGCGAGTTGCACCGCTTCGACACCTCGCCGCCGGCGGACCTGGAGTTCTACAGTTGCGCCCTGGGCCGGGCCTACACGCCGAATCGCGAAACGGCCGCCGACGCCATAGAGGCGCAGGCCCTCGCCACCGTCGATTTCCCGCGCGTGATTCGCGCCGCCTACGCGGCGGGCGTGCAGACCTTCATCGAAATCGGGCCGGGCAATTCGTGCAGCCGCATGATAGGAAGAATCCTCGGCGGCCGGCCGCACTTCGCCCGTTCGCTCGCCATCGCCGGTCCGGCGCCGGTGACGCATTTTCTGCGCACCATAGGCCAGTTGTACGCCGAGAACGTGCCGCTCGATCTGGACCTCCTGTATGGCGGCGAGGACGCGCCCGATGCGCGCGCCGGCATCGCTGAGCCGTCGGCGGGAAAGAGCGTAAGCATATCGATCACCGGCGCGCGCATCTCGGTGCCTGAGTTGCCTTCGCGCCTGGCCGAGGGCGGCGCGGCCGGTGCGGCCAACGCGGCGGAACCACACAACGCGCAGGGCGGCGCGCAGGTCGACGCGTTGGCGCCACTAGTCCCGGCGCCAGGCGCGGCCGAAAGCGCGTTCGACGATGCCGCGCTGCAGGCGGCAGCCGCCGCCGAGCGCGCGACGGTGGCGGCGCACGAGGCTTACCTGAGATTTTCGCAGGGCCTGGCCGAAACCCTGGCGCAGGCGGTGGCGACGCAGATCGGCCTGCTCGATGCAGCCGCCCGCGCCGGCCTGGCCGTCGCCGAAACCGGCGCGGCGGCACCGGCGCTGTCGCGGCCTTCAGCAGCGGTACCGGCTGCGGCGCTACCGGCTGCGCCGACGCACGCGCCTGGGGCTGAAACATCCCCGTCATTGCCGAGCGCAAGCGCGACGCCGGCGTCCACTGACGGCATACCGCGCGCGCTCGATCGCGCAGCCTGCCTCGAGTTCGGCCGCGGACTGGTCGGTCGCGTGCTCGGGCCGCGGTTCGCAGCCGCCGACGCGCATCCGACGCGCGTGCGCCTCCCGGACGAACCGCTGATGCTGGTGGACCGCATACTCTCGATCGAAGGCGAACCACTGTCGATGACCCGCGGGCGAGTGCTGACCGAGCACGACATACATCCGGGCGCATGGTATCTGGACTGCGGGCGCATTCCGACCTGCATCGCAGTCGAAGCGGGCCAGGCCGACTTGTTCCTGTCCGGCTTTCTCGGCATCGATTTCCAGACGCAGGGCCGCGCCATGTACCGCCTGCTGGACGCCAAGGTGTGCTTTCATCGCGGCCTCCCGGGGGCGAACGAGGTCATCCGCTACGACATTCGCATAGACCACTTCTTCCGCCAGGGCGATACCTGGCTGTTCAAGTTCGCATTCGAAGCGAGCGTAGCCGGCGCGCCGCTGCTCACCATGACCGAAGGCTGCGCCGGTTTTTTCTCGCAGGAAGAACTGGCGGCCGGCAAAGGCATCGTGCGCACCGCGCTCGACCTGCGGCCAGCGGCGGGAAAGCGCGCCGCAGACTGGGCGCCATTGGTCCGCATGGGCGTGGAGAATTATACGCAGGAACAACTCGACGCATTGCGCGCGGGCGATCTCGCGGCATGTTTCGGCGAAGACTTCGCGCAACTGCCGCTGACGCATCCGATTACCCTGCCCGGCGGGCGCATGCGGCTGGTGCACCGCATCGCGCATCTGGACCCCGAGGGCGGGCGCTTCGGCCTGGGCCTGGTGCGCGGCGAAGCGGACATCCATCCCGACGACTGGTTTCTCACCTGCCACTTCGTCGACGACCGCGTCATGCCGGGCACCCTGATGTTCGAGTGCTGCCTGCATACCTTGCGGGTCTATCTGTTGCGCCTTGGGTGGGTCGCCGCAGCCGGCCGGGCGGTGCTCGAACCGGTGCCGGGCGTGGAGAGCCAGTTGAAATGCCGCGGGCAGGTGCTGGACACGACCAAACTCGTAAGCTACGAAGTTTCGATCAAGGAAATCGGCTATGGGCCAGAACCCTATGTCATCGCCGACGCGCTGATGTACGCCGACGGAAAGCCGATCGTGGAAATCACCAATATGAGCCTGCGCTATGCGGGCGTGACGCAGGAGGAGATCCGTTCGCTTTGGTCGGCGGCAGCCCCACCCGCGAAGAAACCCGCCCTCTTCGGCTACGACAGCATCCTCGCCTTTGCCACCGGCAAGCCGTCCGAGGCCTTCGGCGAGCCCTACCGGATCTTCGACGAAGGCCGCGTCATCGCGCGCCTGCCCGGACCGCCGTACCAGTTCATCGACCGCATCACCGAGATCCGCGCCGAGCCGTGGAAGATCGTGCCCGGCGGCGAAATCGAGGCGCAGTACGACGTGCCGCCGGACGCCTGGTATTTCGCCGACAACCGGCAGGGCGACATGCCCTTCGCGGTGCTGCTCGAAATCGCGCTGCAGCCCTGCGGCTGGCTCGCCGCCTACATGGGATCGGCGCTCACGAGCGAGGTGGACGTGTCCTTCCGCAACCTGGGCGGCAGCGCCACCCAGTTCGCGCCCGTGCTGCCCGGCAGCGGCACCCTGTCCATCCACGTGAAACTCACCCGCGCCTCCAGTTCGGCCGGCATGATCATCCAGTTCTTCGACTACGAGGTGCGCGCGGGCCGCACGCTGATTTACCAGGGCGACACTTATTTCGGCTTCTTTCCGAAGAGCGCACTGGCAAAGCAGGAGGGCTTGAAGGACGCCAGGCGCTACGAGCCGTCCGCGGCGGAACGCGCGCGCGGCCGCAGTCTGGATTTTCCGCAAGCCGCGCCGTTTCCCGGCGGCCGTCTGCGCCTGCTCGATCGCATAGAATGCTGGATTGCTGACGGCGGGCCGAAAGCGCTGGGATTCGTGCGCGCGAAGCGGCGCGTGCTTGCGGACGAATGGTTTTTCAAAGCGCATTTTTTTCAGGATCCCGTGGTGCCGGGCTCGCTCGGACTGGAATCCTTTCTGCAATTGCTGAAATTCATCTCGGTCCAGCGCTGGGGCAATGCCGAGGGCGTGCGTCATGAAACCGTGACGATGCGCGAGCAGCACGAGTGGACTTATCGCGGACAGGTGATTCCCGCAGACAGCGAAGTCACGGTCGAAGCGATAGTGACCGAGGTGGACGAAGATCGCCGCCTGCTGCGCGCCGACGGCTATCTGTCGGTGGACGGCCGCGTGATTTATTCGATGAAGGACTTTACCTTGCGCCAGATCAGCGGCCGATAGCGGGACGATAAGCATTCATGTCGCCAAAATACGAGCGCGTGCACCTGAGCGCACTGGGCTACGAACTGGGTCCGCAGATCGTGACCTCGGCCGAAATCGAGGCGCGCCTCGCCCCGGTATATGCGCAGCTGAATCTCCAGCCTGGCCAGTTGGAGGCATGGACCGGCATCGTCGAACGGCGCTGGTGGGAGCGGGATGCCCGCCTGTCGCTTGGCGCCGCCGCCGCCGCGCGCAAGGCGCTGGCAAAGACATCGGTCCGGCCGGAAGACCTCGGCGTCCTGATCTACGCCGGCGTCTGCCGCGAGAACTTCGAACCCGCCACGGCCTGCGCCGTGGCCGACGCGCTGGGCGTGAGGGGCGCGGTCACGGTCTACGACGTGAGCAATGCCTGCCTGGGCGTGCTGAACGGCATGATCGAGATCGCCAACCGCATCGAACTCGGACAGATCCGCGCGGGCCTGGTCGTGTCCTGCGAATCGGCGCGCGAGATCAATGAAATCGCAATCGAGCGCCTGACGCAGGAAGTGCGCGGCCAGTCCGGCATGGACCGGTTCGCCGCGGCGCTCGCCACGTTTACCGGCGGCTCGGGCGCGGTGGCGGTGCTGCTGACCGACGGCTCGTTCGCAGGCACGCCCGGCCATCGTCTGCGCGGCGCGGTGTCGCAGGTCGCACCCGAGCATCACCGCCTGTGCCGCTGGGGGCTGGAGGCGGACCCGGCGGCCGCGGCAAGCGGCGCTCATGCCTACGCGCAGTACATGGCGACGGACTCGGTGGCGGTGCTGAAGCACGGCGTCCAGCTGGGCCAGCAAACGTGGCAGCGCTTCCTCGCCGAAATGGGCTGGACGCCCGGGCAAGTCGACCGCGTGATCTGCCACCAGGTGGGCAGCGGGCATCAGGACGCGATTCTCCGGTCGCTCGACCTGCCCAGGGAAAAGGACTACACGACCTACCGGTTTCTCGGCAACATGGGGACGGCGGCGCTGCCGGTCACCGCCGCGATCGCCGAGGAACGCGGCGTGCTCAAAGCCGGTCAGAGCGCCGCATTTCTCGGCATAGGCAGCGGACTGACCTGCCTGATGATGGGGCTCGAATGGTGAGCGGCACAATGGTGAGCGGCAAGACCGATCGCATACCCGGATTCGAGCACGCGCTCTATCCGTTCACCGGCACCTGGCGCGAGGTGAACGGCTTCAAGATGCACGTGCTCGACGAAGGCGAGGGCGATACCGTGCTGATGCTGCACGGCAATCCGACCTGGTCGTTCTTTTTCCGCGATCTGGTGCTCGGACTGCGCGGCGCGCATCGCGTGATCGCACCCGACCAGATCGGCTGCGGCCTGTCCGAAAAGCCGGACGAACAGACCTACGACTACACCCTCAGCCGCCGCGTCGACGATCTGGCGGCCCTCATCGACCAGATCGAGGTGCGCGGCCGCATGACCCTGCTCCTGCACGACTGGGGCGGGATGATAGGCATGGCCTATGCCGCGAAGCACCCCGAAAGAATCAACCGGCTGGTGCTGTTGAACACGGCCGCATTCCATCTGCCCAAGGGGAAGCGGCTTCCGCGCTCGCTGTGGCTGTGCCGCGAGACGCCGCTGGGCGAGCTGATCATTCGCGACACCGGCTTGTTCACCAGCCTGCTCGCGCGCTGGGCCGTGTGCCGGCCGATGGAGCAGAGCGTGCGCGAGGCCTACCTGTGGCCCTATCGCCTGCCCGAGGAGCGCACCGCGCTATTGCGCTTCGTGCAGGACATTCCGCTGCGGCCCGAGGATCCGAGCTACGCGCTGGTGGCCGAGGTGGCGGCCAGTCTGCCGCGCTTCGACGCTCTGCCCTGCCTGATCCTTTGGGGCGAAAAGGATTTCGTGTTCGATCACCATTTTCTGCGTGAGTGGCAGCGACTGCTTCCGTCCGCCGAGGTGCATCGCTTTGCGAATGCAGGCCACTATGTGCTCGAGGATGCGGGCGAACAGATACTGCCGCTGATCGAGGATTTTTTCGAACGCCGGCCGGGCCATGCCTGACGCCGTTTCGGATCATAGCGGGAATATCGCCGCGCATCTGGCGGCCATGGCGAAACTCCAGCCCTCCCGCCCGGCGGTCATCTGCGCCAGCGGCCGGGATGCGCGCGGCGAAGTGGCCTACGCCGAGCTCAGCTTCGGCGAACTGGAGGCGGCCAGCGATCGCCTCGCGCACGGCCTGACGCGCATCGGCATTCGGCGCGGCCTCAGGACGGCCTTGATGGTGCCGCCCGGCCTGGACTTCTTCAGCGTGACTTTCGCGCTGTTCAAAGTCGGCGCCGTGCCCGTGTTGATCGACCCCGGCATCGGCCTCGCCAATCTTCGCGGCTGCCTCGCGCATGCGCAGCCGGAGGCATTCATCGGCATCTCCAAGGCGCATGCGGCCCGCGTCGTATTCGGCTGGGCGCGAGACAGCGTGCGCATCAAAGTCACCGCAGGCAGGCGTTGGCTCTGGGGCGGCCACTCGCTGGCCGATCTGAGTGATCCCGCGACCGCGGATGCGGCGTTTGCCCCTATAGCGCCCGAGCCCGGCGAAACGGCCGCCATCCTGTTCACCAGCGGCAGCACCGGCGCGCCCAAAGGCGCGGTGTATACGCACGCCATGTTCGGCGCGCAGGTGGAGCACATCCGCCGGCTGTACGGTATCGCGCCGGGCGAGATGGACCTGGCGACGTTTCCCCTGTTCGCGCTGTTCGGCCCCGCGCTCGGCATGACCGCGGTGGTGCCGGAGATGGACGCCTCGCGCCCGGCGAGCGTGAACCCGGCGAACATCGTCAGCGCAATCGAGAAGTTCGGCATCACCAATATGTTCGGCTCCCCCGCCCTGCTCAACCGCGTCGGACGCCACGGCGAAACACACGGGATCAAACTCCCCAGCCTGCGCCGCGCCATTTCCGCCGGCGCCCCCATGCCGGCCAGGGTGCTCGCACGCTTCGCCGCAATGCTGCCGCCGGACGCACAAGTCTTCACGCCCTATGGCGCGACCGAATGCCTGCCGGTCGCATCAATAGGCAGCAACGAGATCCTCGCCGAGACGCGCCACCGCACCGACGAAGGCGCCGGCGTGTGCGTCGGCCGGCCCTTGCCCGGAGTCGAGGTCAGGGTCATACGCATCAGCGACGATCCGATCGGGGCCTGGAGCGACGAACTGGAACTGCCGGCCGGAGAAATCGGCGAAATCGCGGTCCGCGCGCAGCACGCGTCGCCGAGCTATTTCAACCTGCCGCAAGCGACGGCGCTGGCGAAGATTGCGGACGCAGCCCATGGCGGCTTTTACCACCGCATGGGCGATGTGGGCTACTTCGACGCGAACGGCCGCTTGTGGTTCTGCGGGCGCAAGGCGCACCGCGTCGTTACGCGCAGGGGCGCCGGCGCGCGCGCAGAAACGCGATTTTCGATCCCGTGCGAGGGTGTGTTCAACGTGCATCCGAAGGTCTATCGCACCGCCCTGGTCGGCGTGGTGCGCGACAGCGTTACCGAACCGGTGCTGTGCGTGGAACTCGAAGCCGGCGCGCGCGGCGCCTCGCAGGAGGCAGTGCGCGCGGAGTTGCGCCACCTGGGCGCAGCGCACGCGCACACGCGGGACATCGTCACCTTCCTGTTCCATCACGCGTTTCCGGTGGACGTGAGGCACAACGCGAAGATCTTCCGCGAAAAACTCGCGCTGTGGGCAGCCAGGAAGCTCGGCTCGGGGAAGCCGCGTTGAAAGCGCTAGTCACCGGAGGCGGCGGCTTCCTCGGCCAGGCCATCGTGCGCGGACTGCTGGCGCGCGGCGACGAGGTGTGCAGCTTTTCGCGCAGCGAATACACCGGACTGCGCGCGCTGGGCGTGCATCAGGTGCAGGGAGATCTCAGCGATGCGGCCGCGGTCGCGCGAGCGGTGGCCGGATGCGATATCGTGTTTCACGCAGCGGCCAAGCCCGGCATCTGGGGCGACTACGCGGACTATTTCGCGACCAATGTCACCGGCACCGCCAACGTCATCGACGCCTGCCGCCTGCACGGCGTGCGCCGGCTGGTCTACACCAGTTCGCCCAGCGTGGTCTTCGACGGCCGCGACATGGAAGGCGTGGACGAGTCCCTACCCTATCCCGCGCACTACGAGGCGCACTATCCGAAAACCAAGGCGCTGGCCGAGCAAAACGTGCTGGCAGCGAACGATGCCACACTGGCCACGGTGAGCCTGCGCCCGCATCTGATCTGGGGCCCGGGCGACAACCACCTGCTGCCCAGGCTGGCCGCGCGCGCGCATGCCGGACAGTTGCGGCGCATCGGATCGCGCCCGAATCCGATCGACACCATCCACGTGGAAAACGCCGCCGACGCGCATCTGCTTGCGGCCGACCGTCTCGCACCCGGATCGACTATCGCAGGCAAGGCCTACTTCATCTCGCAGGGCGAACCAATGCCGATGTGGGACATGGTGAACCGGCTCCTCGCCGCGGCGGGCGCGCCGCCGGTAACCAAAGCTGTCCCGGTGCGGCTGGCGATGTGGCTGGCCTGGGGGTTCGAAACTGCGCACCGCCTCGCGCGCAAGGCGCAGGAGCCGCGCCTCACGCGCTTCGTCGTGCGCGAGATGTCCACCGCGCACTGGTTCGACATTTCGGCCGCGCGCCGCGACCTGGGCTACTCGCCGCGCATCTCCATCGCCGACGGATTGGCGCAGTTGCAGCTTGCGCTGCGTACCGACAAGCCGTCCGGAAAGACATGAACCTGCAGGCTCTCGCGCTGCGCCACGGCGAGAACGACCAGCACGCCTACTTCGCGCTGGTCGAGGAAGCAGATCTGCGGGCAGCCTCGGCGCAACCGGAAGCGCTGTTAGGCAAAGCCGAGTTGGCGCGCTTCGGCGCATTGCGCTTTGCGCTCAAGCGCCAGGGCTTTCTGCTCGGCCGGCTGGCGGCGAAGCAAGCGCTGAGCGCTCTGCTCGCGGAACCGGACTTGCGCAACATCGAAATCCGCGCCGGAATATTCGGCCAGCCGCTGGTGCACCACCCGCGCGCCGCGCAGGCCGATGTCAGCGTCAGTCACTCGCACGGCATGGCGGTTGCGCTGGCGCACCCGCCCGGGTTCCCGATGGGCGTGGACCTGGAGAGCGTTTCCGCGGGTTCGGCGGCCACGATACTGGGCGAACTGCAGATTTCGCAAGCGGAGAAAGCATGGCTGGCCGAGCAGTCGTTGGGCGAAGCGGCCGCGTGCGGCGTTCTCTGGACCGCGCGCGAAGCGCTCGGCAAGTCGATGCGTATCGGATTGAACTGCCCGCTAGGATTGCTCGCGCTCAATCAGCTTGTGCCTGCGGGCGCGCATGCCTGGATCGGCGGGTACGCGAATTTTCCGCAATCCCGCTGCCTGTCGCAGGCGGCCGGCGCTCGCGCGTTGTCCATCGCCCTGCCCCTGGCGCTGGAACTCGCGCCCTGGCCGCTGCTGCGATAGGGGCCGCCCTGCCGCTCTCCGGCTGTTATCGCAGCCGGTCTATCCCCTGGCCTCTAGGCGGCAAGCCTGCGCCCTATTTCTGCTTCAGGCGCTCGTTCTGCGGAAACATGAAGCGCTTCGCCTCGTCGTCGTTTTCGGTTTTGAAGGCATGGCGCGTCTTGAGCAACTCGACGCGCGCGGCGGCGGGCCGCGCATTGATCTCGTCCAGCAGGCGCTTGATCTGCGGATAGGTGGTCCAGGTCGCATCTGCGGTGCCCAGCACATAGGGAAGCAGGCGCGCCCATCCCCAAAACGCCATGTCCACGATAGAGTAATCCCCGCCCAGCATGTAGCGCGAGCCGGCGAGACGGTCCTCGAGGATCTTCCAGTGCCGGTGCGCCTCGAAATCATAGCGGTTGAGCGCATATTCCCTGGGTTCGGGCGCCGCATTGCGAAAGTGAACCGACTGTCCCGAAAACGGCCCGATGCCGCTGGCGATGAACATCAGCCAGGAGAGCATGTCGCCACGCGCAGCGCTGTCCGCTTGCAGCGGGACGAAGCGCTTTTCGCGGTCGGCGAGGTAGAGCAGGATCGCGTTGCTGTCGAACACGCGCACTGCGCCGTCCGCTATGGCCGGCACCTTGGCATTCGGATTCACTTTCAGGTATTCCGCGGCAAACTGCTCGCCCTTGCGCGTGTCCACCGGCACGGCCTCATAGGGCAGTCCGAGCTCTTCGAGCAGCAGAGCGACTTTCATCGGGTTGGGGGCGGCGTTGTAGTAGAACTTGAGCATGGCGGCGGCGCTTTCACAGTATGGTTGGGTGAGTGCAGCGGATTATATCCGCTGAGCTGCCGCTTCCGCTCGGCGCCTGGTTTTTTCCTGTTCCGTGCGCCAGGGCCCGCCGCCGGCCGACTTTGGCCGAAAGCTAAAGTCCTCCCGCCCATTGGCCGCTATATCCAATAGACACGACTAAACGAGGAAACGGCCATGAACCTGCTTAGCATGCACGAGGTGCTCGCCAACCGGGCAGCGCTGGAACTGCGACCCCTGGCGGCCTACCTCGACGACCACGACGCCGGCCGACTGCAGGCAAACGCCGGCAGCTACCAGGCTGCATCGCAAAAAATCAAGATTCTCCTGGCTCCGCACCTGGCCAATCCGTACGTGCGGCATTTCTGCCACAGGAGCCAGTCCTTGTACGAGATACTGGGCAATCTCCTGATAGAGAGAGAGCCGGAGCTCGCATTGCAGATGGAATGCGCCCTGGAAGAGGCAAAGCTCACGGCCTACTGGCTGCAATAGACGCCCGCGCTTTCATACCCGCCGCTGCAATCCCCGCCCCGTCGCGGTCCGCGCAGGCCGATGCGGATTGGCCGGAGAGCCGTGAAAATCATCTAGCCGGCCTCCCACCGCGGTAGTGACGGTGGGGTTAAAG
>CAYNVY010000061.1:0-20886 GCA_964400745.1 uncultured Enterobacteriaceae bacterium | reverse complement strand
GATCCCTGGAAAACCGACGACGCCATCGGCATCGGCATCGCGCACCAGTTCGCCAACCACGGCGATTGGCTGGTCCCGCGACTGGCGGGCGAGCATTACCCCGACGACGGCCCGCTGTTCTATTGGCTCGCCGCAGCGTTCATGAAGCTGCTGGCCTGGCTCGTGGCGCAGCATGACGCGGCGCGACTGGCCGCAGGCGCCTGCATCGTTTTGACGCTGCTGTTTCTGCGGCTGGCGGGGCGCGCCTTTTCCGGCAGACACAGCCGCGACAACGCCGGCAACAGCAATCCGTTCTGCTGCGGCGAAGGCGCCGTGCTCCTGTTCATCGGCTGCACCGGGCTGCTGCTGCATGCGCACGAAACGGTCAGCGACACCGCGCTGCTCGCCGGTCTCGCCTGCGCCTACTACGGCGCGGCGCTGGTGCCCGCGCGTCCTTATGCGGCCGGCGCGGCGCTGGGCTGCGGACTGGGCGCGGCATTTCTCGCCACCGGCTTCGCGCCCGTACTGCCCTTTCTCGTCGCGCTGCTCGCAACGCCCCTGTTCGTTCCGGATTGGCGCAGCCGCAATAGCGCAATCGCCCTGGCCTGCGCGCTGGCACTGGCGCTTCCGTGGATTGCGATCTGGCCCGGGCTGCTGTACGCGCGTTCGCCCGAACTGTTCGCCGCCTGGCTGCTCAAAGCCGGGCCGGCCGCGCTCGTCCACAATCCCAGCCTGGCGAGCGCCGCCTACACATTGAAGACGCTTGCCTGGTTCGCCTGGCCGGCCTGGCCGATCGCGCTCTGGGGGCTGTGGCTATATCGCAGAAAGCCGAGTTCCGCCGCCGTGGCATTGCCGCTGATCGCGCTGCTTGCGGGGCTCGCGCTGACGACGCTCGCGCGCGCGCCGGGCGAATTGCCGCTCTTGCCGCTGCTGCTGCCGTTCGCGCTGCTCGGCGCGCAGGTGCTGGGCGACCTGCGCCGCGGCGCCGCCAATTCGCTCGCCTGGTTCGGCGCCATGACGTTCAGCCTGCTCGGCGGCCTGATCTGGACCGGCTACCTCGCCTTGCAGACGGGCTACCCGCCGCGCGTCGCAGCCAACGCGGCGCGCCTGGAACCGGGTTTTGTCGCGCATTTCGCCTGGCTGCCGGCGGTCGCGGCCGCCGTGGTCACCCTGCTCTGGCTCGCGCTGATCTTCAGGAGCCAGCGTTCGCCCCAGCGCAGCGTGACTTTCTGGGCCGCGGGCCTCGCCATGTTCTGGGCCCTGACCATGTTGCTGTGGCTGCCCTGGATCGATTACGGCAAGAGCTACCGTCCGGTGGCGGGCGCGATCCAGGCGAAACTGCGCGGATTTCAGGGCTGCATCGCGAGCCGCGGCCTGGGCGAAGCGCAGCGCGCGGCGTTCGACTACCATGCAAACATCGTCACCGAGCGCGGCGTATCCGGCGCCAGACGCGATTGCCGGCTGTTGCTGGTACAGGAAAACGCGCGCCTGCCCGAAACCAAGCCGGGCGGATCGTGGCAAAAAATCTGGGAAGGCAACCGCGCCGGCGACCGCTCGGAAAAATTCCGCCTATACGTGAAAGAGAAAGCGACGCCATGAGCAAGCCATTGGACAAGACCGTGACAACTAGCAGGCTGACGCAAAGCGCAGCCTGGAAGGCGCTGCAGGCGCACCGCGCAGAGATCGCACACATCGACGCACGCGACTTGTTCGCCCGCGATCCGGGGCGCGCACAGAAATTCAGCCTCGAAGCGGGCGGGCTGCTGCTCGATTATTCCAAGCACGCCGTGACCGAGGCCACGCTCGCCTTGCTCGTCGATCTCGCGCGGCAGGCGGATGTCGAAGGCTGGCGCGCGCGCATGTTCGCCGGCGAACACATCAATAACAGCGAGAACCGCGCCGTGCTGCATGTCGCGCTGCGCTCGGCGGCGACGGCATTCCCCGCCGGCGCCAGCGCCAACGTTATGAACCTGGTGCGCAACGCCAAGGAGGGCATGCGCGCCTTCAGCGACGCCGTGCGCGGCGACCGCCTGCTCGGCCATACCGGCAAGCCGATGCGTCATGTGATCAATATCGGCATCGGCGGCTCCGACCTCGGACCGCGCATGCTCACCCAGGCGCTGTGGCAGCATGCGGACGCGCCGCAATCGGTGCAGTTCGTCGCCAACGCCGACCCGGACGATCTGGCGCATGCGCTCAAACAGGCGGACCCGGAATCGACACTGTTCATCGTCGCCTCCAAGACTTTCACCACCGGCGAGACCCTGGGCAACGCGAGGCTCGCGCGCACCTGGCTGCTGGCGAAATTGAAGGACGAAGCCGCCGTGAAGAAGCATTTCGCCGCGGCCACCGCCAACGTCCAGGCCGCGGGCGAGTTCGGCATCGCGCCCGAGCGCTGCTTTCCGCTGTGGGACTGGGTGGGCGGACGCTATTCGGTCTGGTCCACGGTAGGCTTGCCGCTCGCCATCGCCATCGGCATGGACCGGTTCGAACAATTGCTCGCCGGCGCGCGCGCCATGGACGAGCACTTCCTCTCGGCCCCGCTGGGCGCCAACATGCCGGTGCTGCTCGCGCTCCTGGGCGTCTGGTACACGAACTTCCTCGGTGCGGCAACGCAGGCCGTCTTGCCCTACGCCGAAGCGCTGCGCGAGCTGCCGGCCTATCTGCAGCAGCTGGAAATGGAATCCAACGGCAAGGGCGTGGATCGCGACGGCAGGGCGCTCGACTACGCGACCTGTCCCGTGATCTGGGGCTCGGTCGGCACCAACAGCCAGCACGCCTTCCATCAACTGCTGCACCAGGGCACGCAGCTGATCCCCTGCGACTTCCTCGTCCCGGCGGCGAGCACCGCCGCCGCCGCGGAGAACGCGCTGGCGCAGGCGGCGGCGCTGATGGCGGGGCGCGACGCGGCCGAACCGCACCGGCGTTTCAGCGGCAACCGGCCCTCGTCGACCATCATGTTCCAGACCATCGATCCGCACACCATGGGGCAGCTGCTCGCGCTGTACGAGCACAAGGTGTTCGTGCAGGGCGTGATCTGGAACATCAACAGCTTCGATCAGTGGGGGGTCGAACTGGGCAAGGAGATCGCGCGCACGCTGGCGCAGGGCCAGGCGGCGGTCGCCGGCATGGACGCGTCGACCAGGACGCTGCTCGCGCGCCTGCATGACTGGCGCGGCTGAATCGAACTCGATGAGCGTCCAGCTCAAGCCGATTTTTTCCTATCGCAAGTACTGGGCGCAGCGCTTCGGCACCGCGCCCTTCCTGCCGATGTCGCGCGAGGAGATGCGCGCGCTCGGCTGGGACTCCTGCGACATGATCATCGTCACCGGCGACGCCTACATCGACCATCCGAGCTTCGGCATGGCCCTGGTCGGCCGGCTGCTCGAAGCGCAGGGCTTTCGCGTCGGCGTCATCAGCCAGCCCGACTGGCAATCGGCCGACGCGTTCAAGCAACTGGGCAAGCCGAATCTGTTTTTCGGCGTCACCGCCGGCAACATGGATTCGATGGTCAACCGCTACACCGCCGACCGCAAAATCCGCTCCACCGACGCCTACACGCCCGACGCGGCGCCGGACAAGCGGCCCGACCACGCGGTGATCGTCTACTCGCAGCGCTGCCGCGAAGCCTATCCGGATGCGGCGCTGGTCATCGGCAGCATCGAAGCGAGCCTGCGCCGCATCGCGCACTACGACTACTGGTCGGACAAGATCCGGCGCTCCATTCTGCCGGACGCGAAAGCGGACCTGCTGCTCTTTGGGAATGCCGAGCGCGCGCTGGTGGAACTCGCACACCGTCTGGCCAAGGGCGAAAGCATCAAGACCATCCGCGACCTGCGCGGCACCTCATTCATGGTGCCCCACGGCTGGCGGCCGGAGGGCTGGACCGAGGCCGATTCGACCACGGTCGATACGCCGGGTGCGCTCAATGCACGCCCCGATCCGTACGCCCACGTAACTCCTGCCCCCGATCCCGCAGGGAGCGGGAACACCAATAGTTCCCCTCTCCCGCTTGCGGGAGAGGGGTTAGGGGTGAGGGCGTCGCTCCCGCTTGCGGGAGAGGGGCTAGGGGTGAGGGCGACGCTCCCGCCCGCAGGGGAAGGGCCAGGGGGGAGGGCCGCGACCACCCATACCATCCAGTTTCAAAGCCGCGAAGACCGCCTCGCCGACCGAGAGCAGCGCCTTGCGGCTTTGCACCTCGCCCGCGCGCAAACCGTGATCCGCCTGCCCTCCTACGAGCAGGTCAAACAAGACCCGGTGCTCGACGCGCACGCCTCGCGCACCTTCCACCTCGAGTCGAATCCGGGCAACGCGCGCGCGCTGGTGCAGCAGCACGGCGAGCGCGACGTCTGGCTGAATCCGCCGCCGATCCCGCTTTCCACCGCCGAAATGGATCACGTCTACGGCTTGCCCTACGCGCGCGCACCGCATCCGGCCTACGGCGAGGCGAAGATACCGGCGTGGGAAATGATCCGCTTCTCGGTCAACATCATGCGCGGCTGCTTCGGCGGCTGCACCTTCTGTTCGATCACCGAACATGAGGGCCGCATCATCCAGAGCCGCTCGGAAGAGTCGATCCTGCGCGAGATCGAGGAGATACGCGACAAGGCGCCGGGATTCACCGGCGTCATATCCGACATCGGCGGGCCGACCGCCAACATGTACCGCATGGCGTGCAAGGATCCCAAGATCGAATCCTCCTGCCGGCGGCTCTCCTGCGTCTATCCGGGCATCTGCGAAAACCTCAATACCGACCACGCGCCGCTGATAGGCCTATACCGCAAGGCGCGCGCGCTGCCCGGCATCAAGAAAGTGCTGATCGGCTCCGGCCTGCGCTACGACCTCGCCGTACGTTCGCCCGAATACGTGAAGGAACTCGCGACCCACCACGTCGGCGGCTACCTCAAGATCGCGCCCGAGCACATCGAGGAAGGGCCGCTGTCGAAGATGATGAAGCCCGGTATCGGCAGCTACGACAAGTTCAAGGCGCTGTTCGACAAGTTTTCGCGCGAGGCGGGCAAGGAGCAGTACCTGATCCCCTACTTCATCGCGGCGCATCCGGGCACCAGCGACCAGGACATGCTCGCCCTGGCGCTATGGCTCAAGCGCAACGGCTTTCGCCTGGACCAGGTGCAGACCTTCCTGCCCACGCCGCTCGCCATGGCGACCACCATGTACCACACGGGCAAGAATCCGCTGCACAAGGTATCGGCCACGTCGGAAACAGTGAGCGTGATTCGCGGCGGCCGCCAGCGCCGACTGCACAAGGCCTTCCTGCGTTATCACGACCCGGAGAACTGGCCGATGCTGCGCGAAGCGCTCGCGCGCATGGGCCGCGGCGATCTCATCGGCAACGGCAAGAAGCACCTGATTCCCTCGTTTCAGCCTGCGGGGACCGGAAAAGGCTTACCGCGCTCAGACAGCCGGCAGCCGAAGAGCCGCGCTGCGCCTGGGTCACGGGCCGTTTCTCCGGCGAAACCGGGCGGCAAACGGAAGCAATAGGCGAAAGACATTCAGCGTGCCCGCTTGCTCAATTTGCAAGCAGTGCGACGGCTGCGTCCCTTGGAGAGACAATCCGGGCTTGTTGATAGTCCGACAGCAATTGATCATATTCCCGCCTCATGACCCCATAGCACTCGCACGCCTGCGCTTCCAGCCCGATGCAATCGAGAACAGCTATGTGACCGCGATGGCAATGAATCAGACCCGCATCCTGGAGCATCCCGGCGGCTTGCGTGACACTTTCGCGCCGCACGCCCAGCATATTGGCGACCACTTCCTGCGTGATGATCAGATCGTTCGTGTCCAGGCGATCCAGACTCGACAGGATTTCGCGGCACAGTTGCTGATGGATCGAATGGTGCCGATTGCACGCCGCGATCTGCATAGTTTGCCTCGCCAAGTGCAGGACATAGCGCAATAGCAGGTGTGACAGCGGGCCCTGCTGTTGCATTGCAATCGCCAGCAGGCTCGCCCGCAGCCGGTAAGCGTAGCCGGCGCTCAGAACCACCGTCTCGCCCGGTGTGGAATTGCCACCCAGTATCAATGCGATGCCTATCACACCCTCCCTGCCCGTGATTGCAAATTCCGTCGACGCCCCGCTCTCGGACAGGTTGCCCCTTGAAACCAAGCCATCGGCAAGAAAATATAGATTCTGCTGCTGGTCGCCGGCGCGGTAAAGAATCTGACCGACGGGCAATGCGACGCAATCCAGAAATGGCAGCAGGCGCTCGTAGTCCTTCAGCGGAAGTGCCGCAAGAATGCGGTTTTTTCTGGCCGTTCGCTTTGAGGTTGCGGTTCGCTTTCCGCTCGTGGGGGCGTAGCGCGCGTCGGTGTCGCAACGCTCAAGATATGAGGGCGAATATGATTCCAACATGATGCCTCCCAGCGGTGGTGAGCTTCAATCAAGTCGAATCGAGATCTGACTTTAGCCGGCCTTTCCCCGGGCTCCTTGCGTTTGATCAAATTAAACGCTTACTCGATAAACCTCATTTTGTGTACGGTAACGCACATACTTTTCCATGCATGATGGTGTCATATGTCGAGCGATGTGCCGTCCCTTGCCGATCAGATCGATTGTTGATAGTGGCAGAGGTCGATCAAAAAAATGGCGAACGCTTGCGGATTTGGCCGAAATCCACTGGGGGCAGGGTATGATTGTTGCTCCAGTCATCCAGAGGAATGACGCATGGTCAAGCCAAGCAAGGCAACCGCCGCGGCACGCCGGAAGGCGCCGATCCAAACGGGCGGTCGTCCGAGTTTAAGCTCCGCCGGTGAGAAGAAGCGGGCAGCGCCGAAGGCGAAGCCGCGCCAAGACACCGCTTTCCCCATCGTCGGGATAGGTTGCTCGGCCGGCGGACTGGAGGCGATGGAGAAGTTCTTCTCGCATGTTCCGGCCGATAGCGGCCTGGCTTTCATCGTGGTTCAGCACCTCGATCCCACGCGCGTCAGCGCCTTGCCGGAATTGATCCAGCGCATCACGTCGATGACGGTCCAGGAGGCCCGCGACCGCATGGCGGTCAAGCCGAACTGCATCTATCTGATCCCGCCCAACAAGGATCTTTCCATCCTGCACGGCGTGCTCCATCTGCTCGATCCGGTCACGCCGCGCGGGCTGCGCCTGCCCATCGATTTCTTTCTGCGCACTCTGGCCGAAGATCAACATGGCAACGCCGTCGGCGTCATACTTTCTGGGATGGGGTCCGACGGCTTGCTCGGCCTGCGTGCGATCAAGGAAAAAGCCGGTCTGGTCGCAGTCCAGGACCCCGCCGACGCCAAGGCCGACAGCATGCCGCGGAGCGCCGTCCAGGCCGGTCTGGCTGACATAGTCGCGCCGGCGGAAAACCTGCCGGCAGGAATTATTGCTTACCTGCGCTTGGCAAGGCGCAAGACCGCCTTCGAATCAAAGCTGGAAACCGAGGCGCTGAGCGCCCTGGAGCAAATCGTCGTTCTGCTGCGCGACCGCACCGGCAACGACTTCTCGCTCTACAAGACCAGCACGCTCTACCGGCGCATCGAGCGGCGTACCGCCCTGCACCAGATCGTCAGGATTGCCGACTACGTCCGCTACCTCCGGGAAAATCCGCAGGAACTCGACTTGCTGTTCAAGGAACTGCTGATCGGCGTCACCAGTTTCTTCCGAGATCCCAGCATATGGGAGGTCTTGCGCAAGGACACGCTCCCGGCGTTGCTGGGGCAGTACCCGGCCGGGAAGGCGCTGCGCGCCTGGGTGCCCGCCTGCTCCAGCGGCGAGGAAGCCTATTCGCTGGCCATCGTGTTCAAGGAAGTGCTCGACTCGCTCAGGCCGAGCGCGCGCTACTCGCTGCAGATCTACGCCACCGACATCGACCCGGATGCCGTGGACAAAGCGCGCAGGGGCGTATACCCGAAGAACATCGCGGCGGACGTTTCGCCGCAGCAACTCGCACGTCATTTCGTCGCCGAGGACAACGGCGGCTACCGAGTAAACAAGGATATCCGCGAGATGGTCGTGTTCGCGCAGCAGAACGTCATTTCCGATCCGCCGTTCACCAAGCTCGATATTCTCACCTGCCGCAACCTGCTGATCTACTTTGGCTCGCAGCTGCAGAAGAAGCTCCTGCCGCTGTTCCATTACAGCTTGAACCGCGACGGCATTCTCCTGCTGGGAAGCGCCGAAAACATCGGCAACTTTACCCAGCTATTCGAGCCTCTCGATTCCAAAGCGCGACTTTTCCGGCGCGTCACGCCGCAGGTGCAACACGCCGAGGTGGACTTTCCGACCCGAGCCGCCACGACCGCACCGGCCATCGGCGAAGAACCGGGCAGCGCCAACTCGGCCGAGAGTCTGGACCGGCTGATAGACCATTTGATCCAGCAGCACTACGCGCCACCGGCAGTGCTGGTCAACGGCGACGGCAACATTCTCTACATCAGCGGACGCACCGGCAAATACCTGGAGCCGGCCGCCGGCGCGGTCAATATCAACATTTACGCAATGGCCAGGCCGGGGCTGCGCGAGGCGCTTACCGGTACGATACGCAAAGCGCTGCGCCAGCCGCAGCCGATTCACCTCCGCGGCCTGAAGATCGGCACCAATGGCGGCACGCAAGTCGTAGACGTGACGGTGCAGGGCATGGAACAGCCCGAGCTGCTGCGCGGCCGGGCGCTTGTGGTGTTCAAGGATGTCGCCGTCCCGCCCGCCGCCGGCAGAATCCGCAAGACCAGGGCGGGCGCCGCAGAGGCCGAAAACTCGCTCGCTTTCGAGTTGCAGCAAACCCGCGAAGCCCTGCAGGTCACTCACGAAGAAATGCAGACCTCGGTGGAGGAACTCAAATCCAGCAACGAGGAACTGCAATCGACCAACGAAGAACTGCAATCGACCAACGAGGAGCTCACCACCTCGAAGGAAGAGATGCAATCCATGAACGAGGAACTGCAGACCGTCAATGCCGAACTTCAATCCAAGGTGGACGATCTGTCATCGGTTCGCAACGACATGACCAACCTCCTCAACAGCACGGAAATTGCCACCATATTCCTCGATGGCAAGCTCAATCTGCGCCGCTTCACCCCCAACGCCACCAGTCTGTTCAAACTGATACCGGGGGACGTGGGAAGACCCTTGTCCCACATCGTGACCGAACTCGACTACGCGGAGCTCGAAAGCGAAGTCGAGGAAGTGCTGCGCACCCTGGTGTTTCAGGAAAAGCAGGTATGCACCAGGAACGAACGCTGGTACCGGGTGCGCATCATGCCTTACCGAACCCAGGAAAACGTGATCGACGGCGTGGTAATCACGCTTATCGACATCACCGAAATCAAAGTGCTGGAGGCAGAGCTGAGAAAGCGCGCCACATAGCGTTGCCGAGCCGAGGATAGTGCGCCCGGGAAGAAATCAGGCAAAAAAGCCGGACGCGGCTGAACTGAACGGGCATGCGCGGCGATAACCGCCGGCCGGACAGGTCACGACACCGGTCGCGGTGACACCCGGCGACACCCGGTGACACCAAGTGTAAATTCTGTCTTCTTCATCGGACCTGGCTGGACGCGCGCTTGGACAGGCCCGAGGCTGCGTCAATGATGCCGGTCAGCCGCTGAATCGCCGCATCCAGTTTCTCGATGCGCTTCGCATTTTCGGCGTCCACGCCCGAGCGTCGAATCTGACGGCACATTGCAGCGATGACCTTGAGCGGAATACGCATTTCGCCGCACATCGTGGCGAGTGCCGCGCTCTCGCTCCGGACAGAGTCGCCGGTCTTGCCCGCTGGAGCAGGGTTGTCGTGCACGCCTTTTTCCAAGCGCTCGTCGACAGGGCGCGACTGTCGCAACATCGCAGCCATTTCATCCTGCGCGTGCCTCAACTCCGCGTTCTGCATTTCCAATTCGACTTGATGCACCTGCAACTCATGCAACAGCTTCTGTGCATCGACTTCACCGTGGAGTGGATGTGCAATCAACCATTGCGCCATGCTCTCGGCGCGGCGGCGCAAGTCGATTGCATCGATATCAGTCTTGCGTTTACTCATCAATCAGCTTCGCTCCTCATATTCTCTGACCCAAGTTGTTACACGAACCCTCGCTGATCCATCCTAGCACTATTTGGTTTCAACGTCCGGAGCAATCGTGAGCTCTTGACGGACACCGAGCGCAAGCGGCGGATCATTGCCGTCTGTCGCCGCAGAAGTCGATCATCTAGCGCGCACGACTCGCCAGTGCCGCGGCCTCCTTCGCGCTCAGATATTTCCACGGCAACGGAATGAGCCCCGGCACCGCCGCCATGTAGCGGCGGTATGTTTCGCCATAGCACTCGACGAGCTTCGACTCCTCGAATTTTGAACCAACGAAGAGATAGGCCGTAATCGCCAGCGCCGAAATCAGGAACGGCTGGTTCATGTCGCGGGTCCAGATCAGCACAAGTCCGATGCAGTACCAAGGGTGCCGCACAAAGCGATGAAGAGGCGAAACAGCGAAAATCACCGGGACATCCGCATCGCCCTTTTCCAGTTGCCGCAGTCCGAAGAACTCGCCCATGTCATAGGCGCGAATCGAAACGAAGAAACAGAGCAGGGCCAGCAGCGCAAGCACGTCGGCTAGCCAAGCCCAGGCACCCCGCCATTGCCAAAGCCAGGCGCTTTGGGTGTCGTGGACCAGCCAGAGGACGGGCAGCAGGGTCACGACCGCGAGCGCGTTGAATGCTACCCGGTAGCCCGGCGCACATTTGGGCCAACGGCGGGCAATCCACGCTTTGACGACAGTGGCCGCCAGCAAGGAATGGAGCGCGAAATATCCGAGCCAGGCCAACAGGATTTCAGCTAGCTTCATAGGACCGAAACAGCACCTCAAGTGACAATTTGCCCCCGACGGTCGCCTCTACCCGAACCACAATGTTCGATTCCGTACAGACGGCATATGCGCATGCAGATACTTTTCGCAAGTGCGCGCCCGACCGCCGACCGCCAACCGCCAACCGTCAACCGTCAACCAGTAGGGCAATCCGGGCGCCGCAGGCCTGATCACCCATCCTCAGACAGGAGCCACACAATGAACGAAAAGACTGCAGTTGTACACTGGGAAGGCAGAGGCAAGAGCGGCGTGGGCAATATAAGCACCGAAACCGCTGCACTGAAGCACTACCCCTACGGATTCGCCAGCCGCTTCGGAGACGACCGGCGCGGAACCAACCCCGAGGAGATCCTCGGAGCCGCGCATGCCGCTTGTTTCACCATGGCCTTTTCGTTCGCCTGCGACAAGGCCGGATTCGCCACCGCCGACATCGACACCAAAGCCAGTGTACGCCTGACCCAACAGGGGAGCGACTTTGCCATCGACCGCATTTCACTGACGATGCAGGCCAGGGTGCCGGGTATCGACAATGCGCAATTTCAGGAAATCGCGGCCGCCGCGAAGCGCGACTGCCCGCTATCGAAAGCGCTCGCAAGCGTCCCGGAGATAACGCTCACGGCCACCCTGAGATAGGCGGCTCCGTGTCTTGTCACGAGCCGGGGCCCGTGCCGGGTCGGCGGAGCGCGCCATGAGCGCAACACGGATCGAACACGACTCTTTCGGCGCAATCGAGGTGCCGGCCGACCGGCTTTGGGGCGCGCAGACGCAGCGCTCGCTCCGGCACTTCGACATTTCCACCGAGCGCATGCCGGAGGAGATCGTACTCGCGCTCGCGGCCGTGAAAAGCACCTGTGCCCGCGTCAATCAAGAACTGGGCTTGTTGCCCGAAGACAAGGCAGGCGCCATCGTGGCCGCAGCGCAGGAAGTGCTGCTAGGCCGCCACCGGCAGGAGTTTCCCCTGTCCGTGTGGCAGACGGGCTCGGGCACACAGACCAATATGAACATGAACGAGGTGCTGGCCAACCGCGCCTCGGAACTTCTCGGCGGCAAACGCGGCGAAAAGCGCCGCGTCCATCCGAACGACGAGGTGAATCTCGGGCAGTCGTCGAACGATATCTTTCCCACCGCCATGCATTTGGCCGCGGTCGGGGGCATCGTGCGCGTGCTGCTGCCGGCACTGGACCGGCTGCGCGCTACGCTAGGGGCGAAGTCCGCCGCATTCGTCAACATCGTCAAGATCGGCCGCACCCACTTGCAGGACGCCACGCCGCTCACCCTGGGCCAGGAATTCTCCGGTTACGCCGCCCAACTCGATCATGCGCAGTCGTTCATCAATGCCGCGCTGCCTTCGCTTTACCCGCTCGCAGTCGGCGGCACCGCTGTCGGGACCGGCCTCAATACCCATCCGGATTTCGGCGCTCGTGTGGCGGCCGAACTCGCACGCACCAGCGGCCTGCCCTTCGTCAGCAGCGCCAACAAATTCGCCGCGCTTGCGGCACACGACGGTCTTGTCGCCGCGCATGGCGCCTTGAAAACGCTGGCTGTCGCGCTGATGAAAATCGCCAACGACATCCGCTGGCTGGCCTCCGGGCCGCGCTCCGGGCTGGGTGAAATCAGCATCCCGGAAAACGAACCCGGCAGCTCGATCATGCCGGGAAAGGTCAACCCGACCCAGTGCGAAGCGCTCACCATGCTCTGCTGCCAGGTCATGGCCAACGACGTGGCCATCGGCATCGGCGGCGCGTCGGGCAATTTCGAATTGAACGTCTACAAGCCGCTCATCGCCCACTGCTTCCTGCAAAGCGTGCGCCTGCTCGCCGACGGCATGAAGAGCTTCGACACCCATTGCGTGCGCGGCATTGAGGCCAATCGGGAGCGCATTGCCGAACTGATGGAGCGCTCGCTGATGCTGGTCACCGCGCTGGCTCCCCACATAGGCTACGACCGCGCCGCCGGGATCGCCAAGCGGGCGCATCTGGACGGCAGCACGCTGCGCGAGGCGGCGCTCGCGCTGGGGCACGTCACTGCGCAGGAGTTCGACCGCTGGGTGAGGCCGGCGGAGATGGTCGGACGCGGCAACGCGGCGGGATTGTTCTAGGCAATCCCTTACTTCATCTTCTTGATTGCGCCTTCCACTTCCCTCGCTCCCTCGGCATACAGCGCCTCTTCACCGGGGGCCAGTTCGCGCAGCAGTCGCAGAAACTCTCCCGCGTGCACGAGTTCCTCGTCGGCTATTTCCTTGAGCACCTTCACCGCGAGTTCGTTGTCCGTCGATTCGGCAAGCTGCATGTACATCTGCACGGCTTCGTATTCGGCCGCGACCATGAAGCGAATCGCTCTTACGAGTTCCTCGTGCGTAATCTTCCTGTCGTTTGCCAATCCTGAAAACGGCGCTCCGAAACCTGGCATGTTCATTCTCCGAATATTGTTTCGTCTTGGAATTCGGCTGGTCGCCCTCAGGCGGCCTTGCCGAGGCTGGTCTGACCCGCGCGCAGCTTGCGGTCCAGGTCATGCAAGGCCGTGCGCAGGCCTTCTTCGACGACCGGGTGATAAAACGGCATCCCCAGCATCTGTTTGACGGTCATCTTGCTTTGCAGCGCCCAGGCGAGCAGATGCGCCAGGTGCTCGGCGGCGGGCGCCAGCATCTCGGCCCCGAGGAGGAGGCCTGTGTCCGGATCCGCATAGACATTCAGCAGCCCCTTGTTCTTCTGCTGAATACGCGACCGGCCCTGGTCTTCGAAGCTCGCCTGCCCGGTGACGAAGGTGCCGGGTTTCAGCAGGTGAAATCCGCCCCCGACGATGCCTATTTGAGGATCCGTGAATACCACACCGATGGGCGCGCGGCGCAGGCCGGGCTTGATCTGTCTGCCCAGAGCAAAACGCGCGGCATTTCCCCCGGCGATGCGCCCTTCGTCAGCGGCCTCGTGCAGCAGGGGAATAAAGTTGCCGGCGTCGCCGGCAATGAAAATGGAGCTTGCACCGCCTGAATTCTCGGTCCTGGTGGTCGCATGATCGAATACGGGAACGCCTTTGGCGTCCAGCTTGAGCGAAGTCTGGTACAGCCCCATGTCCTTCACATTGGGCGTGCGTCCGGTGGCGGCCAGTACGTAGTCGAAGTATTCGATTTCAGAATCGCCGTCGGGACTCGCGCGCCCGATTGCGACCCGGTCGCCATGACGGTGCATATGCGCTATTTGCGCATCGGGTTCCAGCGTAAATTCCTCGTTGAAAGCGGCGAGGGCATAGGTCTGGATTTCAGGATCGCCAATGGGGCCGATTCGCCCCCCCTTGCCGAAAACCACGACACGGACACCCAGACGATGCAGCGCCTGCCCCAGTTCCAAACCGATGATGCCCGGGCCGATCACGGCCACCGACTCGGGCAGATCCGTCCAGTCGAATATCTGGTCGCTGGTAACCAGACGATCGCCCAGTTCCTTGAACGAGTCCGGATAGTCGGCGTGCGAACCGCTTGCGATGACCACGCTCCTGGCCTCGACGCGCGTATGGTCTGCGACTTCCAGCGTATGTTCATCCAGGAACCGCGCATGCCCGCGAAGACGGTCCGCATCAGGAATGCCGCGCACCTCCTTCAGCGCGAAATTGACGAAATGGTCGCGCTCGCGTCTCACCCGCTCCATGACCTCGCGTCCGTCGATGCGCAGGGCACCGCCTGAATGGACGCCGAACGTCGCCGCTTTCACCACGGCATGCGCCGCGTCGGCGGCCGCAATGAGCAGCTTGCTCGGCATGCAGCCGACGCGCGCGCAGGTGGTCCCGTGCTCGCCACCTTCGATAATCGCAGCGCTTGCCCCCTCGGCTTTGGCCGCTCGATATGCGACCAGCCCTGCTGTGCCGGCACCGATTACCGCTACATCAACGCTCAATGTTTCCATGATCCAATCTCCAATTGTCGGCAAACTCCGGTGCGATTGCCGCGCACCGGACGGGGCGATTCGCTGGTCGATCTGAACTTTCGTGCAGCCCCCTTCGGAACTCGCCTGATGAAGAGGTGCTGCGGCAGATCGGTCCGGCCGGCTTACTTCGCTCCCTTGAGGATCATGTCGTTCTTCACCGATTTCACCCCGGCGACGCCCTTGGCGACCGCGACAGCCTTGTTGATGTCGGCGCGCGACCCGACAAAGCCGGTCAACTGCACGACGCCCTTGAAGGTTTCGACGTTGATTTCGGCCGACTTGAGCGAGGGCTCTTCCAATACCGCCGCCTTTACTTTGCCGGTGATGACGGCATCGTCGACATATTCGCCGGGCGATTCGTTTTTCGACGCCGAGTCTTTCGACGTCGATTTAGCCGACTTCTCCTTGGCGGGCTTGTCTTTGGCGGGCTTGTCCGCGTCCGAGGTCTGCTTGATCGTCTTTGCATCGACCTTGTCCGCCGTACCGGCATGGCATTTCACGCAATCGGTCGCGGCCTTGACGCCGAACGCCTTTTTGCCGTCATGACAGGCGCCGCAGAACTTGCCCTCATTCATCGCGGCCATGGTCAGTTTGTCGACGCCCTTCTTCATCTCGAACAGCTTGGGCTTGTTGTGGCATTCCGCGCATTTCAAACCCTTGTCCGCGTGCGTCTTGCCGTCGAAGACCACCTTGCCTTTGGTGCTCGCGAACTCGATCGTCTTGCCCGAGGGTACCGCCATCACGTTGCCGCTCGAAAGCAGCAGCGCCGCCAATGCCGCCAATAGTCTCGCCAGATTCATTTTCTTGCCCCTTTATCCGTCTGTCAGTGGAAGTGCGCCTATGCACCGGGCAAACGCCGGTCCGGCATTGCCCGCAGGTATTGGACGCCTTCCCCGCCGGATGTTCTGTGCGAGGGGCAACATACGAACAGTTGATTGATGTTTGGTGCGGCACCCGGGGAAGCGAATGCGCAAAATGGACGCTCTGATTGGACGCGCTGATCCGGACCGGCGGCGCCTAGCCCTTGCCCTTGCTTGGGCTCAGCTCGGCGGGCGGTACTCCGGCACCACGTAGGGGCCCTCGGGAATCACCGCGATGTGCGCATCGCCGCTGCGCGCCACGCTCGCGCGTATGGCCTCGGGCACCGAGGCCATCGTGTGCACGCCGGTCAGCCCGACGGACTGCGCGTCCAGCCCTTCGCTGTAAAGGTGCACGGCGCCGGTGCGCATCGGCTTCAACTGCATCTGCGTCTGCCATTCGTCGATGTCGGCAAAGCGCTTGGCGCTGATGTCGGCCATGAAGCCCTCGGCGCCCAGTCCGAGCAGGCGCCGCTGCGCATCCACGTATTCGGTCGAGCCCATGCCTTCGGCGCACTCCGACACGATCAGCAGATCGCCGCCGGGGGCGAGGATGTCGATCGGCGCGACCATGCCCTTCACCGTCTGGTAATAGGTCTTGTCCAGCGGATAGCCGGCGGCGCTGGTGACCACCGTGGAGAACCTGCGTGCGACCGGCACCACGGCGTAGCGGCGGATGAAGTCCACCGCCGCGAGATGGCTTTGCACCACTTCGCCGAAATTCACGAACGACAGCTTGCGGTGCTCGTCGATGACCGTGTTCAAGGCGAGCGCGTGGCCCAGCTTGCGCATGATCTCGAGTTGTTCCTCGTGCAGCGGATTGCCTTCGAGCACGCAGTTGGCCGCGCGCGGATGCGCCATGAAGCGCGCGCTGTGAAACGTGGTGATGGTGTCCTTGTGCGCCACGCCCGGTGCGATCACCTTGCGCCCGCCCGAGTAACCGGCCATGAAATGCGGTTCAACCAGGCCGGTGGCGATGCGCACGTCGGCCTCGACGAAGCGCCGGTCGAGTTTCACCGGCGTGCCGCGCGAGGTCGCGCCCAGATCGACGTGATCGGCGTCGTTGCGCGCATAATGGTTCGCCACGCGCACCGTCTGCATGACCCAGGGATCGCCCACCAGTTCAGCCAGTTCTTCGCCTTCGTTCGGCCGGTGCAGTCCCGTGGCGACGAGGATGGTGATGCCCGCGGCGGGCACGCCCGCGTCCAATAGTTCGCGCAGCATGACAGGCAGGAACAGGCCGTTGGGCACCGGGCGGGTGATGTCGCACACCAGGATGCAGGCGCTCTTCGCGCCGCGCGCCGCCTCCGCCAGCGGCCGCGCGCCCACCGGCGCCGCGAGGGCCGCGCGCACCGCGGCCACCGGGTCGGCGAGGAGCGGCATCTCGGGCTTGCGGATCACGCTCACCTCCCACGACGGGTCGAGCGCCAGGCGGTAGCTGCCTTTGCCGTATAGCAGGTCGATGTACTTCGGATCGATGTGCATTTGGATTCGTCCCGCCGGTCCTGCTGCTCAGGCCTGCGGCGCGAACGCGCGCAGCATGCGCAGCGCGATGCAGGCGGCGCCGTAGCCATTGTCGATGTTGACCACGGCCACGCCCGGCGCGCAACTCGCGAGCATCGCATTGAGCGCGGTTTGTCCGCCGCCGGCGACGCCGTAGCCTACCGAGGTCGGCAATCCGATCACGCAGCCGCGCACCAGTCCGCCGACCACGCTCAGCAGCGCCGCATCCATGCCGGCCGCGACGATCAGCACCGGAAAACGGCGGATCTCATCCAATCGGTCGGTCAGGCGCCACAGACCGGCGACGCCGACGTCGTGGAATTCGGCGCAGGCTTCGCCGTACCAGGCGAGAGTGCGCTGCGCCTCGCGCGCCGCGGCCACATCCGAGGTGCCGGCGGAAAGGATGGCGACCTTGGGTTCGCCTGAGCCCGGTCCTGGGCTTGGGCTTGGGCTTGTGCCTGGTCCTGGGCCTGGGCCTGGGCCTGAGCCCGCGTTAAAATTCGCGGTCGTGTTCACGTTCAGGTGCGCCGCGCCGAAAAACGCGGTGCGCGACAGCGCGTCGTAATCCAGCCCCGCCCGCGCCTCAGCCGAAAGCGCGTTCAGCCGCGCCTCGTCCAGGCGCGTCAGCAGCAACCCCGCCCCGCGCCCGCGCGCCTCGCGCAGGATGTAGTCGATCTGGCCTGCGGTCTTGCCGGCGCAGAATATCGCCTCGTCCAGGCCGACGCGCTCGCCGCGGCCCGTATCCGGCCTCACCTCAGGAACGCTCATTGCCGCCCACCAGGAACGCGCTGCCGTTGCGATAGGGCGCAAAACTGACCGGCCGCGCGAGGCCGGCGCTGGCGAACAGGCCACTGACCTCGCTGGCCAGTTCGTCCCGGCGCTGCGCTGCCATGCCCTCCAGCGTCGCCGCGTCCAGCTCCAGCACCACGCCTGAGGCGCGCACGCGGCAGCGCACGGTGCGTGCCGCCAGCGCCGCGCCGATCAGGCGCTCGCTCGCGTGCACCAGCGCGAGCGTGGCGGCGTCGATGCGTATGCCGGTTTCGATGCGGCTCGACAGGCAGGGCGCTGCCGGCAATTCGGCCACGCCGCCCAGGCCCAGCGTCCGCGCCATGGCGCGCACCGTCTCCTTGCTCGCGCCCACCTCGACAAACGGATGGCGCACCGCGTGTTCGCCCGCTGCGCGCAATCCCGGGCGATATTCCCCCAGGTCGTCGAGGTTGGTGCCCGACACGAGTTGCGCCGCAGTGCGCGCGCTGATCGCGCCGTAGAGGCTGGTCTTGCAATAAAAGCAGCGGTCGACCGGATTGGCGAGGTATTCGGCGCGGCCGAATTCGCCCGCATCGAACACTTCCAGGCGCCAAGCGCGCTCGGCGCTCATCGCCTCCACCCGCGCCGTCGCCTCCAGAGGCACCGCCGGCGAGCGCGCGTGATACATGATCGCCTGACTTCCCAGCGCTTCATGCGCCGCCGCCGCCAACGTCATGCTGTCGACGCCGCCGGAGAGCGCCACGCCCACTTCGCGCGCATCGCCCATGGAACGCAGCAGCGCTTCGAGTTCCCTCAGTTTGCTCAACGCCGGATCATTTGCCATGCTTCGTTTCCTGCGGCGGCACACTGCTTGCCTGCACCTGCGCAGCGATGGCCTGCGCCAGCCTGTCGTCGGCCTGCGCGAGCGCAGTGGCTTCGCTCGCGCGGCGCAGGGCTTCGCGGCCGCTGTGTGCGCCGCCCGCGCGCACGTCATCGCTTTCGGCTTTGGCGCTGAGTGCTCCGTCGGGGCGCCGCGCGAGTTTGACGCGCACCGATCCGCCGTCCGTAGCGGCAATCGCGGTCTCGTGCCGCGCAAGCACCCTGCGCGCGAGCAACTGGTGGCGCACGCCCAGCGTCGTGGTCTCGGCGAAGCAGGCGGCGAGCACCGTTTCGAGCGCCTGTGGCTGCGCCAGTACCTGCACCTGCGCCGCCAGGCGGCCCTTCTTGCCGAACACCGGGCTTTGCACCACGTCGAGCACGCCGTCGCAGGCGCGCAAGCGCTCCAGGCCGAGCGCGAGGTCCTCGCCCGTCTGATCGTCCAATTCGAACGCCAGCAGCGCGACTTCATCCGCGCCCGCCGCGGCGTCTGATTCGAAAGCCAGGACGCGCAGTACGTTGGCCAGGCCGGGAAATTTGCGCGTGCCGAAGCCCATGCCCGAGGCGCTCAGCCGTCCCGGCGGCGAACTTGCGCCGCCGGCGCAACCGAGATGGCGCAGAATCGCGGCTCCGGTCGGCGTAACGCGTTCGCCTTTCAGCCCGTCGTCAAGAAACGCGAATCCTTTGAGCAGTTCGACCACGGCGGGGGCCGGCACCGGCAGCGCGCCGTGCGCCGTGTGCACGCGGCCGGACCCAAGGGGCAGCGCGCCCACCGACCAGGTCACCGGCCCCAGCGTCTCGATGATCCAGGCTGCGCCGACGATATCGGCGATGGAGTCGAGCGCGCCGACCTCGTGAAACTCGACTTCGTCCACGCCGACGCCGTGCACCTTCGCTTCCGCCTGCGCAAGAATTTCGAAGATGGCGACGGCGCGCTCGGCGACGGCGGCATCCAGGCCCATGGCGGCGATCGCTTTGCGGATGGCCGCCAGCCCTACGTGAGGCGGATGGTGGTGCCCCGCATGGGGCGCGCCGGCATCCTCCGGCAGCGTGAGTTCGAAGCGCCGCCCGACCAGCACGCCGTCGTCGTGCTCGAGCACTTCGTAGTGCGTGCCGGCCGGAAGCCCGACCCGGTCGAGCGCCGCGTGCAGCCCGAGGTCGAGACCGGGAAACGCGTCGATCAGCGCGGCGATGAACATGTCGCCGGCGATACCGCCGACCGGATCTAGGTGCAGGTGCATGGAATGACGGCTCGGATTGGCTGAGGCGAACGCCGCCGCGGCGACTGCACCGGCACTGCCGCGTCGCTGCGCGCGGTGTAGTGCTCGATGCGGCGGGGCGGATTTTATCACCCATGCCGCAGGTTCGTGTCGAACTCGCTGCTGTACACGCGCCCCGTCCGCACTGAGCTCTTGTAACAGTCCAGACCGTCGGCCGACCCCGTTTCCTGCGCGCGCTCCAGGACTGCGCGCCATTGCGCCGCAGCGCGAAGACCATGGCAACGGTGAGCGTATGCTACCGAACACAGCGCGATTCTTGTTGCGCTCAGTGTTTTGGATGCTATATATTTCGCCCGCACATTGGGATTGAGAATCGGTCGCAATGCGTTTGGCCGGGACTGGCACTGCGTGCGAGTCCTGCCAGCAGCGCGCAGCCTACGCAAGGACGCTATGTCCTCGTTCTGCGCCGAAGGGCGCCCTTACGGGCGCCCGAACAACCATGTCAATGTATTAGGGAGCAACAATTGAAATTGAACTACTCGTCCATCTCGAAAATCGCGGTCAGCCTGTCGCTGATCGGTACCTTGGCCGCCTGTGGCGGCAGCAGCGGCGGCACTGACACGGCACCGGTCGCCGCTGCAGTCGTACCCACGACCTTCACCGTGGCCGGCACCGCCGCCACCGGTGCCGTGTTCGACAAGGCCACCGTAACCATCATCGGCAGCGACGGCACCACCTATCCCGCGGCCGGCCAGGCCGCTGTCGTTACCGGCGCCGATGGCAGCTACACCATCACGCTTCCGCTCACCGCTAAACCGCCTTTCGTGGTGCAGGCTGTCAGAGATGACAAGACCCTGATCAGCGTGGTCGCCGAAGCGAAGGACTCGACCACCAATATCACTCCGGTGACCAACCTGATCGCCTCCAGGCTGTCGACCTCGGGCGACCCGGCCAAGCTGGCCG
>CAYNVY010000060.1:0-20947 GCA_964400745.1 uncultured Enterobacteriaceae bacterium | reverse complement strand
AGGACGACCTGGAGGCGCTCAAGGACTGCGACCTCATCATCGAGGCCATCGCCGACCGCATGGACTGGAAGCACGATCTGTACAAGAAGGTCGCGCCCTTCATCGCGCCCAACGCGATCTTCGCCTCCAACACCTCGGGACTGTCGATCAATGCGCTCTCCGAAGGCTTCGACGCGCAGTTGAAGGCGCGTTTTTGCGGCGTGCATTTCTTCAACCCGCCGCGCTACATGCATCTGGTGGAACTGATTCCGACCGCCACCACCTCGGCCGAGATTCTGGACCAGCTCGAGGGCTTTCTCACCACCACCCTGGGCAAAGGCGTGGTGCGGGCGAAGGACACACCGAATTTCATCGCCAACCGCGTCGGCATCTTCGGCATGCTCGCGACCATCTACGAAGCCGGGAAGTTCGGCCTCTCCTGCGACGTGGTGGACGATCTCACCGGTGCCAAGCTCGGGCGCGCGAAGTCCGGCACCTTCCGCACTGCCGACATCGTCGGCCTAGATACCATGGGCCATGTGATCAAGACCATGCAGGACAACCTCGCGGCGGATCCTTTCGCCGCGGTCTATCGCACGCCCGAAGTGCTGACCAAACTGGTGGCGGCGGGTGCGCTGGGGCAGAAGACCGGCGCCGGCTTCTACAAGAAAGTCGGCAAAGAGATACAGCGCCTGGATTTCGCCACGGGCGAATACGTCGCGGGCGGCGGCAAGGCGGCCGATATCGTAGCCCGCATGCTGAAAGAGAAAGACCCGGCCAAGCGCATGAAGACCCTGCGCGAATCGACCAATCCGCAGGCGCAGTTCCTGTGGTCGATATTCCGCGACGTGTTCCATTACATCGCGGTGCACCTGGAGTCGATCGCCGACAACGCGCGCGACGTCGATTTCGCCATGCGCTGGGGCTTCGGCCAGAGCATAGGCCCGTTCGAGACCTGGCAGACCGCAGGCTGGCAGCAGATCGCCGGATGGATCGCGGAAGACATAGCCGCCGGCAAGGCGATCTGCAACGCGCCGCTGCCGGCCTGGGTAACGGACGGTCGCGCCGGCGTGCACACGCCGGAAGGGTCCTGGTCGGCCGCGACGAAGACCTACACGCCGCGTTCGACGCTGCCGGTGTATCAGCGCCAGGCGTTCCGCGCGCCGGTCGAGGGTGCGGCCGCGGTCGATGGCCGGACCGCGGGCACGACCGTGTTCGAGGACGAGTCGGTGCGCATCTGGCATCAGGGCGACGAAGTGCTGATTCTTTCGCTGAAGACCAAGATGCACTCCATCGGCCCCGGCGTGATCGCCGGACTGGTGAAGGCGCTGGACGAGGCGGAGAAGAACTACAAGGGGCTGGTGCTGTGGAGCGCCGATGCCGCTGCGGGCGGAGCGTTCTCGGCCGGCGCCGATCTGCAGGCGATGCTGCCCCTCTTCATGTCGGGCGGGGTCAAGGCGATAGAGCCTGCGGTGGCGGCCTTGCAGCAGGCGCACCAGGCGATGAAGTACGCCAGCGTGCCGGTGGTGGCCGCGGTGTCTGGCCTGGCGCTGGGCGGCGGCTGCGAATTGCTGATGCATGCGGCGAAGCGCGTGGCCTCGATCGAGTCGTATATCGGCCTGGTGGAAGTCGGCGTCGGCCTGATTCCGGCGGGCGGCGGACTGAAGGAGGCGGCGGCGCGCGCGGCGGCGGACGCCAAGGGCAACGATCTGCTGCAGTTCCTGAAGCATTATTTCATGAGCCCGGCCACGGCGGCCGTATCCAAGTCGGCGCTGGAAGCGAAGAAAATGGGCTACCTGGCGGCGGACGACGTCATCGTGTTCAACGCCTACGAGCTGCTGCACGTGGCCAAGGTCGAGGCGCGGGCGATGTTCGACGCCGGCTACCGGCCGCCGCTCAAGGCGCTGATTCCGGTGGTGGGGCGCTACGGCATCGCGACCATCATGGCGCAGCTGGTCAACATGCGCGACGGCGGCTTCATTTCCGCGCACGACTTCAAGCTGGGCGCGATGATCGCCGAGATCGTGTCCGGCGGCGACGTGGATCAGGGCAGCCTGGTGAGCGAACAGTGGCTGCTGGACCTGGAACGCAAGGCCTTCATGGAACTGCTGGAACATCCCAAGACCCAGGAACGCATCATGGGCATGATGCAAACCGGCAAGCCGGTGCGCAATTAACTCGTGCCCTCATAGGAGAACGCAAATGACCAAACAACTGCAAGACGCTTACATCGTCGCCGCAACGCGCACGCCCATAGGCAAGGCGCCGCGCGGTATGTTCAGGAACGTGCGGCCGGACGACCTGCTGGTGCGCGCGATCCAGTCGGCCGTGGCGCAGGTGCCGGGGCTGGACGTGAAGCTGATAGAGGACGCCATCGTCGGCTGCTCCTTCCCCGAAGCCGAGCAGGGGCTGAATGTGGCGCGCATGGCGGTGCTGCTGGCCGGTTTGCCCAAGACCGTGGCCGGCGTGACGGTCAATCGCTACTGTGCCTCGGGCATCACGGCGATCGCCATGGCCGCCGACCGCATCCGCGTCGGGCAGGCGGAGGTGATGATCGCGGCGGGCACCGAGTCGATGTCCATGGTGCCGATGATGGGCCACCATCCGACCATGAACATGAACATCTTCAAGGACGAGAACATCGGCATGGCCTACGGCATGGGCCTGACGGCGGAGAAAGTGGCGGCGCAGTGGAAGATCACGCGCGAGGCGCAGGACGAGTTCTCGCTGAAATCGCATCAGAAGGCGCTCGCGGCGCAGGCGGCGGGCGAATTCAAGGACGAAACGACCGAGGTAGAAATCGTCGAGCGCGTGCCTAATCTCGCGAACGGCACGATCGACGTCAAGACCCGCAGCGTGAGCCGGGACGAGGGCGCGCGCGCCGATACCAGCCTCGCTTCGCTGGCGAAATTGAAGCCGGTGTTCGCCGCGAAAGGTTCGGTCACGGCAGGCAACAGCTCGCAGATGTCCGACGGCTCAGGGGCGCTGATCCTGGTCAGCGAAAAGATCCTGAAGCAGTTCGATCTGACGCCGCTCGCGCGCTTCGTCTCCTTCGCGGTCAAGGGCGTGCCGCCGGAAATCATGGGCATAGGCCCGAAAGAGGCGATTCCCGCGGCCTGCAGGGCAGGCGGCATCACCCAGGACCAGATCGACTGGTTCGAATTGAACGAGGCCTTCGCGGCGCAGTCGCTGGCGGTGATGCAGGATCTGGGGCTGGACCCGGCCAAGGTGAACCCGATGGGCGGCGCGATCGCGCTCGGCCACCCGCTAGGGGCGACCGGCGCCATCCGCGCGGCCACCGTGATCCATGCGCTGCGGCGCAAAAACCTGAAGTACGGCATGGTGACCATGTGCGTGGGGACCGGCATGGGGGCGGCGGGAATATTCGAACGCTGCTAGAGCCGAAAGATGGGCCGCAGGAGCCGCGGCCGCGCCCATGGTGGACGCTATTAGATGGACGTTATTAGCTAAATTAGCTAAAATGGTCGGATGAAGACCTTCGACGCCACGTCGGCAAAAAACCGCTTCGGCCAGCTGCTCGAGGCCTGCGCGCTCGCTCCGGTGGCGATCGCGCGGCACGGCCGCGTCGTCGCCTACCTGGTCGCGCCCGCGGCGTTCCCGGCGCAGTCCGAGACCATGGAAGTCAGGCTCGCCGGCCGCCTGCGCGAGGCCGGCGCAGTCTACGCTACGGTATTCGGATCCGTGGCCCGCGGGGAGGCGCGCGCCGACAGCGACATCGACGTCGCCGTCAGTTTCGGCAAGCCGATGAGTTCGGATCTGCGCATGGCGATGATGGCAGTCGTCGCCGCCGTATCAGGGCGCAGCGCCGACTTGATCGATCTGGAGGCGGCCGGCGGGCTGGTGCTCGCGCGCGCGCTCGGGGGGCGCGAGATCTACTGCGACGACGTGGCCACGCGACAGCGCATGATCGCCAAAGTGCAGCGCGCCGAGGACGAGCGCCTGAGCGCCGCGACGGCGGTGCGGGCGGCCCGGGCCGGGCTGTTCGCATGACCGTTCCCGTCGATACCGAGGTCCTCGATGCCAGACTGCGCGAGCTGTCGCGGCGCTTGCGCCGCGTGGCTGCGAAGAAGCCGGCATCGGTCAAGGCGCTGGCGGTCGATGAGGATTTGCAGGACATCCTCACCCGGAATCTTGAGCTTGCCATCCAGTCCTGCATCGACATTGCTTTCCACCTCTGCGGCGCCCACGGGAAGGTGCCCACCACCGCGGCCGACGCGTTCGCGGAGCTGGCGAGACTCGAACTGATCGAGCGCGGTCCTGCCCAAAGGCTGCAGCGCGCCGTCGGTTTTCGCAATGTTCTGGTGCACGAGTACACCGAGGTGGACTGGAACATCGTCATGCGTGTGGTGCGCACCGATACGCGCGATCTCACGGCGTTCGGCAAGGCGGTGTTGAAAATGCTGGAGAACCCGGGCTAGGCAGGCTCGGCGCGGGACTGTGTGCCCGCTGTCGCGACAGACTGCGCTCCCCCTTTCTCTGCGCGAGGAGTCTACTCGGCCTTCGCCCCCGAATCCTTGATCGCCTTGGCAAATTTCGCGATCTCGGCGCGCAGGTGCAGCGCAAACTGGTCCACGTTCATGGGGGCGGTATCGGCGCCCAGCGCGGCGAATTTCTCCTTCACTTCCGGCAACTGCAGTATCCGGTTGACCTCGGCATTGAGCTTGCCGACGATGTCCGAAGGGGTCGCTGCAGGGGCGTAGAGGCCGAACCATGCAGCGACCTCGAATCCGGGCAGGCCCGATTCAGCGACAGTGGGCACCTCCGGCACCAAGGGGGAACGCCTGGCGCTGGTGATCGCCAGCGCCTTGATCCGGCCGCCGCGCACATGCGGCAGCGAGGTCGGTATCGGGTCGAACACCATGGGCACCTGGCCGCCGAGCAGGTCTGCCATCGCCGGCGCCGCGCCCTTGTAGGGAATGTGCGTGAGTTGGACACCGGCGGCGGTCTTGAACATCTCACCGGCGAGGTGCGCGGCACCGCCGACCCCGCTTGACCCGTAGTTCACGCCGCCCGGTTTGGTTTTGATCCAGGCGATCAGTTCAGCCACCGAACTGGCCGGTACCGAGGGGTGCAGCACCAGCAGGAACGGCGCCAACCCGATATATGCGACCGGCGTGAAATCGCGCAGCGTGTCGTAGGGCAACTGCTTGTAGATGGAGAGGTTGATCGCATGCTGCGTGCCCTGCAGCAGCAGCGTGTAGCCGTCCGCCGCCGACTTCGCCACCAGGTCCGAACCGATGGAGCCGCTCGCTCCGGGCTTGTTCTCGACCAGAGCCTGCTGGCCCCAGGATTCGCTGAGTTTCTGCGCCACCACCCGCGCCATCACGTCGGTCGCGCCACCCGGCGGATACGGCACGATGATGCGCACCGGCCGGGACGGATAGGCTTGCGCCAATGCCAAGCATGGAAACAACAACAGCGTTGCAAGTATGCGTTTCATATCCTCTCCTTCGACACGCCGGGGCCAGACGGTTCGACAGCGATGGCTGCACGGCGCTGACTGCCCTGGACATTGTAAGCGGAAAAATCGGGGACAGACCACGGTTTGCCGTCCGTCTGAATTTCTGGAATCGAGTAAGGCATGGTGACCATGTACGTGGGTACCGGCATGGGCGCGGCCGGAATGTTCGAACGGGTTTTATAGTAGGCCAAGGCAGAGTAAAATTTGCGGAAGCACTGATAGCGGCCGGGATGTAATCAGTGCTTCCTCTGGCTTGGGGAATCATGGAGGGGGCGTCGCCCCCCTTTTCGTTCTATCGTCAATCAACGGGAGCGAGTCAAAATGTTGAAACTGGCTGCGGCCTTATGCGTCGCGATTGCGATGTCGGTAACCTTTGCCGCCAACGCGCAAGCGCAGGCCTATCCGAGCAAGAGTCTGCGTTTCGTCGTGCCCTTCGCGCCCGGGGGGTCTACCGATATCTTCGCCCGCCTGATCGGAGAGCGCCTGTCGGTCGCGCTCGGCCAGCCGGTGGTGATCGAGAATCGCGGCGGGGCGGGAGGCAACATCGGCGCCGAAGCGGTGGCGAAATCCGCGCCCGAAGGCTACACCCTGCTCATGGCGACCACCGGCGTGATGTCCATCAACAACGCCCTGTACCGCAACATGAGCTTCGATGCGGCGAAAGAACTGGAACCGGTGATCATGATCGCATCCATCACCAACGCGCTGATTGTCCCGGCCGATTCGCCGCTGAAAAGCGTGGGCGAGGTGATCGCGGCGGCAAAAGCCGAACCGGGCAAGCTCACATTTGCATCTTCGGGCGCCGGCTCGTCCACGCATATGTCGGCGGAACTGTTCAAACTCATGGCGGGCGCGGATCTGGTGCACGTCCCCTACAAGGGCAGCGGCCAGGCGATGCCGGATGTGATCAGCGGGCGCGTTTCGCTGATGTTCGAGAACATGCCCGGCGCGGTGTCCTATATCAAGGGCGGCAAGCTGCGCCTGCTGGCGGTGACCGGCCTGAAGCGCAGCTCCGTGTTTCCGCAGGTTCCGACCGTGGCCGAGTCGGGCGTGCCGGGCTACGAGTCCCTGTCCTGGAGCGGCATCGCCGTTGCGGCGGGGACGCCGCGTGAGGTGATCGCGCGCCTGAACCGCGAAGTCAATGCCATTCTGGCGACGCCCGAGATGCGCCAGAAGATCGCCGATCAGGGCGCGGAGGCGGTAGGCGGGACGCCCGAATCTTTCAACGAGCACATCAAGGGCGAGCGCGAGAAGTGGGCGCGTGTCATTCGCAGTGCCGGCATCGTGGTGAACTGAGCACGGGCTTCCCGGCTGCACGGCTCGACGGCCGCCCGTTTGCGACGCTGGCCGAGGCGGCGCCGCAGTTCGCCGAGCGCACACTCACCGTGAACGGCGTTTCCAAAACCTATGCCGGCTTGAGCCGCGCGCTCGGCATGTTCAAACCGGTGTAAGCTATGAGCGCGGCGTTCGACCGCATTTCATCATTGCCTGACCGATGCAGGGCCTGTTCAGACATTTCGAAACGGCCCGCTCGCAACATCCAACAGAAAGGAAGGGAACACACATGAAACTCTATTATTCACCCGGTGCATGCTCCATGGCGCCGCACATCGTCCTGCGCGAAGCGGGCTACCAATTCGATCTGGTCAAGGTCGACATCCCCACCAAGAAGACCGCGGACGGCGGCGATTTCTGGAAGGTCAATCCCAAGGGCTACGTGCCGGCGCTGCAGCTCGACAGCGGCGAGGTGCTGACCGAGGTGGGCGTGATCTGCCAATACCTCGCCGACCAGAAGCCGGAATCCGGCCTCGCTCCCAAATTCGGGACCATGGAGCGCTACCATCTGATGGAAATGCTGAACTTCTGCAGCTCCGAGATCCACAAGCAGATCGGCGCGCTGTTCAATCCGAAGATGACGCCGGAGATGAAGGAAGTGCAGCTGGGCGTGATCGAGCGCCGCTTCAACGCGCTGGAAAAGCTGCTCGAAGGCAAGCAGTTCTCCACGGGTGACAAGTTCAGCGTGGCCGACGCCTACCTGTTCAACGTGCTCAACTGGACCGGCATGCACAAGATCGATCTGGGCAAGTGGCCCAACATCAAGGCTTTCATGGGCAGGGTAGGCGCAAGGCCGGCGGTGCAGGAAACGCTGAAAGCGGAGGGTCTGGTCAAGTAAGACCGGCGCTGCCGGTTTGATCGGGTGCGGAATCGGCGCCTCGCGGCGCCTTTCCGGCGCGGCTAGCGCGGCGCGCCGCTGCGTTGCGCCAGGCCCCGCAGCCGCGCTATCACCGGCCCCAGGCGCCCGCTCAGGCGGCTCCAGTCGATCGCGTCGAGCGCGTTCTTGACCAGCAGGCCGAGTTCGGTGTCGCCATCGATGGTGAGGCGGCGCGAGAAAAACAAAGTGTCCGGGTCTTCCAGGCGGCGCGCGAGGCGGTAGTAGTCCCAGGCGCAGGCGCGGATCGTGACTTCGGGCGCGCTGCGCAGCACCGGCAGAAACCCGACCGCGGTCAGGCTGATGCGCCCGTCCAACCCGGCGTCGCTGACCTGGATCGAGACGATGCGGCCCATCAGGCGCTGTTTCGTGTCCGCGTCCAGCGTCGGCAGAAACAGCAGATTGAGACCGGCGCAGAGCACGGCCGAAGGCGGCCATTGCGGCAGGATGCCGACCAGGCCGGCGAGGCGCGCGGGCAAGAGCGGCGGGGATTGCGAGGCGTTCAGTTTGGTCTCCGGTATTCCATGCCCGGGACTCCGTACCAGTAGCCGTTGCAGGGCGGTGCGACGCCCAAGGTCTGCAGCGGGGCGCCGGGGCGGCCGTCGCAGCGCTCGCGAAAACTGGCCAGAATCGCCAGGGTGTTGGTCGACTGCGGCGAGACGCGCACCACATCCACGGCGAGGCTGCGCAGTTCCTCGGTCGAATCCGACAGGTCGTAGACTTGCGCCGACTGCGTCTGCAGGCCGTTCAAGGTCAGGAACGCGTCCTTGTCCCGCGTCTGCATGGCAAGGCCGTCGGCGTTGTCGAGGCAGCGGAACTGGCAGTCGTCCTTGGGCAGATCGTGGTGGCGCGCGGTGAAGCAGCGCGCCGAGAACGCGAGCGGCATGCGGCCGTAGGCGAACACTTCTGTTTGCATGTTTTCGGGCCGTTGCGCCTGCAGTTCGCGCAGCGTGTCGCGCGACAGTTCCAGCGGCAGCACGAAGCGCGTCGCGCCGAGTTCGGCGAACCAGGCCAGGGTCTCGCCGTTGTAGATGTTGAGGTGCGGTCCGGCGATGAAGGGCACGCGGCCGCAGAGCAGGCGCACTGCGCCCATTTCGTTGGCTTCGACCGCGAACTCGCCGTTCTCGGCGATGCGGCGCAGGGCCTTGAGTTCGGATTCCGATTCGATCAGCGCCTGGGTGCTGAGCACCACCTGCTTGCCGCTCGCGCTCAACTCGCGCGCCAGCGCCAGCCAGTCGTCCAGGCGCAGATTGTGCCGGCGCGAGCACACCACCTCGCCGAGGTAGACGATATCGACGCCGGAGGCGGCGACGGCGGCGTAGAACTCCAGCACCGCCTCGCGCGTCCAGTAGTAGAGCAGGGGACCCAGGCTGAGCTTCATGGTCGTGAGCGCCATTTCGGAAGTATCGAAATGGCGCCCGACCTAGGGGAGCACGAGGGGATATGTCCCCTCGTATCGCAAGGGGAGCACGAGGGGACATGTCCCCTCGTATAGTAAAGTGCGTTCATTTCCATTTCCGGTGATAAGCGCCCAGCGTGTGCTGCTGGCCTTCGGCGACGCGGGCGAGGCCGTTGGCCCAGTCGGCTTGCACGGCGAAGCGTTCCGGGTTCTTCGCATGGGCGTCGATCGCGGCGCGCCAGATGCGCGTCACCGCGGCCACATAAGCCGGACTGCGCTGGCGGCCTTCGATCTTGATCGCGGTGACGCCGATCTTCGCCAGTTCCGGCAGCAAGGCCATGGCGTTGAGGCTGGAAGGCTCTTCGATTGCGTAATAGGTTTCGTCCTCGACGCTGAAGCGGCCTTTGCACAGGGTCGGGTAGCCGGCGTTTTCGCCGGACTCGAAGCGGTCGATCAGGATGCCGTTCAGCCTTGCGTCCAGCCTGTCGCCGTGCTTCTCCCAGCGCACCGCTTTCGCGGGTGAGCATACGCCGCGCGTATTGGGCGATTCGCCGGTGACATAGGAAGACAGCGCGCAGCGACCCTCTACCATCACGCACAGGCTGCCGAAGCCGAACACTTCGATTGGCACCGGCGTGTTGTTGATCACATCCGCCACTTGCGCCAGCGACAGCACGCGCGGCAGCACGGCGCGTTCGATGCCGAAGCGCTCGTGGTAGAAATTGATCGCCTCGTAATTGGTGGCCGAAGTCTGCACCGAGAGGTGCAGGCGCAGCTTCGGGTGGCGTTCCGCCGCGTAGCGCATCAGTCCGGCGTCGGCGAGGATGACAGCGTCTATGCCCAGATCGGCCGCGCCGTCGATCGCGCGCTGCCAGCGCTTGGCCGCCTGGCCCTGCGGGAAGGTATTGATGGCGAGCAGCATCTTCGCGCCCGCGGCATGGGCATAGCGCAAGCCTTCGCTCGCGCCCGCGGCATCGAAGTTGAGGCCGGCAAAATTGCGCGCGTTGGTCTCGTCCTTGAGGCCCATGTAGACCCAGTCGGCGCCGTTGTCCACCGCCACCTTGAGCGAGGGCAGATTGCCTGCGGGACAAACGAGTTCTGGAACGGACACGATCAGGGTCGCTCTACGGGAGTGGGGTGACGGCGTGGAATCGCATAAGGTGAGCACTGTAGTGGCGACGCCCGGTGCCGGCTTTGATCTGGGTCAAACAGTTCGAGGCCGGATTGGCCAAGCGCCGGGCGGCAAGACTGCGTAAAATACGCGGCTACGCTCTATTGACTGGGATATGCGGAAGTGAAGAAAACCGATCTGGAAAAGAACAAGGGACTGAAAATCGCTGGCGGCATCAACCGCTTCGGCACGCCCGGCCGCTTTGGCAAGGACGCCAACGTTCCCTTGGACCGGCGCGAGCAGCGCAAGGCGGACCAGGCGCTGGGGCTGGTGCCGTTTGCGGTCAAGCTGAACGGCGAGTTGGTGAAGCAGGTGCAGGCGCTGGCGCAGGCGCGCAAGACCGGCCTGAACGAAGTCGTGGCTGAGCTGCTGAAAAAAGGTCTGGAAAAGTAATTCCGGGAGCAGGGCTCCAAGGGCCTGCAAGGCTCAGCGCAAAGGCGGCGGCGCAGCCTTGACCAGGGTCAGATCCACCTGCACCCGGTCTTCGACGTCGCCGAGCCATATCTGTCCGTCCTGGATGGTGCAATTCAGCTGCATATTGCGCTTGGCGAGTTTCGCCAGCGCCTGGCTGGCCAGCGTCGGCACCGAATACACCGTCACATTGCGGGTCCGGTCCAGCTTGCCGGCGGTCTGATCCCACCAGATGCCCGCGCCGTGGCCGCCGTAGCTGTACACCCGCACCTGGCGCGCGCGGCCGCAGGCGCGGCGTATGCGCTTGTCGTCCGGCTGGCCGACGTCGATCCAGAGTTCGATCGCGCCGGTCAGGTCTTTCTGCCACAGATCGGGTTCGTCGTCGGTGCTCAAGCCCTTGCCGAAGGCGAGCGTGTCGCTGGCGTTCAGCGCGAACGCGAGCACGCGCAGCATCATGCGCTCGTCGGTTTCGGACGGATGGCGGGCGATGGTCAGCGCATGATCCTGATAATAGTTGCGCTCCATGTCGGCGATCTGCAGATCGGCCTTGAAGATGGTTGCTTTGAGGGCCATGGTTTCACTCTTGCGGTGCGGAAAAGGCAACGGGGGCTTGCGCCCCCGTAGGTAATGGGACCGCCCGCGCAAAGACCGGCGCGTGCTGCTTCAGGCGTCGTGCCCGGAAACGACTGGATTGTCCCGACGTGTACCTCTGCCGATTACTCCACCTTGGCCTTGGCGCGCAGATCGGAAACCGCCTTGTCGAACAGCGCCTCTTGCATGCGCTGCTGCAGGCCGGGTTTGACCTCGTTGAAGTCCGGGAATTTGGCCTGGCGCGAATCGTCCAGGCGGATCACGTGCCAGCCGAACTGGGATTGCACCGGTGTTTCGGTGTGCTTGCCTTTTTCCAGCTTTACCATGGCGTCGGAGAAGGGCTTGACGAAGCCGCCGGCTGAATTCCAGTCCAGATCGCCGCCATTGTCCTTGGAGCCCGGATCCTTGGAGGCCTTTGCCAGGTCCTCGAACTTCTCGCCCTTCTTCAATTTCTCGATGATTTCCTTCGCCTCGGCCTCTTTCTCCACCAGGATGTGGCGCGCCTTGTACTCCTTGTCGCCCATCTGTAGCTTCACCTTCTCGAACTCGGTCTTGAGCGCTTCTTCGCTCACCGGGTGGGTCTTGAAAAAATCCACCCGGTAGGCCTGGGCCATGATGTTCAGGCGCGCCAGTTCGAGCTGGCTCACCGTGTCCGCGCCCTTGGCCAGGCCTTTCTTGTTCGCCTCCTGGGCGACGACCTCGAGGGTGATCAGGCGATCGCGTATGGCGGCGCGCAGGTCGGGCGTATCCTTCTGTCCCTGCGCTTCCTGGGCGCGGATCACCGCGTCTATCCTCGACTTGGGGATGACGACGCCGTTGACGGTCGCCGCTTTGGCGCTGGCGGCACCCGACTGTGCCAGGGCGATCCCGGGCAGCGATAGTGCGACGAAAAGAGCCAGAGTCAGGCGGGAAAGTGTGGGCTGCATGGTTATTCCTTTTGCTGTGCTACGGTTGTGAAAAAGTCTGTGCCTCGCCCGGCGCGTAGGCGCGGATCGCGAGTGCGTGGATTTGAGTCTGCATCATGGGCCCGAGCGCGGCGTAGATCATGCGGTGGCGCGCGAGCGTGTTCTTGCCGGCGAACCGCGGCGACACGATGGTCAGGCTGTAGTGTCCGCCGCCGCCCTTGGCGCCCTCGTGCCCGGCGTGCTTGAAGCTGTCGTCGACGAGTTCCATGCGTACCGGTTCCAGCTTGGCCAGCTCCAGTTCGATGCTCTGCACGACATTCATGGCTGCCTCATTTGGGTTCTTTCTGTTCCACGTACTTGGCGAGGAACAGGCTTTGCCCGATGACGAATGCCAGCATCAGGCCCATGCCCCCGAACAGCTTGAAACTGACCCAGGTGTCCGTGGGAAAGTTGAACGCGACGTACAGATTGAGCACGCCCATGCAGGCAAAGAACGCGACCCAGCTGAAATTGAGCTTCTTCCATGCCGGATCGGGCAGCTGGATCTGTTCGCCCAGCATCTTGCGTATCAGGTTCTTGCGCAACAGCCATTCGCTCCCGCCCAGCACGCAGGCGAACAGCCAGTACAGCACCGTCGGCTTCCATTTGATGAAAGTCTCGTCTTGCAGGTACAACGTGGCTCCGCCGAATACCGTGATGATGGCGAGGCTGACCCAGAGCATGGTGTCGATCTTGCGCCCGCGCAGCCACAACCAGCCGATCTGGCCGAAAGTGGCGGCGATCGCCACCGCGGTCGCGATCAGGATGGGCGCCTGGCTGGGCGCTATGCCGCCCCCCAGCCAGCGCGCGGCGAACTCGTGCGCCGTCGATTCGTTCGCGCCCGCGAGCTTGAAGGCGCCGAAAAAAAGGATGATGGGGAACAAATCGAACAGAAATTTCATGGGCGGGGATTATAACAGGCTTGAGGTATCCGCCCCTCCGTTGATGGGGCGCGTTTATGGGGCGAGGCGGGGCCGGTTTCGGGCGCAATGGGGCTTGGACCGGGAGCGCGGAAAATGGTTGCATCGCGGCGGCACGCGCGAACAGGACAGGGGCTACAATTCCCGCTTCTCAAGTCAGGGAGCAGCACCATGCCCATGGTCAGGATGGTCGAAATCAGCCAGGCGTCGCCCGAAGTCGAAGCAGTCTACGCAGACATCATGGCCACGCGCGGCAGCAACTGGGTCAACAATTTCTGGAAGACGCTGGCGAGCCACCCGCCGACGCTGAAGCGCATCTGGTCCGGGGTGAAGGAGGTGATGAGCCCGGGCCGGCTCGATCCGCTGACCAAGGAGATGATCTACGTCGCGGTGAGCGCGACCAACAACTGCGAATACTGCATCCACTCGCACATCGCCTCGGCGCGCGCCAAGGGCATGACCGACGAAATGCTGGCCGAAGTGCTGGCGGTCACCGGCATGGCGAACCAGACCAACCGGCTGGCGAACGGCTACCAGATTCCGGTGGACGAGCAGTTCAAGCCGGTTCCCTAGGCCTGGCCGGTTCCCTAGGCCCGGCCGCGGCAGCATCTCAGGAAGAGCAACTCACCGACAGGTCAGACGCCCATTGCGGCGCCGGTTCGGCGTAGGTCTGCATCGCCGGCTGCTCGTCGTAAGGGCGGGCCAGGAGCCGCATCAGCCGCTCGATCTCGCTGTAGTCGCGTTCGTCCGCGGCTTTGCGAATCGCCGTCTCGGCGAGATGGTTGCGCAGCACGTATTTCGGATTGACCCGGTTCATGCGCGGCTTGCGTTCCGCGGCTGCGCTCGCCTCTGCCGCTAGGCGCTCGCGATAGCGCGCGGCCCAGGCGGCGAACGCATTGCGGTCCACGCACAAGTCGCGCAGCGGCGCGTTGCCGGCGCCGGGCGCGGAGTCGAAATCCGCCAGGCGCCGGAAAAACACGCTGTAGTCGGCGCGGCTGTCGTGCAGCAGCTTGAGCGTGTCCCTTATCAGCGCGTCGTCCCCGGTCTGCGCCACGGCAAATCCGAGTTTGGCGCGCATCAGCCCGGAATTGTGCCGTTCGAACGCTTCGTCGAATTCGCCCAGCGCCGCCAGGGCCTGCTCCATCTCGAACAGAGGCAGCATCGCCTGCGCCAGGCAGAACAGGTTCCAGTGGGCGATGCGAGGCTGCATGTTGTAGGCGTAGCGCCCGCCGTCGTCCGAGTGGTTGCAGATGTGGCCCCAGTGGAAACCGTCCATGAACCCGTAGGGCCCGTAATCGATGGTCAGGCCGAGGATGGACATGTTGTCCGTGTTCATCACGCCGTGGCAGAACCCCACCGCCTGCCACTGCGCGATCAGACGCGCCGTGCGGCGTATGACCTCGCGCAGCAGCTCCAGGTACGGATTCTCGGAATCGCGCAGCTGCGGGTAATGCCGGTCAATGACGAAATCCGCGAGCGTGCGCACGTGTTCGTGCTGTCCGCGCGAGGAGAACAGCTCGAAGGTGCCGAAGCGCACGTGGCTGGGCGCCATGCGCGTCAGCACCGCCGCGGATTCTACGCTCTCGCGGATCACCGGCTGGTCGCTGCCGACGATGGCCAGCGCGCGCGTCGTGGGGATGCCCAGCGCGTGCATGGCCTCGGAGCACAGGTACTCGCGGATCGAGGAGCGCAGTACGGCGCGGCCGTCGGCCATGCGCGAGTAGGGGGTCTGTCCCGCGCCTTTCAACTGCAGCTCCCAGCGGCCCCGGGCGGCCGTGGCTTCTCCCAGCAAAATGGCGCGACCGTCGCCTAGCTGGGGCACGAACACGCCGAACTGATGGCCGGCGTAGATCGCGGCCAGGGGATCGAAGCCGGGCAGAAGGCGGTTGCCGCAGAAGATCTCGGCAAACTCGCTGCGCGCAGCCTCGCTCCGATCGAGGCCGATCAGATCGGCTGCGTCGGGATTGAATGCGACCAGATACGGATCGGGCAGCGGCGTCGGTGCAACCCGGCTGTAGAAATCCGGCGGCAGCCTGCTGTAGTGATTGTCAAAGCGTAGCGATTCGAGATCGACCGCGCCGAGCTCAGCGCTTGCGGTATTCACGTATGCGTTCCTTCAGTCCGGGTTCGGCCGCCGAGCGTACCAGATCGGCCAGATCGGCCGCGCGGGAATCGGTTACGGTCGCTGCATGCAATCTGGCCGCCGCCGCGACGGACAATTGCTCTGCTTCGTTTGCGGCGCGAAGCGCGATTGCTGGCCATGCCTCTGCTGCCGCGATCTGCTGCACGAAGCCGATGCGCAAGGCTTCCTCGGCGCCGAACGTCTTGCTTGCCGCCAGCAGCGCGCGCGCCGCATCGCCGCCGAGGCGCGCCGAGAGCCGCCGCGTCCCCAGCTGCAGGCCGAATCTGAGGCCCGGCATGCGAAACTCGGCTTCCGGCGCGGCGATCCGGCCGCCGCAGGCGAGGACGAGATCGACGCCGGCGCCGAAATTCCTGCCTTGCGCCAGGGCCACGGTGGCGAAGGGTGCGTGGTACAGCGCCTGCAGCAGCATCTCGATGCGCACGAAGCGCAGCAGCAGATCACCCTCCGACGCCTCTTCAAAGCCGCCGAAATCGAAACCGGCGCAGAAATGGCGGCCGCTGCCTTTGAGCACCAGCAGCCGCGTGCCGTCGTGGTGTGCTGTCGCCACGGCGGCCTCAAGCGCCTCCACCAATGCAGCGCTGAGCGCATTGGCTTTGTCCGGGCGGTTGAGCGTGAGCGTGGTGACAGCGTCTGTTGCTTCAATCTGGAGTTCGTTGCTCATGGTTCGCCTGCGCAGGTGTGGGGGTGGCACTTGCGTATTCCGCGGGGTATTCAAGGGACGTATCCGTGCTGCCGAAACGGCCGCGTAGAATACCATCCCTCGGCCTTGCAATCGACGGGGAGTGCAGCGATGGGCGATCTGGCCTATGTCATCACCATGAGTGCGGTCGCGGTGAGCGCGATTACCGGCGTGCTGGAAGCCGGACGCAAACCCATCGACCTGTTCGGCGTGGTGCTGGTGGCGCTGGCATCCGCCCTGGGCGGGGGCACGATACGCGACCTGCTGCTCGATCGGTCGGTATTCTGGGTGGCGGACCAGACTTATCTGGTCGCTGCAGTCGCAGCGGGCGTGGTGACTTTCGTGCTGGTGCGTCTCGCGCGCCTGCCGCTGAATCTGTTCCTGATTCCGGACGCGCTCGGACTGGCTTTGTTCACCATCATCGGCACCCAGGTAGCGCTCACCGGCGGGGCGCCCTGGTTCGTCGCCACCTTTCTCGGCGTGGTCACCGGCGTGTTCGGCGGCGTGCTGCGCGATATTCTGTGCAACGAAGTGCCTTTGGTGTTTGCGGGCGAGCTTTACGCGACGGCGTCCTGGGCCGGCGCCCTGCTGTTCATCGGTCTGCTGCACCAGGGCGTCGATGGCTCGGTCGCCAGTTTGACAGCGATGGCGGCAATCTTTTTCACCCGCATCGCCGCCATTTACTGGCATCTGACCTTGCCCGGCTTCACTTCAAAAAGCTGAAGTGAGCGGATTTTTTCTCGGTGGTGCCTGCGACAGAAAAGCGGCATGCCGCCGGATTGACGTTGTCCAGGCGCATCATTTACGAGGTGCGTTTGTCTGGCCCCTGATCCTGCGCCTCCGCCGCCCAAAGCGTGAAATAGAAACTGGCGCCCTCGCCCACGCGACCCTCGGCGCGGACCTCGCCCTGATGACGGCGGATGGCGCGGGACGCAGTGGCGAGGCCGATGCCACTGCCGGCGAACTCGGCGACCGAATGCAGCCGCTGGAACGCACCGAAAAGCTTTTGCGCGTACGCCATGTCGAATCCGGCGCCGTTATCGCGCACGAAATACTCTGTAGAGCCCCCGACTTCGGTGAGGCCGAATTCGATGCGCGCGCTGTCGCGCTTGGAGCTGTATTTCCAGGCATTGCCGATCAGGTTCTGCAGCACCACCTTGAGCAATCCGGCGTCACCCTCGGCGTTCATCCCCGGCGCAATCACCCATTCAACCCTGCGCTCCGGCTCTCCAGCCTGCAATTCGTCGGCCACCTCCCGTGCCAGTGCGGTCAGGTCGACCGGTGTAACGTGGACCGCGCGGCGTGAAATCTGGGACAGCTTGAGCAGGTCTTCGATCAGCAGCCCCATCCTGATGGCGCCGGCGCGCATGCGTCCGAGCAGTTCCCTGCCGCGCTCGCCGAGTTGCGCGGCATGTTCCTCCTCCAGCACGTGGCCAAAGCCGTTGATCGCCCGCAGCGGCGCGCGCAGATCGTGCGACACCGAATAGGAAAAAGCCTCAAGTTCGCGGTTGGCCACCTGCAGGGCGTGGGTGCGCTCCTCCACCCGCCGTTCCAGCTCCTGGTTCAGGCGGCGCAATTCCTCCTCAAATAGCCTGCGCTCGGTGACGTCGCTGACCGAGATCAAGCGGGCCCGCCGGTCGCCGAGCTTGAGCGGCTGCCCCACGACGTTCGCGAATATGATGCGTCCGCTTTTCGTGATATGCCTGCGTTCGCGGTGCGTGATTTGATCGGCATCCTGCGCATAAAACCCGCGCAGCTCTGCCTCGACGCGCGCGCGGTCCTCCGGAACCTGCAGATCGGCTATGGTCATCGCCATGAACTCTTCGAGCGAGTATCCGTATTTATCGATCGTCGCCTGATTGACGGCGAGAAACATCAATGTTTCCTGGTCCAGCGCAAATGTCGGCGTCGGGTTGCGTTCAAACAGCGCGCGGTATCTTGCGTCGCTCTCGCGCAGCGCCTCCTCCGCGCGCTGGCGCCTGGAATCGCGCTCGAAGTTGTCCAGCGCGAAGCTGATATTCGCCGCCATCTCCAAGAACAGCTTGCGCAGGGATTCGTCGAACGCGTGTGCTTCAGCGTAATATACGGTGAAAACCCCGACGACAACCCCGTGCCGGTGCAAGGGCAGCGCGGCTAAGCAGGCGACGCCCAGGCGCAGGGCGCGCTCGTGCCAGGGCGCAAGGGTCGGGTCGTTCAGCAAATCCTGGCACCACACCGGCCGATTTTCGCGGATAGCCGTACCGGTCGGCCCGCGCCCCAACGGACTGTCGGGGTCTGACGAAACCTGATGGCCATTCAGATCGTCGGCGCCGTGGCCAAAACCGGCAACGGTGCGGACGAACCCCGTGTCGGGATCGACAATGCTTATCCGCGCCATCTTCAAACCGCCGAATTGCACCGCTGCACGGCAGACTCGCGGGAACAACTCCGCCTCGCTGGACGAACGCACAATCGCCTCGCTGCACTGGCTCAATGCGGAATAGAGCTGAGTCAGCTTTTGGATCTTTGCGTCGGTTGCCCTGCGCTCCGTCATGTCATTGAAGAAACTTACGGTCAGTGCGCCCTCCGGCAAAGCAATCCTGGTGACCGATACCATGAAGGGAAACTGGTTGCCGTCCTTGCGCAGTCCGATCGTTTCATAAGTCGTCGCTACCGCGTGCCCCAGAGCGCGAAGCCTTACCCGAAGTTCAATCTCGGCCCGGCACTGCGGCGCAATCTGCTCGAGCAGGGGCCGTCCTCGCAGTTCCTCCGGATCGTCGTATCCGAACATGCGCAGATAGACCGGGTTCGCGTCCAGCGTGATTCCATCTCGGGAAAACGCGATTCCCACCGGGGATTGCGCGATCACTGCGCGCAGGCGCGCCTCGCTATCGCGCAGCCTGCGCTCGGATCGCGCCTGCGCGGTGACATCGTTTGCCAGTACCAATCTGGCATGCCGTCCCCGGAAGTGCAGCGTATTGGCGGTGATCTCGACGTCGATCAGCGTGCCATCCTTCTTGCGATGGCGCCAAAGACTGTGATCGTCGATCTTCCGATCCCTGATCCTGGCGACGTCCTGCAGCAATCGCGGCACATCCTCGCTCGGTCGGATGTCGGCGATGGTCATCTCAAGGAACTCGTCCCGGCTGTAGCCGTAGTGGGCAATGGCCGCATCGTTCACCGAAAGAAAGCGCAGCGTCTCCACCTCGAATACCCACATCGGGTGCGGGTTAGCCTCGAACAACTGGCGGTAGTTATGTTCGCTTTCCCGGAGCTCGCTGTTTGTGGCCTCCAGCTGCGCGATCTTTTCGCCCAAATTTCGCCCCAGCACGGCATTGTGCAGCGCTTGGAATGCGCTATCGGCCATCTGCGACGCTGGCTTCGGGACGGCGCGATCAGACCGCTCGCGCAGCACCGCCTTCACTTCGCCCAGCAGCACCGCCGCCTTCAGCGGCTTGAGCAGGTAGCGCGCCGCGCCCAATTGCTGGGCGAAGCGCTGGTCCTCCGGGTGGACGTAGGTGGCGGAGTAGAAAACGAACGGGATGTCTCTGAGCGCCGCATCCTGCATCCAGGCGCGGCACAGGGAGAAGCCGTCCATTCCCAGCATCAGCGCGTCGGAGACAACCACGTCCGGCGCCTCGCCCCGCGCAGCTCCCAGTGCCTCCAGGCCGTTGCGCGCCGCAGTCACCCGGAAGCCGCTGAGTTCGAGCAGCGTCTTGAGCAGTCCGCGGCTCTCACCCGTTTCGTCAACGATCAGCACGTGACTCATGCGCGGCGATCGTCGTGGCGGAGGCTGGAGGTCACGACAGAACTATGCAGGCCGTTGCGCGCCGCGGTGTAGCGAGGCGCAGGCGGATATCGGTCGAAAAGAGACGGGGCCGCTTCATGACGAACTCTGGCCAATGGAGAACGCAGTAAACCATTCTACTCCTCGGGCGGCGCGCAGTAGCGATGCGTCAGTACGTCTCCACGTGGTAGCGGCTCGCCGCCTTGAGTTGCGGCAGCACCTCGGCCCAGTCCATGCCGTGGCTGCGGCAGATGTCGGCGAAAGCGTCGTTCACGCCGGTTTCCATGGCTTTCAGGCCGCAGATGTAGATGTAGCTGTTCGCGTCCTTGAGCAGGCGCACGATATCGCCGCCGCGCGCGCGGATCAGATCCTGCACGTACTGCTTGGGCTGGTCGGGCTGGCGCGAGAACGCCAGGTTCACGCTGATCAGCTCCTGCGGCAGCTTCTGCAGCGGTCCGCAATAGGGCAGTTCCCCCGGCGTGCGCGCGCCGAAGAACAGCCACAATTCGCCGCCTTCCTTGCGGCCCATGCGCCGGCGCCGGCGCTCGGTCATGGCGCGCATGGGCGCCGAGCCGGTGCCCGAGCAGATCATGATGATGCTGGAACCCGGATGGTTGGGCATGAGAAAACTGGCCCCGTAGGGCCCGACCACCTTGACCTGATCGCCTTTCTTCAGATCGCACAGGTAATTCGAGGTGACGCCGTGCACCGGCAGGCCTTCACGGTCCGAGGTGACGCGCTTTACCGTCAGCGCGAGATTGTTGTAGCCGGGGCGCTCGCCGTCGCGCGGGCTGGCGATCGAATACAGCCGGATGTGGTGCGGCTTACCGTTCTCGTCCACGCCCGGCGGAATGACGCCCAGGGACTGGCCCTCGAGCACGGGAAAGGCGGTCGCGCCGAAATCGAGCACGATGTGGTGGATTTCGCTCGACGTTTCCGGCGCGGTCAGGCGGAAATTGCCGCTCACCGTCGCCACCGCCGGCTTGGTCAGCGTGTACAGGTTGAGATAGGGGTGCGCCGCCGACCAGGGCGGCGTCGCCGGCCCGCCTTGTCCCTGGGTGGCGATGTCGGTGATGCGCTGGACTTCTTCGGGCAGTTCGCCCGAGTTGGCGATCTCGGGTGAAGTGTCAGGCGGCAGGGCATCCCAGGACAACTGCTCGTCTATGCCGAAGGGCTTTGCCACCCGGCGCCAGTTGTCGATGGCGCCGGTGGGGCAGGGCGAGATGCAGTCGTTGCAGAAATTGCACAGCTCG
>CAYNVY010000059.1:0-21213 GCA_964400745.1 uncultured Enterobacteriaceae bacterium | reverse complement strand
CCCTGGTGGCCAAGGGCATGGGCACGCTCAAACCGGTGAAAAAAAAGGAACCGTAGATCGGGTCATTCCGGAATTCCGGGAATGGCCCCTGATACAGGGGAGTATGAGGGGATGTTTCCCCTCATAGCGTGAAGCGCCCTGACCCCAATCAGCGTTTCCCGATTCCTATGTTCGATGTTTCGTGGCACCATGCAGGCATAAGAAGAATATTCGGTCGTTTTTTCCCATCCAGAAATCCTCGGAGGAGCGCGCATCTTGAAGATCAAGCATTGGTTGTTGTCCGCAGTCCTGCTTACCCTGGCGCAGTCAGGCCACGCCCAGACGGTCCTGAAAATGGCGCACGTCTACGTTCCGGGCAACATCTGGTTCGAAACCGCCGCCGCCTACGCCAAGGCGGTCGAGCAGAAGTCCGGCGGCAAGGTCAAGATTGAAATCGCCCACTCCGGCTCCACCGGCGACTGGCCGCAGGCGATCGAAGGACTGAAGATCGGCGTCAACGACATCGTGCTGCAGTCGATCGGAACCCTGGACCGCTACAACATCGTCGCCGGCGTCGAGGCCTACCCTTACCTGGTGCGCGACGTGGGCCACTTCAAGAAGGTCTATTACGGCCCGGTCGGCGCCGAACTGTTCGACGAGATCGCGAAGAAGACCTCGTTTCGCATCATCGGCGCCGGCTATCGCGGCGCGCGCCACCTGAGCTCCAACAAAATGGTGCGCAACCTGGCCGAACTGAAGGGCCTGAAGATGCGGGTTCCGCCGCTGAAAATGTACCGCATGACCTGGGAGTATCTGGGCGCGAGCCCGGTCCCCATGGGCCCGGCCGAACTGTTCACCTCGCTGCAACAGGGCGTGGTCGATGCGCAGGAAAACCCGCTGGAATTCATCGAAAACTACAAGTTCAACGAGGTGCAGAAGTACCTGGTCGAAACCGCCCACGTCATGGGCGCCATGACCTGGATCTACTCCGATGCGCGGCTGAAGCAGTTGCCGCCGGATGTGCAGAAACTGCTGAAGGAAGAAGGCGACAAGGCGATGCTCGATGCCACCGAGAAGATGATCAAGCTCGAAGGCGATATCAAGAAGCGCCTGGAGTCCAAAGGCATGCAGTTCATCAAGGTCGACACCGTCCCGTTCCAGACGACCCTGGCGCCGATGCGCAAGGACTTCCCCGAACTGTCCACCTGGGTGGAAAAAATCCAGGCAGTGAAATAAGCGGCCACCCAGGAGCCATTTCGCAACGAGCCGATACAGGCGAGGGCCCGCAACGCAGCGGGCCCTTTCCCTGCCGCTGATTCGCGCATTCTGAAATGAATTCCGATCGATGAAATCGAGGTTGCACCTTGCGCTCAAACTCGAGCGCCTGCTGGACCTGCTGATGGCCGTGGCCCTGAGCGTCATGGTCGCGACCATCAGCTATCAGGTGTTCGGCCGCTACGTGCTCGGCAAGGCGCCCTCCTGGACGGAGGAACTGACCCGCTTCCTGCTGATCTGGATGACCATGCTCGGCAGCGCGGCGGCGCTGCGCCACGGCGGGCATATCACCGTGACTTTCCTGATCGAAATGCTGCCCCCCTTCTGGCAGGCCGTGGTGCTGATCGTCCGGGACGTGTTCCTGGTGGCCGTGTCCGGGATCTTCATGTACTTCGGCACCAAGTTCGCCATGTTGAACGGCGCGCAGGAATCGGCCGCGCTGGAGATACCGATGATGATCCCGTATGCGGCGCTGCCCGCCTGCGGACTCATGATCCTGCTGATCGTCGGCGTCACGCGCTGGGCGCGATCGCCGATCGACGTCGCCCAGGGGGAATTCATTTGAGCGGCGCATGCTTCTGTTTCTGATCATCGTCGCCGTTTTCGCCGTGCTGATGCTGATCGCGCTGCCGATCTCCTTCAGCCTGATTCTGGCCGCCACCGCCGGCATCCTGTACATCAGCACGATCAACATGATGATCGTGCCGCAGCAGGTGATCGTCGGCGTCGACAACTACCTGCTGCTGGCGATACCGTTCTTCCTGCTGGCCGGCGACTTGATGTCCTCGGGCGGCATGACCGACCGCCTGCTGGATTTCTGCAACGCCCTGTTCGGACGCTTTCGCGGCGGCCTAGCGATCTCGAACGTGGCCTCCGCCACTTTCATGTCCGGCATTTCGGGTTCGGCCATCGCCGATACCAGCGCCTTGGGGCGGGTAATCATCCCGGCGATGGTGAAAAGCGGCTACAGCGCCGAGTTTTCCGCCGCGCTGACCGGATGCGCCAACGTCGTCGGCCCCATCATTCCGCCCTCCATCACCTACATCCTGATCGGCGTTCTGACCGATCTGTCGATCTCGAAACTGTTCCTCGCGGGAATACTTCCGGGGCTCTTGTTCAGTTTCGCCATGCTCGTCGTCGCCTACGTGCAGAGCCTGCGCCGGAACTACCCCACGCATCATCGCGCCGGCTGGGGCGAAATCTGGCTTACCGGGCGCCGGGCGTTCTGGGCGCTGATCATGCCGGTGATCATCATCGGCGGCATACGCTTCGGGATTTTCAACGTCACCGAATGCTCGGCCGTGGCGGTGATCTACGCCCTGCTCGTGGGCGGCCTGATCTACCGCGAACTGTCGCCGAAGCTGATCTATGCCGCGCTGGTGCGCACCGCGCGCACCACCGCGGTCATCATGCTGGTCATCGCCGGGGCGCAGATCGTGTCCTGGCTGCTCGCCTATCAGCAGATCCCGCAGCAGATCGCGGACGCGATGCTGAGCGCCACACGCAACCCGTGGATTTTCCTGCTCCTGGTGAACCTGCTCCTGATCACCATCGGCACATTCATGGAGAACGGGCCGGCCCTGGTCATGCTCGCGCCGGTGCTCTACCCGATCGCCGCCAAGTTCGGCGTCGACCCCTATCATTTTTCGATGATCGTTTCGATGAACCTGGTGATAGGCCTGCTCACACCGCCGGTGGCGCTGTGCCTGTCGATCGCGGCGCTGATCGGAAAGGTCTCGATGGACAAGGTCGTGTACGAATCCATGCCGTTTTTCTTCGCCGCGATCGCGGTATTGCTGCTGGTCACATACTTCCCGCAGATTTCCCTGCTGGTACCGCGCCTGCTGGGTTAGGACAGACCAAACAAAGAGAGGTGCGTCATGAAGGTCGGTGTCATCGGCGTAGGCAACATGGGATCGGGCATCGCGATGAACCTGATCGACAAGGGCCACAGCGTCAGCGTGCGCGACATCCGGCCGGAAGCGGAGCAGCGCGTCGCCGCGCATGGCGCCGACATCGCTCCCAGCCCGAAGGCTCTCGCTCAAACCGCGGATGTCGTCATCATCGTGGTGGTGAACGCGGCGCAGATCGAGTCGGTGCTGTTCGGCTCCGACGGCGTGTTTTCGGACTCGGGGGCGGGCGCGCGTTCCAATCCGGCCGGCGTTCCCGCGGTGATGATCTGCAGCACCATCGCGCCTGACGACACCGCGCGCTTCGCCAAGGGGGTGGAAGCGTTCGGCGCAACGCTGCTGGATGCGCCGATTTCCGGCGGCCCGGCGCGCGCGCGCGACGGCGGCATGAGCCTGATGCTGGCCGCAAGCGAGACGGCCCGCGCCAGGTTCGCCGCGCTGCTGCACGACATGGCGGCCAGGTTGCTGTTCATCAGCAACCGCGTGGGCGACGGCGCGCGCGTCAAACTGTTCAACAATCTGCTCGGAGGCGTGCATCTGATCGCGGGGGCTGCGGTTGTTGCCGCGGGCGAGCGCATGGGGCTCTCGGGCGACACGCTGTTCAAGGTGATCTCCGCCAGTTCCGGGCAATCCTGGGTGACGGATGACCGCCTTCCGCGCGCCCTGGCCGGCGACTTCGAGCCGCGAGCGCACGCGCACATCCTGACCAAGGACGTCACCCTGGGCCTGGAAATGCTCAAGAGCGCGGGCGAGTCTTTTCCGCTCGGAGACATCGCCCTCGAGACGTTCCGGGCGGCCCTGGATGCAGGCTGGCGGGACAAGGACGACTGCGTCGTACTGGAAGTCGCACGCGGCAAGGCTGGCAGCTAGCCTGCGCACCGGCAGGAATCTCTCCAATCCTCCGGCCGGGAACCGCCGGCCGGACGAGCGCCGGACACGGCGCCGCTGCGCCGTCGCCAATCGCAGAATATCCCTTTCCTGCGCAGGGCCAAGATTGATATAGGTCAATCCAGCCGGCCAAAACCATCGGTAACATCATCGATGCGCTGGCTTTAGAGGAGACAGGTGACGCAGGCCGGGTCCGACCCGACGCATGCAACAACACCGCCGGCAAAGCCCGCCGCAACGCAGATCCGGATATATCAACGCCAGGTTGGGGAGACCGCGATGTTCAGTCAACGGGTAAAACACGTGATGGAGAAGAAGAAGCTCCTCACCGCCCCTCCGGATACCACCGTCAGCAAAGCCGCGAAACTGATGGCGAACAAGAACGTCGGCGCGGTGATGGTCGTCGAGAACGAGCGCCTGATCGGAATATTCACCGAACGCGACGCCGTGTTCCGCGTCATGGCGCAGGGACTGGACGCGCAGAACACCAAACTGGCGCAAGTGATGACCAGCGAACCCCAGACCGTGGATCCGGACAAATCGTTCGGCTACGCGCTGCTGATGATGCACGAGAACGGCTTTCGCCACGTGCCCGTGCTCGAAAACGGCAAGCCCGTGGGCATCGTCTCCTCGCGCAACGCGCTCGATCCGGACATGGAAGAATTCGTCTCCGAGGCGCAGCGGCGCAAGCACATCCGCTAGGCGCATCGTCGATCTTCCGGCTGACCAGCAGACGTCTCCAAGCCCCTATCGCTTTTCTCATAACCTTGATTCAGGTACGGATGTGCTTTTCATCCGTACCTGAATCAAGGTTGGCGCGCGGAGCGCGCAATGGTCGTTCGCCGAAACTCCCCAGCGCAGGCGGATAGTTCAAGCTGTGGCGTTTTGTCAACCTGTGACGTTTGCACTTGCGCGGACGGCGGCCCGTCCGCGCGGATCGCCGATTGCGCGCGGATGAAAAGCCATCCGCACACAATCGACGATCTTGGATAAACCCCCTGCACTATCTCTTCTTTTGGTCGCAACCGTCCGTGACATGCGACAGGCGTTGTAGCGCCATGCGGGAAATTGCTCAGAACAGCGTTTTCATCGACTCCGCCGTGAACGGCAGCAGGTCCTGCATGCGATCTTCGTGGACCTTGGCCGCCCACTCGTGGTCCACCAGCAAGGCGCGGCCCACCGCAACCAGGTCGACTTCCTCGCGCTCGAACATTTCGATGAGTTTGTCGATGCTGGTGATCGCCGCACCCTTGCCGCGAAAGGCGGCGAACATGTCCGTGTCCAGGCTGACCGAGCCGACGGTGATCACGGGCTTGCCCGTGAGTTTCCTGGTCCATCCGGCGAGGTTGAGGTGGGAACCTTCGAACTCCGGCTCCCAGAAGCGCCGCGTCGAGCAGTGGAAGATGTCGACGCCCGCGTCCGACAGCGGCGCCAGAAATTCTTCCAGCAGTTCGGGCGTCGTTGCGAGGCGCGCCGCATAGTCCTGCTGTTTCCATTGCGAGTAGCGGAACACGATGGGGAAGTCCGGCCCGACTCTGCTGCGGCAGGACTTGACGACCTCTGCCGCAAAGCGGGTGCGCGCGAGCATGTCCCCTCCCCAGCGGTCGCAGCGCTGGTTGGTGCCTTCCCAGAAGAACTGATCGATCAGGTAGCCGTGCGCGCCGTGAATCTCGACGCCGTCAAAGCCCAGTCGCCTGGCCTCCGCCGCGGCCTGGCCGTAGGCGGCGATCACCGCTTCGATCTCGGCCTCGCGCATCGGCTCGACCACCTTGATCCCCGGTTTGAACAGGCCCGATGGGCCGATGGGCGGCGCTTCCGGATTGGGCTTGTCGCCCATTTTCCTGACCGTGCCCACGTGCCAGATCTGCGGCATGATGCGCCCGCCTGCCGCATGCACCTCGGTCACCACGTTCGCCCAGCCGGCGAGCGCGGCGGCGCCGTAGAACGAAGGAACGCGCGGATCGTTGGTCGAGGCCGGATGGTCGATCACCGTGCCTTCGGTGATGATCAGGCCGACCTGTTTCTCGGCGCGGCGGCGGTAGTAGGCGGCGACATCCGCCCCCGGAACGCCGCCCGGAGCGAAACTGCGCGTCATCGGCGCCATGACGACGCGATTCTCGAGTTTGAGGTTCTTGCTGGAAAACGGCGTGAACAGCGGAGCGGCGGAGATCGACATGAATTCTGGCTCGAAAGTGAATGAATGTTGAGAGTAAGCCGAAGCGGGGCAGAGCAGCAATCGCGGGCAGCGTGACAGGCGCCGGCCCGGCCGTATTCTAAACCATAGCCGCAGCGGGTTCGCGCGGCGGAAGCCCTCCGCGGGCGACTCCGGTCGAACAGTTGTATCATCGATCATCCGCGGCGCAGTCCGCGTCTGTGCTGCGTCTGTGCCCATTCTCCATCAATCTGATCCGGGAGACCTCGATGGCTGAAGCCATGATTTTCGATGCAATCCGCACCCCGCGCGGCCGCGGCAAATCCAGCGGCGCCCTGTACGACATCAAACCGGTGAATCTGCTCGCGGGCGCACTGAATGCCCTCGCCGCCAGGCACGATCTGGATACCTCGCAGGTGGACGACGTGGTGATCGGCTGCGTCTCGCCCATAGGCGAGCAGGGCGCCTGCATCGGCAAGACCGCCGCGCTCGCCGCAGGCTGGGACTGGAAGGCGGCGGGCTTTCAACTCAACCGTTTCTGCGGCTCGGGCCTGGAGGCGGTCAACCTCGCGGCGCAGAAGATCCGCTCCGACTGGGAGGACCTGGTCGTTGCCGGCGGGGTCGAATCGATGTCGCGCGTGCCGATCGGTTCCGACGGCGGCCCCTGGGCCCAGGACCCGGAGACCAGCCTCGCCACCCAGTTCATCCCGCAGGGCATCAGCGCCGATCTGATCGCGACGCTGGAGGGCTTCACGCGCGAACAAGTGGATGCATTCGCCGTCGGCTCGCACCAGAAGGCGGCCGCGGCGCGCGACGCGGGCTATTTCGACAAGTCCATCGTGCCGGTGATCGACCGCGTCGGCTTGCCGGTGCTGGAGCGGGACGAAACCATACGGCCGGGCACGACGCTGGAGACCCTGGGCGCGCTGAAGGTTTCGTTCGACCAGGCGGGCAAGATGGGTTTCAACGCCGTGGCGCTGCAGAAATATCCGCAGGTCGAACGCATACGCCACGTGCATACCGCCGGCAATTCCTCCGGCATCGTCGACGGCGCCGCGGCCATCCTGATCGGCAGCGAGAAGAAGGGCCGCGAACTGGGTCTGACACCGCGCGGGCGCATCGTCGCCGCCGCGATCACCGGTGCCGATCCGACCATCATGCTCACCGGGCCCGCGCCTGCGGCGAGGAAAGCGCTCGCGCGCGCCGGCATGAGCGTGGATCAGATCGACCTGTTCGAGGTGAACGAAGCCTTCGCCGTGGTGCCGATGCTGTTCATGCAGGAACTCGGCGTCCCGGCGGAAAAGGTCAACGTCAACGGCGGCGCCATCGCCATGGGGCATCCGCTGGGCGCCACCGGCGCCATCATCCTCGGCACGCTGCTGGACGAACTCGAACGGCGCAAATTGCGCTACGGCCTGGCGACGCTGTGCATAGGCGGAGGCATGGGCATCGCCACCATCATCGAGCGCGTGTAAGCGGCACGCCGCCCGACGCCTTCGGGCCAGGCCCCGGAGTCGGCCCATCAACCTGATACCAGCGAGAAAGAGCAAGCCATGAACCAGATACGCTACGAGACCGACGCCGAGGGCGTCGCCACCCTGACCTTCGACAGCCCCGATGGCCCTGTCAATACCATGTCGCAGGCCTGGCAAGCCGATTTCATCGCCTGTGTTGACCGGGTGATCGCGGAGAAGGACACGCTGCGCGGCGTGATCCTGGCCTCGGCCAAGGCGAGCTTTTTCGCCGGCGCCGACCTGAAGAGCGTGCTGCGCCTCACTGAAAAAGACACGCCCGAGGTGTACCGCGGCATCGAAGCGATGAAGGCCGCGATGCGCAAGCTGGAGCTGTGCGGGCGGCCGGTGGTGGCCGCGATCAACGGCGCAGCGCTGGGCGGCGGCTGGGAAATCTGCCTCGCCGCGCACTGGCGCGTCTGCGTCGACGATCCGAAAATCGAGCTCGGCTGCCCCGAGGTGAGCCTGGGCCTGTTGCCGGGCGCGGGCGGCGTGACCAAGATGACGCGACTGCTGGGCCTGCAGGCGGCGCTGCCCATGCTGGCCGAAGGCAAGCTGATGCGCCCGGCCGAGGCGATGCAACTCAAACTGGTGGACGAACTCGTCGCCGAGCGCGCCGAACTCATGGCGCGCGCGCGCGCCTGGATCGCGGCCAACCCGGAACCGAAACAGCCCTGGGACCGCAAGGAGTACAAGATACCCGGCGGCGGGGCGCGCTCCCCCGCCGCCGGCATGATGGTCGTGGTCGCCCCGGCGGTGCTCACGCAAAAAACGCGCGGCCTGTACCCGGCGCCCGAGGCGATCCTCTCCTGTGCGGTGGAAGGCACTCTCACGGATTTCGATTCCGCCATGCGCAACGAGTCGCGCTACCTGGCCAGGCTGATGACCGGCCAGGTCGCACGCAACATGATCACCGCCTTCTTTTTCAATCTGAACGCGATCAAATCGGGCGCCTCGCGGCCGAAGGCTGTACCGAAATGGAATGCCTGCAAAGTGGGCATACTCGGCGCCGGCATGATGGGCGCCGGCATCGCCTACGTCAACGCCAGCCGGCGCATACCCTGCGTGCTGAAGGACCTCAGCCTGGAACAAGCCGAAACAGGCAAGGCCTACAGCGCGAAGCTGCTGGGAAAGCGCGTCAAACAGGGCCGCAGCGATGCCGCGAGCGCCGCGCAAACGCTGGACTTGATCCAGGCCGCCGCCGCAGCAAGCGATCTCGCCGGCTGCGATCTCATCATCGAAGCCGTGTACGAGAATCGCGAGTTGAAGGCGCAGGTCACGAAAGAAGCCGAACCCAAACTCGCCACGGACGGCATCTTCGCCTCCAACACCTCCACCCTGCCGATCGCCGGCCTGGCGCAGGCGTCGCAACACCCCGATCGTTTCGTCGGCCTGCACTTTTTCTCGCCAGCGGAAAAAATGCAACTGGTCGAGATCATCGTCGGCAAAGCGACGTCGGACGCGACGCTGGCGCGCGCCTTCGACTATGTGCAGCAGATCGGCAAGACGCCCATCGTGGTCAACGATTCGCGCGGCTTTTTCACCAGCCGCGTGTTCGGCACCTGGGTCAGCGAAGGCCAGGCGATGCTGCTCGAAGGCGTCCCGGCGCCGGTGATCGAGAACGCCGCGCGCCAGGCGGGCATGCCGGTGGGCCCGCTCGCCATCGCCGACGAGGTGTCGATGAAGCTGGCGCAGATGGTGCGAAAGCAAGCCACGATGGATCTCGCCGCCGAGGGCAAGACCTTCAAGCCGCACCCGGCGCACGCACTGGTGGATCGCATGGTGGACGAGTTCAAGCGCCCGGGGCGCGCCGGCGGCGCCGGCTTCTACGACTATCCGGCGGACGGCGAAAAATGCCTCTGGCCCGAACTGAAGCGCCTGTTCGAGAAGCCGGGCATCGCCTGGGACATGCAGGAACTGAAGGACCGCATCCTCTACATCCAGGCGATCGAAACGGCGCGCTGCCTGGAAGAGGGCGTGCTGCGCAATGTCGCCGACGCCAACATCGGCTCCATCTTCGGCATCGGTTTCCCCGCCTGGGCCGGCGGCGCGCTGCAGTTCATCAACGCGGTCGGCCTGGAGACATTCGCCGCGCGCGCCGACGCGCTCGCAGCGAAATTCGGCGAGCGCTACGCCTGCCCGAAGATCGTGCGCGACAAGGCCGAAGCCGGCGAGACCTTCGTTTGAATCGGAGCCAACAGCAATGATCACGCGCACGGTGTATCGCGAAGACCACGAAATGTTCCGCGCCACCGCGCGCCGCTTCGTCGAACGCGAGTGCCTGCCGCGCCAGGCCGAATGGGATGCGGCCGGCTGCGTCGATCGCGACACCTGGCAGAAGGCCGGGCGCGAAGGCCTGCTCTGCACTTCGCTGCCGGAAGAATACGGCGGGGGCGGCGGCGACTTCGGCCACTGCGCGGTCCTGATCGAGGAGCTGGCCGCGGCCAACGTCAGCGGCCCGGGCTTCTCTTTGCACTCGGACATCATCGCGCCCTACATCCTGCGTCTGGGCACCGAAGCGCAGAAGCGCCGCTGGCTGCCCGCGTGCGCGAGCGGGGAGTGCATCCTCGCCATCGCCATGAGCGAGCCGGGCGCCGGCTCCGACCTCAAGGCGGTGCGCACCACCGCGGTGTTGCAGGGCGACGAATACGTGATCAACGGCAGCAAGACCTTCATCAGCAACGGCCTCAATTGCGATCTGGTGGTGGTGGTGGCGAAGACCGATCCCGCCGCCGGCGCCAAGGGCGTGTCGCTGTTCCTGGTGGAGGCCGACCGGCCCGGCTTCAAGAAAGGACGCAAGCTGGACAAGATCGGCCAGCACGCGGCCGACACCGCGGAGTTGTTCTTCGACGAGGTGCGCGTCCCGGCTGCCAACCTGCTCGGCGAGCTGAACAAGGGCTTCATCCACCTGATGCAGGAACTGGCGCAGGAGCGCTTCATCATCGCCGTGGGCGCCGCCTCCACCACGGAGGCGATGCTGGCCGAAACCATACGCTACACGCGCGAACGCAAACTCTTCGGCCAGAGCGTGTTCGATTTCCAGAACTCGAAATTCAAATTGGCCGAACTCAAGGCCAAGGCCACGGCGATGCGCATCATGGTCGATTTCTATCTGGGCGAACACCTGCGGCGCAAGCTCACGGTGGAGGAAGCCGCGATCGCCAAGCTCTTCACCACCGAGACCATGTGCGCCGCGCTGGACGACATGCTGCAGCTGCACGGCGGCTACGGCTACATGAGCGAATATCCGATCGCGCGCGCCTACGTCAACGCGCGCGTGTCGCGCATCTACGGCGGCACCTCCGAAGTGATGAAGGAACTGATCTCGCGCGGGCTGTAGTTCGATTAATTTCAGACATTACTTTTGCCAAACCTCAATAGCCACCTTGCTTATGGCACATCGAAAGTGCCAAATATAGCAACTTCATCAGGCCTGGAATCATTGCATCAAACTGACGGATACCTGAGACCATGAATGCAGAATTGACCGAAGCCCTGGCGCGGCTGCTGCGCGCGCGCACTACCGCCGCCCTGGGCACGCTGCACGCCGGGGCGCCCTACGTTTCGATGGTGCCCTATGCGATCGCCGCCGACGGATTCCTGGTTCACGTGAGCACGCTGGCGGCGCACACCAAGGACATGCTGGCCGACGCGCGCGTGAGCCTGCTCGTCGCCGACGCCGAAGGCGGCGATAAATCACCGCTGGGTCTGGAGCGGGTGTCGGTGCAGGCGACGGCCGAGCGGGTCGCCGACGACGCGCCGCAACTGCGCGAATTCCGGGCCGCCTACCGCGAGCGCTTTGCCGACGCGGAGCCCATGTTCGGCTTCGCCGATTTCTCGATTTTCCTGCTCCGGCCGGTATCGGCCCGCTTTGTCGCCGGATTCGGCCAGGCGCATTCCCTCTCCGCCGAATCGCTGCTGCAGATACTGCGGCGCTGACCGGCCGCTCGTGGGTGCAGCCGCGTCAGCCGGGCGGCCGCGTCGTCCGGGCGGCCGCGTCGTCCGGGCGGCCGCGTCGTCCGGGCGGCCGCCTAAGCCCGGCGCGTCCACCGCCTCGCCGACCAGGCGGAAGAATTCGTTGGCGTGATCGGCGTTGATCCAGCGCACCACCACCACCATCTGCCGCTCCGGATCGACCCAGGTGATAGCACCGCCGGCGCCGATCGCGAAATAGCTGACCGCGGACGCGCTGGAAAACACGCTGCGCTCGGGATTCAGCCAGATCAGATAACCGTAGAAGGGCGCCAGCGCGCAGGGCGCGCGCATGCGCCGTATCCATTCGCCCGAGAGCACCTGCCGCCCGTCGAAGCGCCCTTCGTCCAGCAGCATCTGCCCTATGCGCAACTGGTCCAGGCTGCTGATCGCGAGCCCGCCGCCCCAATGGCTGCCGCCCGGGACCGACTGCACCCGGCTGCCGTTCAAATCCACCCACGCATTGTCGTAGCCGACCCAGCGCCAGTCGCGGCTCGCGCCCAGCGGCCGCATGATCTCGGCGTCGAACACCTGCGGCAGCGCGCGGCCGAACAGGTGCAGCAAGGCGAGCGACAGCTGGTTGATGCGCACGTCGTTGTATTCCCAGTAGGCGCCGGGCGCCTGCAGCGGCCGCGGATCGCCTTTCTTGCCCTCGGGCGGCTTGCCCTGGAATTGCACGAAGCGATAGCGGTCGACCTGGTCCGGCACACCGAAGGACTCGCCTTCCCACTCGCTCGTCTGCTGCAGCAGATGCGCCCAGGTGATGCCGCGGTTGTGCTCGCCGTCGAAACCGATGCCCGGCGCGCGCGCACGCACGGGCTCATGCACGTCGGGCAGCAGCCCGCGGTCGAAGGCGACGCCGGCGAGCAGCGCGAGATAGGTCTTCGCCACACTGAACGTAAGGTCGGCACGGGCCGGCTCGCCCCAGGTCGCAAGCAGCTTGCCTGCGCGCATGATCGCACCGGACACCCCACCGCGCGGCACGACCGGGCCCAGCAGCCGGTTCCACGGCGGCGGGTCCGCCGCGTGCACGCCCCAGGGCTCGCTGTTGTCGCGGCTCCATGCGACTTCGTGCGCGACGGCGAAATCGATTGCCTGCTGCAGCTTCGCCGGCCCTGGGATGTTTTCCTTGTCTTTCATTTGAGTTTCTTCCGTCTCATGCTGATTTGAATTCGCCGCCTTCAGCGCCCGCCTTTCTTCTTCGCCGCGAAGCGCGCGCGCGCGGCCACCGCCTCCTCGCTCGCCGCGGCGAGCGACACCTGGTCGCTCGCCATGTGCGAGGCGAGATGGTTCAGGGCGTTGGCCGTGGCGTTGATCGTTTCCTTGCTCATTTTCACCGGAATCTCCGGCAACTGGGCGATGCCCTGCGCCAGCTTCAGCGCTTCGGCGTAGGCCTGTCCGTCCGCGACCAGATATTCCGCGAGGCCGAACTCGATCGCCTCCCGGCCCTTGAAGCGCTCGCACAAAATGATGTAGCGCTTCGCCTTCGCCGGACCGAGCAGGCGCACCAGGCGCGGCAGCGCGCCCCAGCCCAGGGGAATGCCGATGGCGATCTCCGGCAGCCAGAACCAGGCCGAAGCGCCGATGACGCGCAGATCGGTCGCCACCGCGAGCGCCGCGCCGCCGCCTATGCAATGGCCCTCGATCGCGCACAGCGTCATCGCCGGAATGTTTTCCCAGGCCTGGCACATGCGCTCGCCCGAAGCGGCCAGCGCGCGCCGCTCGGCCAGGCTGGTTTTGTCGCTGGCCCAGCGCTTCGGATCCTTCAAATCCATGCCGGCGGAGAAATTCTCGCCCGCGGCGGTGAGGATCACGGCGCGCACGCCGTCCTCGTCGCGCAGGCGCTCGGCCGTCTGCGTCATGGCGCGCATCAGTTCGATGGAAAAGGCGTTGTGCACTTCGGGGCGGTGGAGACGCACTGTCCAGATACCGTCCTTCTCCTCGGTTTGCATCGACTGGCTCATGCCGCTTCCTTTGAATTTCGGTCACCCGGTGATGGCGTGTATTCTATATCGGCAAGACCGGCGCAAGCGACGCGCAGTGGAATGCGCAGCCGATAGCCGCAGACAGGTCGATTTGCCTTGGCGTAAACTGAGGCTGCGCCACTGACCGGTTTCGCGCAGATCCATTCACGCTTTATCCGAGGGCATACCAGCATGAGCGCCGACGACCCCAAAGACATAGACCGCGCCGCGATCGAGGCGCACGCGCGGCACCTGGCCGAGCAGACGGCCCTGCGCAAGGTGCGCAAGACACTCGACGAGATCAAGCAAGCCGAGGCCGTGGAGCGGCGGCTGCTGCGCAAGCTTCTGCTCGCCTGCGCAATAGTCGCCGTGCTCGGAATCGGATTTTTCGGTTGGCTGATGCTGGGCGGCAAAGGCCTGCCCAAAGAGCCGCCGATGAAAGTCCCCGGCGCGGCGCAGGCAAAGCCATGACGGCATGCCCCAGGTTCCCAGCTTCGCAGCTTCGCCCCGATCTCAGGCGGTCCGCGTCGGATTGCGCAAGGCGAGGACGTCTTCCATCCGCGTCTGTATGTCCTTGCGAATTTTCGGATGCGGAAAAATGTAGAACCGGTCTTCGGCAACGGCGTCGAAGGTCATCGCTGCGACGTCGGCCGAGCTGACCCGGCCTTTTTCCAGCAGCGCGCGCAGCTGTTCGCGCTTGGCGCGCTCCGCTTCGGTGTCGGCGCGATCCCTGAGGTCGTCCGGCCGGTTGCGCTGCGAATTCCAGATATTGGTGCCGACCCAGGCGGGGCAGAGCACCGACACGCCGACCTGCGCCTTTTCGTCCTGCAGGTCGTGATACAGCACTTCGGACAGCGTCACCACCGCATGCTTGGACACGGCATAAGGCGCGGTCGAGGCCATGGATACGAAGCCCGCCGCCGAGGCGGTGTTGACGATGTGGCCCGCCTCGCCCTGGCGCAGCATGATGGGGGTAAACACGCGCACGCCGTGGATCACGCCCCAGACGTTCACCCCCAGCACCCACTGCCAGTCTTTCGCGCTCGCCTCCCACGCACGGACCCGCACGCCGCCCACCCCGGCGTTGTTGCACACCAGGTGCGCGCCGCCGTAAGCCTTGAGCGTTTCCTCGGCCAGGCGCTCCACTTCTTCGGCGCGGCTGACGTCGCAGTGCACGGCGAGCACCTGCGCGCCCTCGCGCCTGAGTTCGCCCGCCGCGGCGGTGAGCGCCGCGTCCTCGATGTCGGCAAGCACGATCTGCATGCCCTCGGCCGCCGCGCGCTGCGCGAGCGCGGCGCCGATGCCGCTGGCGCCGCCGGTGATCACCGCCACCTTGTCCTTGAATTGCTTCATGCCTGCCCCCGGTCCAGCATCAGCGCGCCCCTGGCACGAAAGCCTTCGATCTCGCCTGCGCCGAATCCCCAATCGGCGAGCGCCTGCGCCCCTCCCTCGCCGCGCTCGGGCGCGCCGCGCGCAATCGCGCCCGGCGTGCGCGAAAAGCGCGGTGTCGGCGCGGGCTGGGCCACGCCGTCGATTTCGACGAAAGCGCCGCGCGCCTTGTTGTGCGCGTGCTGCGGTGCTTCGGCCAGCGACATCACGGGGGCGAAGCAGACGTCCGTGCCTTCCATCTCGCGGCACCATTCGTCCCGCGTTCTGGTCTTGAACGCCGCGCCGAACGCCGCGCGCAGCTCGGGCCAGCGCTTGCGCTCGTGCTGCGCGGGCAGACCCGTGGGGTCCAGCCCCAGCCGCTGCAGCAGCTCGGCGTAGAAGCGGCCTTCGATAGAGCCTATGGCCACGTGCTTGCCGTCCGCCGTCTCGTAGGCCTCGTACCAGGGCGCGCCGGTATCGAGCACGTTGACTCCTCGCGCGTCCTGCCAGTGCCCGGCGGCCATGCGGCCGTAGAACATCGCCATCAGCGTCGCCGCGCCTTCGCTCATGGCGGCGTCTATCACCTGTCCCTTGCCCGAGGCGCGCGCTTCGAACAGGGCGCAGGCGATGCCGAAGGCGAGCACCATGCCGCCGCCGCCGAAATCGCCCACCAGATTGAGCGGCGGCACCGGCGCCCCGCCCTTGCGCCCGATGGCGTGCAGCGCGCCGGTGAGCGCAATGTAGTTGATGTCGTGCCCCGCCGCCTGCGACAGCGGCCCATCCTGCCCCCAGCCGGTGATGCGCCCATACACGAGGCGCGGATTGCGCGCTAAGCAGGCCTGCGGCCCCAGGCCCAGGCGCTCGGTAACGCCTGGGCGAAAGCCCTCGATCAGCGCATCGGCCCTGGCCGCCAGGTCGAGCACCATGCGGATGGATTCGGGCTGTTTCAGATCTAGCGCAATCGAGCGCCGGCCGCGCGACATGATGTCGAACTTCGGCGCCACCGGCAGCCCCAGGTCGTTCGCCTGCAATCGATCCACGCGCAGCACGTCTGCGCCCATGTCGGCAAGCAGCATGCCGCAGAACGGCCCCGGGCCTATGCCTGCGATTTCCAGTACCTTCACCCCTGTCAGCGGTCCGCTCATGCTCTGCTCCTGGTCTTCTTCGTTGACGTCTGCGTTGACGCCTGCGTCGACGTCTGGGTTAAGGTCTATTTCGGAAAGTCCGGCGAGCGCTTTTCCAGAAACGCGGCGAAGCCTTCGCGCGCTTCGGGCGCGTGCAGCAGGTCGGCGAAGGAATCCCGCTCCAGCTCCAGATGGCTGGCCAGTTCGGGGCAGGCCGACTGGTTGATGAGGCGCTTGATGTTGCCGATGGCGCCGATCGCGCCCTGCGCGAGTTTCGCCGCCCAGGCTTCGGCCTCCGCCAGCGCCTGCCCCGGCTCGGCCAGGCGATTGACCACGCCGATCTGGTGCAGGCGCTCGGCGCCTATGGGCGCGCCCTCCATCAGCAATTCGCTGGCGAGCTGTAGCGGCAGCGTGCGCGGCAGGAACAGCGTGGGTGCGCCATCGGGCGACATGCCGATCTTGACGTAGGCCATGGAAAAGCGCGCATCGCGCGCGGCCACGATCAGGTCGCAGGCGAGCGCAAGCGAAAAACCGGCGCCGGCGGCTGCGCCCTCCACCGCGGCGATGAGGGGCTTGGGGAACTGGCGCATGCTGCGCACCAACTCGTTCAGCACGCCGACGCGCTCGACCGCCGCCGCGCGCGGCTTGTCCTGGAATTCGCGCAGGCTCGCCAGATTGCCGCCGCTGCAGAAATGCGCGCCGGCTCCGGTGAGCACCGCCGCGCGCACGGCGGGGTCGGTCGCGGCGAGGCGCAGCGCCGCGGTGGCGCCGCGGCTGATGTCGGGAATGAGGGCATTCCTCTGCTCCGGGTTGTCGATGGTGAGCAGCAATATGCCGTCGCGGATTTGCACATCGAGTCTTGCAGTCATGGTCCATGGCCTTTGCGCGGTTTGATCGACGCCAACATAGCAGATCGATGGGGTGCCTGGAAGACAATCGGCTCCCGTTTCTGCGGCAACGTGAAAGCGCTTTCTGCCGGCTGAAAACGGCAGGCCCGGGAATCCGCTGTCAGATCGGAGTGATATACTAATTTCCGCCAATCCCGCCATCCAAAGGATTTCCCCCATGGATCTGAATTACACCAAGGAAGAGCAGGCATTTCGCGACGAAGTGCGCGCCTTCATCAGCGGCAATCTGCCCAAGGACATCGCCGAGAAAGTGCTGCATCACAAACGCCTGGTGAAAGACGACTGGGTGCGCTGGCAGAAGATTCTGTACAAGCAGGGCTGGGTCGCCCCCAACTGGCCGAAGGAATACGGCGGCTGCGCATGGACGCCGATCCAGCAGCATATTTTCGAAGACGAATGCGGCTATGCCGGCGCGCCCCGGGTGATGCCCTTCGGCCTGGTGATGGTGGCGCCGGTGATCCAGAATTTCGGCAGCAAATGGCAGAAGGAATACTTTCTGCCACGCATCCTGTCTTCCGAAGACTGGTGGGCGCAAGGCTACTCCGAGCCGGGCTCGGGCTCGGACCTGGCCTCGCTCAAGTGCAAGGCAACGCGCGAGGGCGACTTCTACATCGTCAACGGCCAGAAGACCTGGACCACGCTCGGACAGCACGCCGACATGATCTTCTGCCTGGTGCGCACCGACTCCACGGTGAAAAAGCAGGAAGGCATCTCCTTCCTCCTGATCGACATGAAATCCCCCGGCGTCAGCGTGCAACCCATCATCACGCTGGACGAGGAACACGAGGTCAACGAAACCTTCTTCGACAACGTCAAAGTGCCGGCGCAAAACCTGGTCGGTGAAGAAGGCAAGGGCTGGACCTACGCCAAGTTCCTGCTGGGACACGAGCGCACGGGCATCGCGCGCGTGGGCGAGTCCAAGCGCGAGCTGGAACAGCTGAAGATCGTCGCCGGCAAGCAATTGCGCAACGGCAAGCCGCTGATGGAGGACCCGCTTTTCCGCGACCGCGTCATTCAGATTGAAGTGGCGCTGATGGCGCTGGAGATCACGCTGCTGCGCGTGCTCTCGTCGCGCTCCAAGCCCGGTCCGGAAGCCTCCATCCTCAAGATCAAGGGCACCGACATACAGCAGGCGCTGACCGAACTGACCATGGACGCGATGGGGCCCTATGCCCTGCCCTTCCGCCCCGAGGCGCGCGCCGCCGGATGGGAGGGCGAGCCGGTCGGGCCCGAGTACGCCGGCTCGGCGGCGGCGGTCTATTTCAACTACCGCAAGACTTCGATCTACGGCGGTTCGAACGAGATCCAACGCAACATCATTTCGCAAATGGTACTGGGACTCTGATCATGGATTTCAAATTCAGCGACGAACAGCAACAACTGCGCGACAGCCTGCAAAAGTACATCGGCAAGGAATACGGCTTCGAGGCGCGCACGGCGATCATGCGCTCGAAACAGGGGTACTCCGACAAGGTGTGGGCGCAGTTCGCCGACATGGGACTCCTGGGCGCGGCGTTCGCCGAGGCGCACGGCGGTTTCGGCGGCAGCGCGGTCGATACCATGCTGATCATGACCGAACTCGGCCGAGGCATCGTGATCGAGCCGTATTTCTCCACCGTGGTGCTGGGCGGCGGACTGGTCGATCTCGCCGGCAGCGAGGCGCAGAAGCAGGCGGTGCTGCCCAAGGTGGCGGAGGGCAAATTGTTGCTTGCCGCCGCGCTGGGCGAGCCGAATTCGCGCCATGAACTGAACTGCGTCGAGACCACGGCCAAACGCGACGGCGCAGGCTTCGTGCTGAACGGCCACAAGGCGGTGGTGCTGCACGGCGAGAGCGCGAACCAGTTGGTGGTGTCGGCGCGCAGCGCCGGGGCGACGCGCGACGCAAAAGGCATCAGCCTGTTCCTGCTCGACGCGAAGACCGCGGGCGTGCAGGTGCAGGGCTATCGCACCATCGACGGCATGCGCGCCGCCGAGATCAAGTTCGCGAACGTCAAACTCGGCGCGGACAGCGTGCTGGGAGAGGTCGACGCGGCGCTGCCGCTGCTCGAGCGCGCGGCGGATTTTGCCGTGTCGGCGCTGTGCGCCGAAGCCGTCGGCGCGATGGAAGCGCTGAACGCGGCCACCTTCGATTACCTGAAGACGCGGCAGCAGTTCGGCCGCGCGATCGGCAGCTTCCAGGCGCTGCAGCACCGGGCGGTGGACATGTTCATCCATTGCGAGCAGTCGCGCTCCATGGCCTATCTGGCCTCGGTCAAGGTGCAGTCGCAGGACGAGAGCGAACGCAAGCGCACGGTGTCGGCGGCCAAGATCCAGATCGGCAACTCCGGCCGCGCCATCAGCCAGGAAGCGATCCAGCTGCATGGCGGCATGGGCGTGAGCAACGAACTCGCGGCCGGCCATTACGCCAAGCGCCTGACCATGATCAACGCCACCCTGGGCGACGTGGACCACCACGCCGAGCGTTTCGCCAGCGCCGCCTAGAAAACCGGGGACAGACCACGTTTTTCGTTTCCGCCTGCGGGAGTCGGGCTAGCGAAAAACGTGGTCTGTCCCCGATTTTGCCCCCGATTTTGCCGATTTTGATTCCTTGTAATTCCCATCGCAATTTGTCGAGGTTTCCATGACTACCAATATGCAAGTACTGCTCGCCAGCCGTCCCACGGGCTGGGTGACCGAAGCCAATTTCAAGATCGTCAACACGCCCGTCGCCCAGCCGGCCGAGGGGCAGATCCTGGTGCGCAACCACTATCTGTCGCTGGACCCCTACATGCGCGGGCGCATGAACGACGTCAAGTCGTATGCCGCCAAGCAGGAACTCGATGCGGTCATGGTCGGCGGCACGGTGGGCGAGGTGATCGAATCCAGGCATCCGAAATTCAAGGTGGGCGACGTCGTCACGGGCTTCTACGGCTGGCAGCAATACGGGTGTTCGGACGGCACCGGCGTGAATAAAGTCGATGTGAGCCGCGTGCCCATGTCGGCCTACCTCGGCGTCATCGGCATGCCCGGGGTCACCGCCTGGGTCGGCCTGCTCGACATCTGCCAGCCGAAGGCGGGTGAAACCGTGGTGGTGTCGGCGGCCTCGGGCGCCGTGGGCAGCGCCGTGGGCCAGATCGCCAAGCTGAAGGGCTGCCGCGCCGTGGGCATCGCCGGCGGCAAGGAGAAATGCGACTACGTGGTGAAGGAACTCGGCTTCGACGCCTGCGTCGATTACAAGGCGGGCAATCTGAACCAGGACCTGAAGGCGGCCACGCCCGATGGCATAGACTGCTATTTCGAGAACGTCGGCGGAGAGATTCTCGACGCGGTGCTGCGGCGCACGAACGCGTTCTCGCGCATCGCGGTATGCGGCCTGATCTCGCAGTACAACGCGACCGAGCCCTACGGCGTGAAGACCTTCCAGGCGATACTGACCAACCGCATCAAGGTGCAGGGCTTCATCGTCAGCGACCGCCTGAACCTGTGGCCGCAGGCGCTGGGCGATCTTGCCGGCTGGGTCGCCTCGGGCCAGTTGAAATACCGCGAAACCGTGGCGCAGGGACTGGAGAACGCGCCCGCGGCCTTCATCGGCCTCTTGAAAGGGCAAAATTTCGGCAAGCAGCTGGTCAAGCTCGTCTAGCGGCAAGCAGCGGCGCACATGGCCGAATTCGATCCGCGTTCGCATCGCCTCGCCGAGCCGCGCTGGTTCGACGATTTCCGCGTCGGCGAGGTGTTCCGCCTGCCCAGCCGCACCATGAGCGACGCGCACTTCCTCGCGTTCCAGGCGGCGAGCGGCGACAACCACCCGGTGCACTACGACCGCGAGTACTGCCGCGCGCGGGGCATGCCCGATATGCTGGCGCACGGCTTCCAGGTGCTGATCCAGACCGCGGCCGGCGCCGGCATGTTCCCGCACCAGGTGGACGATTCCCTCATGGGCTTCATCGAGCAGTCCAGCCGCTTTCTCAAGGGCGTGTACGCGGGCGATACCCTGTATTCGGCGCTGGAGATCACCGAACTCCTGCCGCAGCGCACGACCGGCGTGATCGTGATGCACTCCAGCGTGCATAACCAGCACGGCGAACTGGTGCTCGAGTGCACGGACAAGTATCTTATTCGCAAGAAACCTCAGGGTGCGTAGCGATGCTCGATCTGTATTCCTGGGCCACGCCCAACGGCCACA
>CAYNVY010000058.1:0-21341 GCA_964400745.1 uncultured Enterobacteriaceae bacterium | reverse complement strand
GGCATGCTTGCGCGCGGTCATGGGCGGCAGCCGCGGCGCGAGGCAGGGGCTGCAATGGGCCATCAGCTTCCCCGCGCGGATCGCCAATGCCGTCGTCGTCGCCGCGGCGCCCAAGCTTTCGGCGCAGAACATCGCCTTCAACGAAGTGGCGCGCCAGGCGATCACCACCGATCCGGAGTTCCACGGCGGCGACTACTACGCGCACAAGGTGATTCCGCGCAGCGGGCTGCGCCTCGCGCGCATGATAGGACACATCACCTACCTGTCGGACGACGCGATGATGGAGAAATTCGGCCGCAGCCTGCGCTCGGGCGCGATCAACTTCCACTTCGACGTCGACTTCGAAGTCGAATCCTATCTGCGCTATCAGGGAGACAAGTTCTCCGAATACTTCGACGCCAACACCTATCTGCTCATCACCCGGGCGCTGGACTATTTCGACCCGGCGGCGGCCTGCGGCGACGATCTGGCCAAGGCGCTCGCGCCGGTGAAGGCGCGCTTCCTCGTGGCTTCGTTCACCTCCGACTGGCGCTTCGCTCCCGCGCGTTCGCGCGAGATCGTGAAGGCGCTGCTGGATAACCGCGCGGACGTGTGTTACGCGGAAATCGATGCGCCGCACGGGCACGACGCCTTCCTGCTCGAGGATCCGCGCTATCACGCGCTGGTGCGCGCGTATTTCGACAACATCGCGCGCGAATTCGTCACGGAGAAGTCAACTTGAATTCCCTGGCGACACTGGCACTTTCGGGCCGCGCCGACCTGGGCGCCATCGCCGCCTGGGTGCAGCCGGGGGCGAGCGTGCTCGACCTGGGCTGCGGCGAGGGCCTGTTGCTGCACTACCTGAAGCAGAGCCGCAGCGTGCGCGGCTACGGCATCGAAATCGACGATGCCAATGTGCTCGCCTGCGTCAAGAACGACGTCAACGTGATTCAGAGCGACCTGGAGGCCGGCCTGGCGGGATTCGACGCCGGTTCGTTCGACTACGTGATCCTGTCGCAAACGCTGCAGGCGATGCGCCACACCGAGGAGATCATCATGGAGATGCTGCGCGTCGGGCGCCAGGGCATCGTCTCCTTCCCCAACTTCGGCTACTGGCCGCAGCGGCTGCAGATCATGCGCGGACGCATGCCCCTGTCGGACGTGCTGCCCTATCTCTGGTACAACACGCCCAACGTGCACCTGTGCACGCTGGACGATTTCGAGGATTTCTGCGCCAGCCACGGCGTGCGCATCCTGGAGCGGGTCGTCATGCAGGAGCAGGGCCGCCCGGTTCGATTCGCGCCCAACCTGCGCGGCAGCGTGGCGGTTTATCGTTTCGAGAAGGCGTGAGCTGCATTCGTAGCGGCGTATGCTGCGCCGCAGTTGCCGGCTTGGTCTGCTGACGTTGCGCGCTATCGCGCGCCAACCCTATTTTGGTGCGGATGAAAAGCGTATCCGCACCAAAATAGGGTTACGGATAGAAGCATTCGGTTTGGGGTTGGTCTTTATTCAAGATCACCGATGGCGTGCGGACAGGTTCATCGTCCGTACGCCATCGGTGATCCGCGCGGACGGGCCGCCGTCCGCGCAAGCGCTACGGATCTGTATTTCTCGACCCATCCACCGCGTCGATCTGCGCGCGCATCCGCCACACCAGCCACAGGCCCGGCAGCGCGGCGACGAAGGTGAGCACGAAGAAATTCGCCCAGCCCATGGTCGCGACCAGCCCCCCCGTAACGGGTCCGAACAGAATGCGCCCGAGCGAGGCCAGCGCCGAGAGCAGCGCATATTGCGTGGCGCTGAAGCTGTGGTTGCACAGCGCCATGGCAAAGGCCACGAACGCCGCCGTGCCCATGCCGCTGGCGAGATTCTCGAAGCTGACCGCGAACACCAGCAGCGGGTAACTCTTGCCGGCCCAGGCGAGCACGGCAAACGATAGATTGGATAAGGCCTGCAGCGCACCGAACAGCAGCAGCGCCCGCGTCAGGCTCATGCGCACCAGCAGCAGGCCGCCCGCGAGACCGCCGAGCAAGAGCGATGCGAGGCCCAGGCCTTTATTGATGGCGCCTACGTCGGTGAGCGAAAAGCCGACGCCGCGAATCAGAAATGCGGTGGTCAGGGTGCCCGCGAGCGCGTCGCCGAATTTGTAGAGCACGATCAAGGCCAGCAGCTGCAGCGCGCCCGGGCGCAGCAGCAGGTCTTTCAACGGTTCCACCACCGCCTCGCGCAGGCTGCGCGGCGGCGTTCCGCGCACGGCGGGCTCGGGCGCGGCCAGGCTGGTCGCGAGGCCGACGCACATCAGCGCTGCCATCGCAAAAAAGGTCTGGCGCCAGCCGATCTGGTCGGCGAGGATCAGCGCCAGACCGCCCGAAGCGAGCATGGCCAGGCGATAGCCGAGCACGCCCACGGCCGCGCCCATGCCACGCTCGGCGGCGGGCAGGAGGTCGGCGCGGTAGGCGTCGATCACGATGTCCTGCGACGCCGATGCGAACGCGACCCAGAGCGCGAGGCAGCCCAGCAACCACAGATTCTCCCTTGGCGAGGTGAGCGCCATGCCGGCGATACCCAGTATCAGCGCAAGCTGGGTCAGCAGCATCCAGCCGCGCCGGCGGCCCAGAAACGGCGGCACATAGCGATCCATTACCGGAGACCAGAGAAACTTGAGCAAATAGGGAATGCCTATCCATGAAAACCAGGCGATGGTCATGATGTCCGCGCCCGAAACGGTGAGCCAGGCCTGCAGGGTTCCGCCGGTGAGGGCGAGCGGCAGTCCCGAGGAAAACCCGAGCAGGAGGACGGCCGCGATGCGCGGGCTGCGCAGAATCGCCAGATAGGGTGACGCCATGGCGCCGATTTTACCCGCGTTATGGGCGAACAAGGTTGATTTGCCGAGAGAAAGCCGGTAGCCTTGCAGGCTTCCGTAGGCGCTTCCGCCGGCGTGAAATTTTCTAGTCAGAGGGCAATAATCATGAGCAACGGTACAGATGTATCCCGGGAAAAACTTGCGTCGGATTTGAAGGTGGTGGTCGCCGACGCAGAAGAATTGCTGCGCGCAACCGCCGGACAGATGGGCGAAAAAGCCGTCGTCGCGCGCGAGCGCATTCAGGAGAGCCTGCGCGTCGCGAAGGACAAACTCGCCCGGATCGAGGAAGCCGTGGTCGACAAGACCAAGGCCGCGGCGCGCGCCACCGACGATTACGTGCATGACCACCCGTGGGGCGCGGTGGGCATAGCGGCCGCCGTCGGCCTTGTCATCGGCATGCTGATCAGCCGCCGCTGATTATGGCTGAGCAGGAAGGCGCCGCGCGCGGCGGCCTTCTGTATTCGATAAAGCATCTGGCGCAAAGCCTGCTCGGCGCGGCGCGCACGCGCCTGGAAATCCTCGCCACCGAGATCGAAGAAGAGCGGGTGCGGCTGGAGCAGATGCTGTTCTACGCGCTGGGCGCGGTGTTCTTTTTCGGCATGGGCATCGTGCTGAGCACCTTCTTCGTCGTGGTCCTGTTCTGGGACACGCACCGGCTGGCCGCCGTCGGGCTGCTTGCGGGCGCGTTCCTCGCAGCCGGCGTCGCGCTGGGGCTCATTCTGCGCGACAAAACGAAATCGAGGCCCAAGCTGTTCGCGGCCACGCGCGGCGAACTGGCGAAGGATCAGGTCATCTTGCGGGAACCGCAGGCGTGAACGAGCGTATCTTCGCAATCGAGGCCAGGCGCGCGCGCCTGATCGAGCGCGCGGCGCGCGAGCGCGGGGAATTCGCAAGCGCCCTGCAGGGCCTGTCGAGCCCGCTGGGCTTCGTCGATCGCTGCATCGGCGTCGCCAGGTTTGTCGTCGCGCGCCCGCCGCTCGTTGCGGCAATCGGGCTCGCGCTGGTCCTGTTGCGCCCGCGGCGCGCGTTCACATGGGCGCGGCGCGCCTTTGGAATTTGGCAAGGCTATCGCTGGCTGACCAAGAAAGCGGCGGCCTAGCGCATGCAAAAACCAGTCATCGTCAAGACTGTGATGGACATGATGGACCGGGAGCGAAAGTACGTTCTCGGCGAAGTCGTGCAGATCACCGGCCTCATGCCCTTGCTGATGAAACCGCGCAACAAGCAGAAATGGTCGCCCGAGGATAAGCAGCAGATCGTCACCCATCTGCGCCGGCTGTCGATGGTCAGCCCCTATCTCGCGGTGATGGTGATGCCCGGATCGTTCATCGTGCTGCCGGCGCTCGCCTGGTGGCTGGACCGGCGGCGGCAAAACAATCTGCGCAAGAATCTGCCGCCAGGGAGCAGCACCGCCTAGACGCCGGAAAGAGCGGGGAGATCATCTCCCCGTGCGCCGCGCCGGATCAGCCCCGGCGACTATCCTCGGAAGCCATGGCAGCGCGTCGGCGGCTGCGCCCGGCGGTCAGCGCTTGATACCGGACAGTTCTTCGTAGAGCAATCCCATCGCCGCATTGTCCATGCCATCGCGGCCGGTATTGCACAGCGCTTTGAGCAGCTGTTCGGCCAGGCCCGCAACCGGCGAAAAACTCCCGGCGTCCTGCGCGGCGGCAGCGGCGAGGCGCAGGTCCTTCAATAGCAGGGCGGTGCGAAAGCCGGGGGCGAGCTGGCCGTCCAGAAAGCGCTTGGCGTGATTCTGCATGACGAAGCTTTGCGCCGAGCCGCCGAGTAGCGCCTCGCGCACCTTGTAGGGATCGATGCCGGCTTTCTTCGCCAGGGTCAGCGCCTCGCACGCCGCCATGACCGTGCCCACGACCACCAGCTGGTTGCACGACTTGCACAACTGACCCGCGCCGCTCGCACCGATGTGGGTGAACGTCTTTCCGACCGCCTTGAACAAAGGCATGCAGCGCGCAAGGGTCTCGGCTTCACCGCCTATCATGCAGCTCAGGGCCGCGTCGCGCGCGCCCGCCGGTCCGCCCGATACCGGTGAATCGAGCATGGCCACGCCCGCCTGCTTGAGCCTTTCCGCGAATCCTACCGTCGCCGGTGCCGAGATGGTGCTGAAGTCGATGACGACGCTTCCGGCTTTGACTGCGGACGCCACGCCGTTGGCTCCGAACAGCACCGCGTCCACGTCCGGGGTATCGGGCACGCACAGGCAGATGATTTCGGCGCGCGCTGCGAGGTCCGCGGGGGAGGCCGCGGCGATGCCGCCTTCGGCGACCAGCTCGTCCACCGCGGCGCGGCTGCGGTTGTACAGCACGACCTGATAGCCGGCCTTGATCAGATTGCGCGCCATCGATTTACCCATGACGCCGAGACCGATAAAACCGATGGGTGTCGAGTTCGATATTTCAGTCATTTTGATGCTCTCCCTTGAATTGGCCGTGTCGTTGAAGTTCTGTCATTATGCTCAAATTGCGCGCGGCATCGCGTGCCGGCGCGCGAACGTATCACCCGCCACCCCTTCCATTCAAGGAGCAAAGCATGCTTACTCGCCGCACCGTCCTCACGCTCATCGCCGCAGGCTTCGCGCTCGCATTGCAGGCGGGCCCGGTCGGGGCGCAGGCATTCCCGGTCAAGCCGGTGCGCATGATTATAGGCTTTGCCGCCGGCGGTACCACCGATCTGGTCGGGCGCATCGTTGCACAGCGACTGGGGGATGCCTGGGGGCAGACGGTGGTGGTCGAGAACCGGACCGGCGCCAGCGGCATGATAGCGGCCGAGGCCGTGGCTAAAGCCGCCGCTGACGGCTATACCCTGCTGGTCACGCCGCAAACCAGCCTGGCCGTCGCGCCCGCGCTCTACGGCAAGGCGGCGTATGACGCGGCGCGTGATTTCACCCCGATTACCCTGATGGGATCCACGCCGACCATCATGGTGGTCAACCCTGCGTTTCCAGGAAGGACATTCGCCGAATTCGTCGAAATGGCGAAAAAGAGCGCCGTCCCGCTCGCTTACGGCTCGGGGGGCATTGGGTCGTCTCCCCACATGGCGGGGGAACTGTTGAGCGCGCAGCTCGGCATTCGCATGACGCACATTCCGTACAAGGGAGAGAACCCGGCGCTGACCGATACCATGGGTGGACAGGTGCCCATCATGTTCGGCAACATCTCGGTCGCCGTGCCGCATATCAAGGCCGGAAAGTTGCGCGCGATTGCGAGTACAGGCGCCGCACGCTCGCCGCTGCTGCCCGATGTGCCTACCGTAGCCGAATCCGGTCTCAAGGGTTTTGCCGTCGCCACTTGGTTCGGTTTGCTCGGCCCGGCCGGCATGCCGGCCGATCTGGTGCTGCGCATCCAGCGCGATGTGGCGCGGGTGCTGGCCACACCGGAAGTGCGCAACCGGCTGGTCGACATGGGTGTCGACATCACGGCCAATACACCGGAGGAATTCGGCGCCTACCTGCGTACCGAAATCGTCCGCTACGCCAAGGTGATCAAAGACGCGGGCATCAAACCGGAGTAGGCGCGGGCTCGGAGCGCCGCGCGCCGGCGGGCGAGCTGGCGCTTACACGGGCTCGCGCCAGGCCGCGACTGTCTGCGCTATCGCCCCGAGTCCTGCGATCACGGTCACGCCTTGCGCGGCGCGCTTGGCCAGTGCCGCATTGCCTCCGCCCGCCCATAGCGCGGTGTTCGCCGGCAACTGCTGCCGCATCTCTTCCAGCGCGTTCCACACCTGCGCGGCGGGAAACGCGGCGCTGAAGGATAGCGCGACGACATCCGCTCGCTGCGAGGCTGCCGCAAGCACGATGTCCTGGACAGGTGTCTGCGTGCCCAGCGACACGCAGGCGCAGCCCTCGACCGCGAACAGACCTTCCGCCATCAGCAGGCCCAGCCCGTGCTGTTCGCCCGGCACGGTCGCAAGGAGCACGCGCGGCGGCGCCCCGGTACGCTGCATGGCGTTTAGTGCGCCGCGCAGCACCGCCTGCAGCACTTCCGTGTAAAGGTGTTCCTCGAATATCTGAAACTCACCTCGCGCCCACAGATCGCCTACGGCGCGATTCATCGGCACGACGGTCTCGAGCAGGAACGACTGCAGTCCCCTTCGCAGCAACGCCTGGCCAAGATGCAGGCGCAGATCTTCGATGCGATGCGCCTTGATCAGATCGATCAGCGGCAGAAGTTCCTCGGGACATGGCGGCCAGCCGTTGCCCACGCCGGCCAGCGCGGCCAGTTCTGGCAGCGACAGCGGGACGATCTTCCCGGGCCGATGACCCATATCCATCAGACGCCTTACGGCGCGCAGTTTTTCCACCTCGGGCAGGCTGTAGACGCGTTCGCCGAACTGGTCGCGCACGGGCGTGGGAAAGCGGTAGCGCTTTTCCCATACCCGAAGCGTGTCTTTGCTGAACCCCGTATCGCGTTCGACGGTACTTATGCTCAGACCTGAAGCCGCGGAGTCGGAAGAGGGATTGGCCATTTTTGTCCTAGACATTTACTTGACACCTTCGTTTTACTTCAGCTATTATGCCACATATTGTATATTTGTCCAGGACAAATAGACTTTTGAAACTATCCGATTCGAGTCATATGAGGCCGCCAAAATGAATGCCCCCGACCGCTTCTTCCTTGCAGACATCCAGGCCAGCCCGGACCGCCGGCTGGTCGCGATCGACCGCGTCGGCGTGAAGTCCATACGCCATCCGGTCACCCTTGCGCGCCCGGACGGAAGTACCGCGCCCAGTGTAGCCATGTTCGACCTGTATGTCGGGCTGGCCCACGACCAGAAGGGAACGCACATGTCGCGCTTCCTCGAACTGCTGCAGCGTCATGCACACCAGCCCCTGGATGCCGGCGGCATGCGGGTGTTGATGCAGGCGATGCTCGCGCGTCTCGACGCGACCTCGGGCTACATCGAAGCGCGCTTCCCGTATTTCATCAGCAAGGCCGCTCCTGTGTCCGGGGTCGAAAGCCTGCTCGACCACGACGTCACACTGCGCGCGCAGGTCGAGGCGCCGGGCAAGTATCGCTACACCATCAAGGTGGTGGTCCCGGTGACCAGCCTGTGCCCGTGTTCCAAGGAGATTTCAGAATACGGGGCGCACAACCAGCGCTCGCACATCACCATCGAGGCCGAACTCGCCGCCGGGGCTACGCTGAGCGTCGAGGATCTGGTGGCGGTCGCCGAGGCGCAGGCTTCGTGCGAAGTCTATGGCCTGCTCAAGCGACCCGACGAGAAGTACGTCACCGAGCGCGCATACGACAACCCGAAATTCGTCGAAGACCTGGTGCGCGATGTCGCGCTCGCGCTGAACGATGACCGGCGCATCGCGGCCTACACCGTGGAGTCGGAAAACTTCGAGTCGATCCACAACCATTCCGCCTACGCGCTGATCACGCGCGACAAGCGCGTCCAGGAGTAGGCCCATGCGCATCGCCGTCGTCGGGTCCGGCATCGCCGGACTGTCCGCAGCCTGGCTGCTTTCGCGCAGCCACGAGGTCACCGTGTTCGAAGCCAACGACTATCTCGGTGGTCACACGCACTCGGTGGACGTGACTCTGGAGGGCATCAGCCACCCGGTAGACACCGGATTCCTGGTGTTCAATCACCGCACCTACCCCAACCTGACCGCGATGTTCCGGCACCTCGACATCGCCACGGCGGCCTCGGAGATGTCCTTCGGGGTCAGCATCGGGGAAGGGAAAATCGAATGGGCCGGCAGCAGCCTCGCCAGCGTGTTCGCGCAGCCGGCGAACCTGCTGCGCCCGGCGTTCTGGGGCATGCTCACCGACATCGCGCATTTCAACACCGCGGCGACGCGCATGGCCGGATCCGCGCCGCAGGAAACCGGCGCCGCGACGACGCTGGGAGAGTTTCTCCGGCGCGGCGGCTACGGGCGCGCGTTTCGCGACTGGTACCTGCTACCCATGGCCGGCGCCATCTGGTCCTGTCCGGCGCAGGCGATGCTCGACTACCCGGTGCGGACCTTCGCCCGCTTCTGCCAAAACCACGGCCTGCTGCAGGTCGCCAACCGCCCGCAGTGGCATACGGTGCGCGGCGGCGCGCGCGAATACGTGCGCCGCATGGCGCGGGATATTCCTTCCATCCGCCTGCAAAGCGCGGTGAACACGATTCGCACGCAGGGCGCCGTGGTTAGCGTGCACACTCGGGGCGGAATCGAAAGTTTCGACCGGGCCGTGCTCGCCTGCCATTCGGATCAGGCACTGGCGATCCTGGGCACGGAGGCAAGCAAGGACGAGCGCCGCATTCTGGGCGCCGTGCGCTACCAGCCCAACCGCGCGGTGCTGCATACCGATACCGCGCTGCTCCCTCGCCGGCGCGCAGTCTGGTCGGCCTGGAACTACCTGGCAGATGCGGCTGACACGGCTGACGCGGCGCCGGTAGGCGTCAGCTATCTCATCAACAAACTGCAGCCGCTGCCGTTCAAGCAGCCGGTCATCGTCACGCTCAACCCGCCGCGCGCGGCGGACGCGAGCAAGGTGATCGCCGAGTTCGAATACGATCACCCGGTGTTCGACCGCGCCGCCGTCGAAGCGCAGCACGCGCTTGCGTCCATCCAGGGCCGGCGCGGCCTGTGGTTCTGCGGCGCCTGGGCCGGCTACGGCTTTCACGAGGACGGGCTCAAGGCCGGGCTCGCCGTTGCCAACGCCTTCGGCGAATACGCGCCGTGGCAGCAAGCCGCGGGGGCGGCGCCAACGGCTGCGGACGCGAGCGCACCCGGCTTGCGCCCGGCCGCGAAGCCGGCGTGATCCCGTGATCCGCGCCGGCATGAAACCAGGCATCGTTTTCGGCGACGTCATGCACCGGCGGCTGCGACCGGCCGAGCATCGCTTCGCCTACCCGGTGTACTTCCTGCGCCTGCCGCTGTCGCAGTTGCCCCAGGGGTCGCGGGGGCGGCGCACGCACGGCGCGCTGTTTTCAATCAACCGCTGGAATCTACTTAGCCTGCGCTACGCCGATCACGGCGACGGCGGCCATCCGCTGGTCTGGATCCGCGCGCTGCTCGCGCGCGAAGGCATCGCAGCGGCCGACGGAGAAGTGGTGCTGCAGACATTTCCGCGGGTGCTCGGATACGTATTCAATCCGGTGAGTTTCTGGTTCTGCCACGATCGCGCCGGTGACCTGCGCGCGGTTCTGGCCGAGGTCAGCAATACTTTCGGCGAGCGTCACAGCTACCTGCTCGCGCATCCGGACCAGCGGCCGATCGCCGACGCCGAAGAACTGGCCGCGCACAAGGTGTTCCACGTGTCACCTTTCTGCCGGGTGCGGGGCAGCTACCGCTTTCGCTTTTTTCAGCGCGCCGAGAAGACGCTGGCGCGCATCGACTACGCGGACGAAGAGGGCGAATTGCTGCACACCAGCGTCTCCGGCCGCGAGCAGCCACTCGCGTTCGCGTCGCTGGCACGCGCCTTCTTCGGCTACCCGCTGATGACGCTGGGCGTCGTCTTGCGCATTCACTATCAGGCATTGCGGCTGTGGACCAAGCGCGTGCCGTTCTTTTCCAAGCCCGCTCCACCCTTAGAGGAAGTCACACGATGAGCCGCTCAGAATCCACCGCCTTCGACCTGCGCGCAGGCTCCGGCATGCGCCCCGCAAGCGCAGGCCATTCACGGCATCCGGCCGGTCAGGCTGCGGCGGCGCCCGCGTCCGTTCGCTCGGATCTGATGCCCTTTGCCGCGCGCACTGTGCTGGCGCTGCTCGCGCGCATCGAGTACGGTTCACTCGAGCTTTCCCTGCCTGACGGCCGTGTCGCACAATTCGGCTCGGGCGCGCCGCGCGCGGCTCTGTGCGTGCTCGACTGGCGCGTGTTTCGCGACGCCATGACCGGCGGCGACACCGCGTTTTCCGAAGGCTACCTGCGCGGCGATTGGGCGAGCCCCGATCCGGCTGCGCTGCTGACGCTGCTCGCGCGCAACCGCGAAGCGATAGAGAGCGCGCTCTACGGCGGCTTCTGGGGCGGGCTGCTGCACCGCCTGAAGCATCTGGTCAATGCCAACACGCGGTCGGGAAGCCGGCGCAACATCGCCGCGCACTACGATCTGGGCAACGACTTCTACAGATTGTGGCTCGATCCGTCGATGACCTACTCGAGCGCGCTCTTCGACGGCGATCGAGGTGTATCGCTGGAAGCGGCGCAGTCAGCCAAGTACCGGCGCATCCTGCAGCGGCTGCAGCCCGCACCCGGCTCGCGCATCCTGGAGATCGGCTGCGGCTGGGGCGGCTTTGCTGAAACGGCGATTCGCGATTACGGCTGCCACGTCACCGGCCTCACTCTGTCGCGCGAGCAGTTGGATTTCGCCACCGCGCGTCTCGCCCGGGCCGGGCTCGCCGGCCAGGCGGAGTTGCGCTTCCAGGACTATCGCGACCTCGAAGGCGAGTTCGATCATGTCGTTTCGATCGAAATGCTAGAGGCGGTGGGGGAACGCTGGTGGCCGGCCTATTTTCGCGCCGTCGCCTCCGCGCTCAAACCCGGGGGCAGGGCGCTGATCCAGTCGATCACCATAGCCGACGCCTTGTTCGCGCGTTATCGCAAGGGAACGGACTTCATCCAGCAGTACATATTCCCCGGCGGAATGCTGCCGTCGCCGTCGCGCTTTCGCGCCGAAGCCGAGAGCGCAGGGCTCGCCCTGACCGATGCGCACGCCTTCGGTCCGGACTACGCGGAGACGCTGCGGCGCTGGCGCCGGAGCTTCATGGCGCAATTGCCGGAGGTGCGCGCGCAGGGCTTCGACGAGCGCTTCACCCGAATGTGGGAGCTCTACTACTGCTACTGCGAAGCCGGCTTCGACAGCGGCTGCACCGACGTCTATCAGTTCGAACTCACCAAAGCCTAGTCCGGATCGACACCAATGGATGCCGGCCGCATCAGCCGCATGCGCAAATACCTCCTGTTACGGCTCGGTACACCCGGCCTGCGCTTGCTCGCGCTGATCCAGGGCACGCTATTGCTGTTGGTCCTCGCCATGCCCGCGGCGGCCCAGACGCTGCCGGCCGAGGCGGCGAAGAGATTGCCTGCCGCGCGCGAGTCGGGCAGCGGCGCCTTCCGCTTTTTCGGCTTGCTGGTCTACGACGCGCGGTTGTGGACGACCGGGCCACGCTTCGACGCCGAGGCCCCCTTCGCGCTCGGCATCCGCTACGCGCGCAACATCAAGGGCCTCAAACTGGCCGAGGAAAGCGTCAAGCAATGGCGCACCATGCGCTACGGATTCGAGGACAGGTACGAGGTTTGGGAAGCCGAGATGCGGCGCATTTTCCCGGACGTGAAACCCGACGATGAACTGGTGGGTGTGCACCAACCCGGTAAGGGGGCGCAGTTCTATTTCAACGGCAAGCCGGCGGGTGAGGTCGCCGACAGCGCATTTGCGCGCGCATTTTTCGCAATCTGGCTGGACCAACGCACCACCGAGCCGGCCCTGCGCCTCGCGCTGATCGGGGAGAAGTAGTGGGCGCGCGCCTGGGGGCGGCGCAGTTGGCGGCCTACGGTTTGTTCGGCCTGCCCCTCGCCATGGCTGCGCTGCCGCTCTACGTGCACTTGCCCAAGTTCTACGGCGAACAAATGGGCTTGAGTCTCACGCTGGTGGGAGGCATCCTGCTTGCGGCGCGTTCCCTCGATGCGCTGCAAGATCCGCTGCTCGGATATCTGTCCGACCGCGCGCCCGGGCGCAAGCGCTTCGTGCTGGCGGCGCTGCCGCTGCTCGGTGCCGGCATGCTGGGCCTGTTCAATCCGCCGGACCTGGCCCGGGGTGCTCTCGCGCCATGGTTGCTCGCCTGCCTGGTGGTGGTGTATCTCGGCTTTTCCATGGCATCGATCAGCTACCAGGCCTGGGGCGCGCAGCTTTCGTCCGATCGCGACGAGCGCACGCGCATCACCGCTAGTCGCGAGGTGTTCACGCTCATCGGCGTGGTGGCCGCTGCGGCGCTGCCGGCGCTGCTCGGCTCCGGAGCGGCCGAGCAGTTGTCGCGCTTTGCGCTGTTGTTCGCCTTGTTGCTCGCCGCCTGCGCCGCGCTCACCTTGGGCCTCACGCCCGAGGTGCCGGCGCAACCGCGCGCAGCCGGGAGCCTGTTCGTCGCGCTGCTACAACCCATGAAGAACGCCGCGTTTCGCCGGCTGCTCGCGGTGTTCGTGCTCAACGGCATCGCTTCGGCCATTCCTGCGACCCTGGTGCTGTTCTTCATGTCCGATGTCCTGTTGCTGGGCGAGCGCGGCGGCTTCTTCCTCGCGCTGTACTTCGCCAGCGGCGCGGCCGGCATGCCGTTGTGGGTGGCGCTGGCGCGCCGCCACGGCAAACGCGCCGCGTGGCTGGGCAGCATGCTGCTGTCGATCGCGGCTTTCGTCTGGGCCTATGCCCTGGGCGCGGGCGACGCCGCGGCCTACGGCGTGGTCTGCGTGCTCTCGGGCGTGGCTCTGGGTGCCGATCTGGCGCTGCCGCCTTCGCTGCTCGCCGATGTGATGGATGAAGACGCGAGAGCCGCCGCCGCGCGTAGCGAGGGCGCCTACTTCGGCGTGTGGAATTTTGTGACCAAGCTCAACCTCGCACTCGCGGCCGGCATTTCACTGCCGCTTCTGGCTGCGCTGGGCTATGTGCCCGGCGCAGCCGGCGCCTCGGGTGGCGCGGCTGCGTTGTCATTCGTGTATTGCGTCGTGCCCTGCGCGCTCAAGCTCGCGGCCGCAGCCGCGCTCTGGGCAGCGCCCCTGGGGACGACGCCCGCTCCTTTTTTCACTCCAACCGGGAATCACCAATGAAACTGATCAATCGTCTGTCCTCGGCCCTGCTGGCCCTGTTCGCGCTCGCAGGCTGCGCCACGCCCGGCGTCGATGTCTACCGGGCCGAAAAGCCCCGGCTGGACATCCGGCAGTATTTCAGCGGCACCGTCGACGGCTGGGGCATGGTGCAGGATCGTTCGGGCAAGCTGCTGCGGCGCTTCCACGTGGTCATCGTGTGCACTTGGAACGGCGATACCGGCACGCTCGACGAGAGTTTCGAATGGTCCGACGGCAAGAAGGAAAAGCGCGTCTGGACCATCGTCAAATCCGGCGACCGTTATACCGGCAGCGCCGCCGACGTGATCGGCAGCGCTTCGGGCGAAGCAGCCGGAAGCGCGCTGCGTTGGACCTATGTGCTCAAGCTTCCTGCCGACCAAGGTGGCCATGCAGTGGACGTCGACGACTGGATGTACCTGGTGGACGAGGACACGCTGCTCAATCGCTCCACCATCAACAAGTTCGGCATCCGCTTCGGCGAAATAACCATCGGCTTTCGCAAGCGCAAGGGCTGATCTGCGATGTCGCTCAATCCGCGCATAGTCGACTGGACGGGTCGGCGCGTCTGGCTGGTGGGTGCCTCCACCGGTATCGGCGCGGCCCTTGCCCTACTGTTGCTCGAACGCGGCGCGCGCGTCGCGCTGAGTTCGCGCAGCCGCGACGCGATGGTTGCGCTGGTGGCCGGGCAGCCCGGCGCGCTGATCGTCCCGGCTGACGTCACTCGCCCGGAGCAGCTCGCGGCGGCGCACGCCGAAGCAGTTGAGAAGTGGGGCGGCGTGGACCTGGCGATTTTCAACGCCGGCACGCATATTCCCATGCGGGCCTGGGAACTCGACCTGGGCAGCGCGCGCTCTCTGGTCGACACCAATCTGATGGGTGTTCTCAACGGCCTCGCGGCCGCCTTGCCCGGCATGCTCGAACGCAAGAGCGGGGCGGTGGCGGTAGTGGCGAGCGTGATCGGCTACCGCGGGCTGCCCACCGGATTGATCTACGGCGCGACCAAGGCGGCGCTGATCAATCTCAGCGAAACGCTCTATTTCGACCTCGCGCCCCGGGGCATAGGCGTGCACTTGATTTGTCCCGGCTTCGTCGCGACGCCGCTGACCGGCAGGAACGAATTTCCGATGCCGGCGCTGATCCCGGCGGAAGAGGCCGCGCGCGAAATCCTCCGCGGCATCGAGCGCGGTGAATTCGAGATCCACTTTCCGAAGCGCTTCACCCGCTGGCTGAAGCTGCTGCGGCTGATGCCCTATAGTCTTTACTTCGCGGCAGTGCGCCGCGTTACCGGACTCTGATATGAGCTCGCACACGCTTGACGATCTCGTTCTCTGGTTTGAAACGCTGACGCCCCAAACCGCGCTGGAGGCGCAGCGCCATTACGCCCCCGACGCGTATTTCAAGGACCCGTTCAACGAGCTGCGCGGCGTGGAAGGTGTGCGGCGCGTCTTCGTCCACATGTTCGAGCAGGTGCGCGAACCGAAATTCCGCGTCACCGGCCGCTGGCAGTCGGGGGAGGGCGCGATGCTGCTGTGGGATTTCACTTTCCGCATGAAGCGCGGATCGGATGCGTTGCGCACCATCCGCGGCGCCACGCACCTGCGTTTCGACACGGACGGCCGCGTGAGCTGGCACCGCGACTATTGGGACGCAGCCGAAGAACTGTACGAGAAACTGCCGCTGCTGGGCGCGCTGATGCGCGTCCTCAAGCGCATGGCGCGAACCTAGCAGACGCGCGGCCTGCGCGGCTACGCCTGCCCGCGGCAGGCGCAGCGCTAGGGCTTCCAGTCGTAATCGATCGTCAGCGGCGCGTGGTCGCTGAAGCGCTGGGCCTTGTAAATCGCGACCCGTTTTGCCGTGGCCGCGATTCCCGGCGTCGTGATCTGGTAGTCGATGCGCCAGCCCACGTTCTTGGCCCAGGCCTGCCCCCTGTTCGACCACCAGGTGTACTGATCCGGTTCCTGATTCAGCCGCCGGAATACGTCCACCCAGCCCAGCTTGTCGAACACCTCGCTCAGCCAGTCGCGTTCTTCGGGCAGAAAGCCCGAGTTCTTGCGATTGCCGCGCCAGTTCTTAAGGTCGATTTCCTTGTGCGCGATATTCCAATCGCCGCAGATGACGATTTCGCGACGCTGCGCCTTCAACTGCGCCAGATGCGGCATGAATTCCTGCATGAAGCGGAACTTCGCCTGTTGGCGTTCCTCGGAACTCGAACCCGACGGAAGATAGACCGAGATCACGCTCAACTTGCCGAAGTCGGCGCGCAGATAGCGCCCTTCGGCGTCGAATTCCTTTGAACCGAACCCTCTCACGACTTTGTCCGGCTGCTTGCGGCAGTAGATTCCGACGCCGCTGTAGCCCTTCTTTTCGGCGCAGCTGAAATGACCCGAATACGGACGCGGGTTGAGCGTTGCCGGAACGAGATCGGGCAACTGCGCCTTGATTTCCTGCAGGCAGACCACGTCGGCCTTCTGCAGGGCCAGCCATTCGAGCAGGCCCTTGCTTACCGCCGAGCGTATGCCGTTGAGATTGAGTGCGATAATGCGTAACATGGTTTCGTATCAGTCAAGAAGCAGCGCGCACCAGGACGGTCCAGTGTCGGATTTTCGAAAAGAGTTCATCGCCTTCTGCATCGAGTGCGGCGTGCTGCGCTTCGGCCGGTTCAAGACCAAGGCCGGACGCATGTCGCCTTATTTTTTCAATGCCGGTCTGTTCAACGACGGCGCCATGCTGGGGCGCCTCGGCCAATTTTACGCCAAAGCGATCCTCGCCACGGGCCAGGAATTCGACATGCTGTTCGGTCCGGCGTACAAGGGCATTCCGCTGGCCGCCACCATCGCCATCGCGCTCGCGCAGGCGGGGCGCAACGTTCCCTACAGCTTCAATCGCAAGGAAGCCAAGGATCACGGCGAGGGAGGCAGCATCATCGGCGCGCCGCTCGCCGGCCGGGTGCTGATCGTGGACGACGTCATCTCGGCCGGCACTTCGGTGCGCGAGTCGGTCGAATTGATCCGCGCCAGCGGCGCCACGCTTTGCGCGGTGGCGATCGCGCTCGACCGGCTGGAGCGCGGAACGGGTGAACTCTCGGCGGTGCAGGAAGTGCGCCAAACCCACGGCGTGCCGGTAATCGCGATCGCCGACCTCGACGATCTGCTGCAGTATTTGCGCGCCGAGCCGGGCATGGAACGGCAATTGACCGAAATCGAAGGCTATCGCCAACTCTACGGAGCCACAGCAAATGTCTAAGCGAACAACAACCCTTCTCGCAGTCCTGCTCGCCCTGGCGGCCGCATCGGCCACTGCCCAGCAACGGCTGTACAAGTGCAAAGACGACAAGGGCAAGACGTACTACACGCAGACGCCGCCGGCTGAATGCCTGGGCAAGGAAATGGACGAAATGTCCCGGCAGGGCACGGTGCTGAAAAAGCGCGAGGGTGTCATGACCCCCGAACAGATCGCGGCGCGCGATGCCGAGGAAAAGCGCAAGAAAGAGGAAGAACTGGCGGCCAAGGAGGAGAAACGCAAGAACCAGGCGCTGCTCAATACCTATTCGAGCGAAAAGGACATAGAAGACGGCCGCCAGCGCGCCCTGAAACAGGCCGAGGCCGCGAACAAGGAGACGCAAAATCGCATGGCCGAGGCGCAAAAGCGCGCTCAGGCCCTGGCGGCCGAGAAGGAGTTCTACCTGAAGAAGCCGATGCCGAAAAAACTGCAGGACGACATCAAGAACAACGAGATCGATATCAAGGGCTATCAGGACGCGCTGTCGGCGAAGCAAAAGGAATTGAGCGAAATCAACGCAAAATATGACGAGGACAAGCGGCGCTATGCGGAATTGACCGGCGGGAAATCGAAAGCGCCGACGGCGCCGCAGAAGAAATAACTAGAGCGCGAGTTTTTTCTTCAGGATTTCGTTGATCTGAGCCGGGTCGCCCTTGCCCCTGGTCGCCTTCATCGCCTGGCCGACAAGCGCGTTGAAGGCTTTTTCCTTGCCGGCCCTGTATTCCTCGATCGATTTCGGATTGGCCGCAAGCACGCCGTCTATGACGCGCTCGAGTTCCCCCGAGTCGGAAATCTGGGTCAGTCCCTTCGCTGCAATGATGGTTTCGGCTTCGCCCTCGCCGTTCCACATGGCCTCGAATACGTCCTTGGCGGTCTTGCCGGAAATGACCTTGTTCTGAACTTGCAGCAACAGCCCGGCAAGCTGGCGGCTGCCGATGGGCGACTCGGAAATCTCCAGCCCGGCGCGCTTCAGCGCGCCGAAAAGCTCGCCCGTGATCCAACTCGACGCGAGCTTGTAACCGCCCCCGAGCGCCTTGATCGCATCCTCGTAAAAGTCGGCGACTTCGCGCGATGAGGTCAGCACCGCGGCGTCGTAGGCCGAGAGTTCGAATTCGCGCAGGTAGCGCTCGCGCTTCGCCTGCGGCAGCTCGGGCAGGCCGGCGCGCACTTCGTCCAGCCAGGCCGCGCCGATTTCCAGGGGCAGCAGGTCGGGATCCGGGAAATAGCGGTAGTCATGCGCGTCTTCCTTCGAGCGCATCGAGCGCGTTTGCCTGCGGTCGGGATCGTAGAGGCGGGTTTCCTGCACCACTTTCCCGCCGTCTTCCAGCAGTTCGATCTGGCGCCGGACCTCGTAGTTGATCGCCTCTTCCAGAAAACGGAAGGAATTGAGGTTCTTGATCTCGCTGCGCGTGCCCAGCACCGGCGATCCCCTTGGCCGAACCGAGACGTTGGCGTCGCAGCGGAACGATCCCTCCTGCATATTGCCGTCGCAGATGCCGATCCAGCGCACCAGCGCGTGCAGGGTCTTCGCGTAGGCCACCGCCTCCTCCGCGCTCCCCATGTCGGGCTCGGTCACGATTTCCAGCAGCGGCGTGCCGGCGCGGTTGAGGTCGATACCGCTCATGCCGTGAAAATCCTCGTGCAGCGACTTGCCCGCGTCCTCTTCCAGGTGGGCGCGCGTGAGCCGCACCGTTTTCTCCTTCTCGCCTACGATCATGGACAGTGTTCCGCCCACCACGATCGGCAATTCGAACTGGCTGATCTGGTATCCCTTGGGCAGATCGGGATAGAAGTAATTCTTGCGCGCGAATACGGAGCGCGGGCTGATGCGCGCACCTATGGCCAGTCCGAAGCGAAGCGCCTTTTCCACCGCCGCGCGGTTGAGCACCGGCAGCACCCCGGGCAGCGCGATGTCCACCGCACAGGCCTGGGTGTTGGGCGCCGCGCCGAACTGCGTCGCCGCACCCGAAAAGATCTTCGATACGGTGGACAATTGCGCGTGGGTCTCGAGCCCGATCACGGTTTCCCATTGCATGGCTTACTCCACTCCCGCAGGCCGGCGCAAATGCCAGTCGGTGGCCAGTTGGTACTGGTGCGCCGCGCGCAGCATGTCCGCCTCGGCAAAATAGTTTCCCGTCAGATGCAGGCCGACCGGCATGCCGCCTTCGCCGAAGCCGCAGGGAATCGACATCGCCGGCAGGCCGGCGAGATTGGCCGCCGTGGTGTAGATGTCGTTGAGGTACATCTGTACCGGGTCCGAGGTCATGGCCCCCAGCCCGAACGCGATGCTGGGAGTGGTCGGTCCCATGATCAGATCGCATTGTCCGTAGGCTTCGACGAAGTCCTGGGCTATCAGGCGGCGGATCTTCTGCGCCTTGAGGTAGTAGGCGTCGTAGTAACCGTGCGAAAGCACGTAGGTGCCGATAAGTATGCGCCGCTTAACTTCCGCGCCGAAGCCCTGCGAGCGGCTCTTGCGGTACATGTCGGAGAGGTCGCCGTATTCGGGCGCGCGATAACCGTAGCGCACGCCGTCGAAGCGCGACAGGTTGGAAGAGGCTTCGGCCGGCGCGATCACGTAGTAGGCCGGCACCGACAGTCCCGAGTTGGGCAGCGTGATCGCCACGCGTCTCGCGCCCAGTTTCTCGAACTGCGCCAGCGCGGCTTCGACCGCGGCCGCCACATCGGCGGCAAGACCTGGGCCGAAGTACTCCTTGGGCACGCCGATACGCAGGCCCGCAAGCGGCCTGGTGCGATCTCCCCCCAGAGGCGCCTCCAGCGCGCGCGCATAGTCTTCCGCCGGGCGCTGCAAGCTGGTCGAGTCGCGCTCGTCGAAACCGGCGATGGCGTTGAGCACCAGTGCGAGATCCTCCGCGCTCTTGCCCATGGGCCCGCCCTGATCCAGGCTGGATGCATAGGCGATCATGCCGTAGCGCGAAACCACGCCGTAGGTGGGCTTGATGCCGCAAATGCCGCTGAAGGCCGCAGGCTGGCGGATCGAGCCGCCGGTATCGGTGCCCAGCGCGACCGGCGCCATGCGCGCCGCCACCGCCGCCGCCGAACCGCCGCTGGAGCCGCCCGGTACGCGCGCAGGGTCCCACGGATTCTTCACCGGCCCCCAGTGGCAGGTTTCGGTGGACGAGCCCATCGCGAACTCGTCCATGTTGGTTTTGCCCAGGATCACGGCGCCGGCGGCATTCAAGCGCTCCACCACGTGCGCGTCGTAGGGGCTGACGAAATCGCCGAGCATCTTCGACCCGCAGGTGGTGAGCCAGCCCTTGGCGCAGAAAATGTCCTTGAACGCCACGGGAATGCCGGTCAGCGGCTGCGCCCTGCCCGCGGCGATCTGCGCGTCGGCGGCGCGCGCCTGGCCCAGGCTCTTGCCGGCATCGAGGGTGACGAAAGCGTTTAATCCCGGATTCAGCGCTTCGATCCGATCCAGATGCAGCTGCGTCAGTTCGACGCTGGAGATCTTTTTTTGCGCGAGTTGCGCGGCGAGTTGTTTGAGGCTGGCGTTCTGCATGGCGGAGGAGGGCTGGTAAGGAAGGAGCGCGATTCGCCGCCCCGCGTTCGTCTTTGCTTTTCGATGACCTATTCGATGACCTATTCGATGACTTTGGGCACCAGATACAGCCCATCCTCCACCTGCGGCGCGATGGACTGGTACAGTGCGTGCCGATCGGTCTCGGTGACCCTGTCTTCGCGCAGGCGCTGCACCACGTCCTGGGCGTGGGCCATCGGCGCCACGCCTTCGGTGTCGACCGACTGCATCTGCTCTATGAGCTTGAAAATGTCGTTCAGGGGGCCCTGCGCGGCCGCGGCTTCAGCATCGGTGATTTCGATGCGCGCGAGCCAGGCGACCCGTTTAACCTCCTGCAAAGTCAGGGACATGGATTTTGCGCCCAAAAGTGTCTAACCCGGCGCGGGGATACCCTTCCCCGCGCTTCCCCAAAACCGGACCGCGGCAAAATCGCCTTTCTTTTGCTACGGGTTCTAATTGATGCGTTAAAGTGCGGTATTATAACGTATTTACCAGCCCTTACCTGGAACGGAACACTAGCAAATGTTTGGATTTTTACGCGGTTATTTTTCCGATGATCTCGCCATCGACCTGGGCACTGCTAATACGCTGATCTACGTGCGCGGCAAGGGCATCGTGCTCGACGAGCCTTCCGTCGTCGCCATCCGCCAGGAAGGCGGCCCCAGCGGGAAGAAGACGATTCAGGCGGTGGGCAAGGAAGCCAAACAGATGCTGGGCAAGACGCCCGGCAACATCGTCGCCATCCGTCCGATGAAGGACGGCGTGATCGCCGATTTCACCGTGACCGAACAGATGCTGAAGCTGTTCATCAAGAAGGTGCACGTGTCGCGCCTGCTCTCTCCCAGTCCGCGCATCATCATCTGCGTGCCCTGCGGCTCGACCCAGGTCGAGCGGCG
>CAYNVY010000057.1:0-21367 GCA_964400745.1 uncultured Enterobacteriaceae bacterium | reverse complement strand
AGCAACAATCCGCGCTGCACCAGCTGCCACGCCGGTTACGGCTGGAAAGACGCCTCCTTCGATTTCAACAAGGCCGACAACGTCGATTGCCTCGTCTGCCACGACACCACCGGCAGCTACAAGAAGCTCCCGGCGGGATCGGGCAATCCGGCGTACCAGGACACCGAGTTTCCGCCCAAGTCCGGCAAAATCTGGAAAGCGCTCGATCTGGAAGCGATCGCCAAGAAGGTCGGTCCCACCAGCCGCGCGACCTGCGGCGCCTGCCATTTCTACGGCGGCGGCGGCGACCATATCAAGCACGGCGATCTCGACAGTTCCATGGCCGCACCCAAGCGTTCGACCGACGTGCACATGGCGAGCGAGGGCGCGAACATGAGCTGCAGCGCCTGTCACAAGACGGAGAAACACGCGATTCCGGGCAAGGCGCTGTCGGTGTCGGCTACAGGCGGCGGCACCACGCTGAGCTGCAACGACTGCCACGCCGGCACGCCGCACAAGAAGAACCCGGTGCTGAACAAGCACGCGGAGAAAGTCGCCTGCCAGACTTGCCATATTCCTTCATTCTCGAAAGCGCTGCCGACCAAGATCTGGTGGGATTGGTCGACCGCGGGCAAGGACGGCCCGGTGACGAAGGACCAGTGGGGGCAGCCGCTGTACGACAAGCAGAAGGGCGACTTCAAATGGGCGAAAGACATGAAGCCCGCCTACAGGTGGTTCAACGGCTCGGGCGATCGCTATCTGCTCGGCGACAAAATGGATCCGACCAAAGTGACGCACCTGAGTTCACCGCGCGGGGATCGCAACGACAAGACGGCGAAGATCACGCCGTTCAAGGTGATGGGAGGCAAGCAACCCTACGATTCAGGCCGGAATGTGTTCGCGGTGCCGAATCTGTGGGGCGGCTACTGGGGCCATTGGGATTGGAACAAAGCGATTGCCGACGGCATGAAAGCGGCGGGCCAGGAGTACAGCGGCCAATACGGCTTCGCGGAAACCGATATGTACTGGAAAGTGAATCATATGGTATCGCCCAAGGCCGACGCGCTGAAATGCAACGACTGCCACGGCAAGGACGGCCGGATGGATTGGAAGCTCCTGGGCTACGCCGGCGATCCGCGCTCGGGCAAGAAATAATCGGCCACAAAGGCTGAAGCGAAAGGATCGGGCGGGGTGCTCGCTACCGGGGTTTTCTCGGTTGCGCAGTACCCCGCCTTTTTTATACCAGTAAGCAGGGCAAAACAGGAAGCCATCAATATGAGCAAATCTTTTGCAGTCATCACGAGCGACGTATCCAAAGGCATGTCGACGCTTAGAAAGTCCATTCCCGAGACGATGAAGGGTTTCAGCGCCATGGCGCAAGGGGCGCTGGCGGCCGGCGCCCTTAGCGCGCTGGAAAAGGAGCTGATCGCGCTCGGTATCGGCGTCGCCGCTCACTGCGACGCGTGCATAGGCTTCCATGTCAAAGCGCTGATCAAGCTCGGCGTGACGCAGGAGCAGCTCATGGAAACCCTGGGCGTTGCCGTCTATATGGGAGGCGGTCCCAGCCTGATGTACGCGGCCGAAGCGGTGCACGCCTACGAGGAATTCACCGCCGGCTGATCCGGCTGCGCTAGCGGTAGACCAGTACCGGAATCGTGGAGTGGGTCAGCACCTTCTGGGTTTCGCTGCCCAGCAGGAAGCCTTCGAGCCCGCGCCGGCCGTGCGAGGCCATGACGATGAGATCGCATTTCTCCGCGCGCGCCTTGTCGACGATGGCCTGTGAAGGAGAGCGGGCCGTGGCGAATTCGGTGGCGCATTCCACGTTCGCGGCGTTGGCCGCCGTCTTGAACGTATCGAGCACGCGCTTCGCGTATTCTTCGCTGCGCTCGGCGAACAGTTCCGGCTGCAGTTCCGCGACCCCGCTGGCTTCGGCCGCGTAAGCGCCCTGCAGCGGATAGGGTTCCATGGCGTGAAAGGCGGTGATGCGCGCGCCCAGCAGCTTTGCCAGGCTTATCGCGGCCTCCACGGCCTTGTCCGACAGCGCCGAACCATCGGTGGGAACCAGAATGTGCTTGTACATGGGGCCTCCGGGTGAGTTTTGTCCAAATGGGCTGACAGTGCCTGCTTCAGGCTGACTTAGTGCGCTCGGCCTTGCAAGCGTTCGAATATTTCCTGGCAGGGCAGGCAGCGCGTTGCCATCGGATAGGCTTGCAACCTTGGGCGCGCGATTTCTCCCTCGCAGTCGGCGCAGATGCCGTAGCTGCCTTCGTCCATGCGTTGCAGCGCAGCCGCAATTTCCTGCAGTTCCGCGCTTTCGCGGATGGCCATCGTCACGTCCATGGCTGCGGCCGCATCCGCAGCACCATCGTCGTCGGTCAGCTTGGACTGGTTGGCGAACCCCAGACCTTCGCCCGAGGCTGCGATTCTGGCGCGAACTTCAGCCAGCAGCAGCCCGCGCTGCGCCAGCAACTGCGCCTTGATGTCTGAGAGCGGTTTCTTGGGCATGGTCGATGTCGCGGGAAATAGCCGAATTTCAGCTTAGTCCCAAGCATGTCAGCGCGTTTGACCCAGATCAAACTTGTTAGAGGCCGCAGACGGGCGGCTCATGCGGCAGTTGGCGGGCAGAGCCGTTTGCTCCGGACTCAAGCGGCGCAAGGTGCGAAAGCCGTAGCCGCTGCCTTCGTTGTCGAAGCGCACGCCGTCTTCCCCGCTTTTCTGCATGACGGTGACGTACAGCGGTTGCAGCAGCTGATGATCTTCGGCGCGCATGGCCGCTTCATGAAATCCGTTGCGAAAGCGCATTCCCTCCAGCGCCCGCGCCACCGCGGCCGCCTCGGTGCTGCCGGCTTTTTCGATCGCCGCGACCAGCATCTCGACCAGGACGCTCATGCGCGCGTGCTGGTAGTCGTGCCGCGGCTCAGGATAGCGGCGGCGAAACGCTTCCACGAACGCGTCCGACGCGGCGCCGCCGGCGTTCGGATGCCATTCGGCGACGGCCAGCACGCGGTCCACGCCGGCTGCGCCCATGGCCGCCGGCGCGCCCAGCCCGTTGCCGTAGAAGGTGTAGAAGCGCGCTTTCAGCCCGGCATCGCGCGCGGCCTTGACCAGCAGGGTGAGGTCGTTGCCCCAGTTGCCGGTGAGCACCGTATCGGCGGAACTGGCGATGATCTTGGCGATGTAGGGCGAGAAGTCCTTTACCCGTCCGATCGGATGCAGTTCGTCGCCGGCGATCGCCACATCAGGCCGCTTGACTGCGAGCATTTCGCGCGCGAGTCTCGCGACGTCGCGGCCGAAGCTGTAGTCCTGGCCGATGATGTAGACGCGCCGGATGCGCCGGTCGGCCTGCATCGCGTCGGTCAAGGCGCTCATGCGCATGCCCGCGTGGGCATCGAAGCGAAAATGCCAGAAGCTGCACTGCTCGTTGGTCAGGGCCGGATCCACCGCCGAGTAGTTCAGAAAGAGCACTCGGCGCTCCGGCTCGCGCGTGTTGTGCTTTTCGATACCTGCGACCAGGGCTGCGGCCGCGGCCGAACTGTTGCCCTGCGCCACGAAAGGCACGCCGTCGTCGGTCAGGCTGCGCAGCATCATCAGCGCGTCTTCGGTGCTGCCTTTGCTGTCGTAGGTGACGAGCTCGAGTTTGCGCGCGCCGCCCGGGAGCCTGACGCCTCCGCGCGCGTTCACGCGCTCTATCGCCCACAGCAGATTTCGCTGCACCGCTTCGCCGGCGTTGGCGAACTGGCCCGACATGCCTTCGATCATGCCCAGGCGCACCGGCGGCGCCTCCGCGCAGCGCAGCGGCAGGGGCGAGGCCGCCAGCAATGCATAAGCGGCGGCGAGGGCGTAGTGCTTCAGTGCAAGGCGCATCGTATGTGAACGCAGGTCAGGGAATCGGAGAGCCGGCTGGATTCTACCCCGGTCGCCATGCACAATGCGCCAGCGAATTTCAACAACGCGCTAACGCTGGAATTCCCAATTGCCGTCGGAGCGTTCCTTGAAGCCCTTCTTTTCCCAGAACTCGCGCGCGGTGAAGCGCACGCGGTCGGCGACGATGACTCGATAGCGGCTCTTGAGCATGTCGATGGTGGCGGTGCCGTAGCCGTTGCCCTGGAATTCCGGAAACACCTGGATCGAAAATATGATCACCATTTCTCCCATGAAACGGCAGCGGACGTTGCCCACGCGCACGTCGGGGAGATCGATGTCGATGCGGTCGAAGCCGGCCAGGCTGTCTCGCGGGGTAATGATCAAGTCGAGCTTCGGTTGCATCCCGGCATTCATTCGAAGCCCCGGCAAAAAGCGAGCACGTTCTTGCCCAAGTCGGGCAGGTAGTACCCGCCTTCGAGCACGGCGAAGCGGCGCTGATGTCCGAGGCGGATGGCGTAGCCCTGCAGCAGGCGGCCAATGGTGAAGAAATCCTCGGTGGATAGCTTGTGGCCGAGGTCGTGAATATAGGCGTCAAATCCGGCCGAGACGGCCAGGATGTCCACCTGCGGCGCCTGCTTCAGGTATTCGTCGAGGTTGCGCAGGTAGTCGGCGCCGTCGTTGCCGTAGCCGTTGTAGATCTGCACTTCGGGCCAGCCACGCAGCACGTCCTTGGTGCCGTCCCCGGTGTGCGCGTCGAAGTCGATGAGAGTGGCCGAGCGGATCAGCCCCGCGCTGCGCAAACGCAGCAGCGCGAGGGCGACGTTGCTGAAAGTGCAATGCCCCCAGGCCGAAGCGCGGCTGGCATGGTGTCCCGGCGGCCGCACGCAGGCGAACATCGGCTCGCCGCGCAAGGCGATGTCGGCGGCCGCGATCGAGGCTCCGGCTGCGAGGCAGGCCATTGCATAAAGGCGGGGCGTGCGTTCGACGGCATCGACGTAGGCCGCGGTGTGTCCGAGCAGCAGGTCTGCCCGTTTGGCCGGCGCAGGGATTTCGATACCGTAGTGGCCTTCGTTGCGCAGCGCCTGCATCACACCGAGCAAGCGCCCCGGGTCGGCGGCGTTGTCGTACTTGTCCTCGGAGTAATCGGAATCGTGAAAGGCTTCGTGAAACACGACACGCATGGTCAGGCGTTTTTGCACATAATCCGCCAATGATACCAGCCCACTAGTCAGGAGGCGGCCCTCAGCACCGCCACGCTCCTGGCAGTGCTGGTGTATTCGCGCTCGCGCAGGCCGGCCGCTGCGTCCTCGATATCCTTCGCGCTGTCGAGTTTCAGCCCCCATTTCCCCGAAGGCAGATGAAAGTGAACCTGGTGCGCCGAGCCGTTCACGAGAATCAGCCAGACTGCGGATAGCCGTATCGCCAACGCCCTGGCGGCGAGGTCTTCCCAATCATGGGCCTCCAGACCCATGCCCGAAGGATTGAGCCACTGCACGTCGATTACGCCACGGGCGTCGGGCTGCCCGCTCCACCAGCGGTTGTCCGCCAGCGCCGGAATCTGTTTGCGAATCGCCAGGAGTTGCGCCGTAAAACCGCTCAGATCGTCAAGCGGATCGTCCCACGCCAGCCAGGTCGTCTCGTTGTCCTGGCAGTAGGCGTTGTTGTTTCCCTGCTGGCCATGGCCTAGCTCGTCGCCCGCGAGCAGCATCGGCGTTCCTTGCGCAAGCAGCAGCGTGGCCAGCATCGCCTTGCGCACGCGCAGGCGCAGCAGGCGCACGTGGGGGTCGCTGCTCGGCCCTTCGACGCCGCAGTTCCAGCTGTGGTTCTGGTTGTGGCCGTCGCGGTTGTGTTCCTTGTTCGCCAGATTGTGCTTGTGCTCGTAGCTGACGAGATCGGCCAGCGTAAAACCGTCGTGCGCGCTTAGGAAATTAATCGAAGCCGACGGCTGGCGCAAAGGGGTATGGAAGAGATTGGACGAAGCGGCGAAGCTGCGCGCGAAGGCCGCGCGGTTCACCCCTTCGCCCAGCCAGAAGCGGCGCGTGACATCGCGGAACTGATCGTTCCATTCGCCCCAGCCTAGCGGAAAGCGGCCGATCTGGTAACCGCCGTAGCCTATGTCCCAGGGCTCGGCGATGAACTTGCAGCGCGCGAGCAGCGGGTCCTGCCCGATCGCGCTCCACAGCGGCGCATACGGATCAAACCCGCCGCGCACGCGCCCCAGCGTGGCCGCGAGATCGAACCGAAAGCCGTCCACACGGCATTCGCCCGCCCAGTAGCGCAGGCAGTCCATCACCAGTTGCAGCGCGCGCGGATGCCCGAGGTTCAGGGCGTTGCCGCAGCCGCTGAAGTTTTCGTATTCGTTATTCGGCGCGAGACTGTAGTAGCTGGCATTGTCGATGCCGCGCAGGGACAGCGTCGGGCCCAGCGCGTCGAGTTCGGCGGTGTGATTGAACACCACGTCCAGGATCACCTCGATGCCGGCGGCGTGCAGGGCGCGCACCATGCGGCGGAACTCGGCCAGCGGCGTCGCATCCGCGCTGCCCGACGCGTAGCGCTGTGCCGGCACGAACCACGCGACCGGGTTGTAGCCCCAATAGTTGACGAGTCCCAGGCTCATCAGCCGCGGCTCGTCCAGAAAATGCTGGACCGGCAGGAGTTCGATCGCCGTGACGCCGAGTGCTTGCAGGTGCGCAATGGCCGCCGGATGCGCCAGCCCGGCATAGCTGCCGCGCTGCTCAGGCGGCACCTCCGGGTGGCGGCGGGTGTAGCCCTTTACGTGAGCTTCGTAGATCACCGTTTCGGCCCAGGGCGTGCGCGGATGCGCGTCGCCGCCCCAGTCGAAGCGCTCGTCTATCACTTTCGACTTGATTGCGATCTCGGCGTTGTCCGCCGGATCGGGGAGGTGCGGCGCGTTGCGCTCGAAGCCGTGATTGCGCGGATCGTCGCGGTATTCACCCACCACCGCGCGCGCGTACGGGTCGAGCAGCAGCTTGTTCGGATTGAAGCGGTGGCCTTGCTGCGGCGCGTACGGACCGTGCACGCGATAGCCGTAGACCAGGCCCGGCTTTGCCTGCGGCAGATAGCCGTGCCATACGCCGTCGGTCTGCGTCGCGAGGAGGTGGCGCGCGGTTTCGTTGCGGCCGGCGTCGTCGAACAGGCACAGTTCCACCGCTTCGGCGTGAGCCGAGAACAGCGCAAAGTTGACACCCCGGCCGTCGAAGGCGGCGCCTAGCGGAAACGCCGCGCCGGGAAGTAGCGGGTTGCTCAAGAGAACCTCATCTGGTGCAGGCATGCGCCTGCGGGTTGCAGCATCTACCCAGGCATTCTGCAGCTTAAACCGACAGGGATCAAATTCCGCCGATGTTAAGTTTCGTCCACGGTCGAGACGCGCGCGGCGCGAGTGTGCGCACTTGAGTTAAACTCGATTCGCACCACACGCGCCGGCCCGGCGGGCTGGCTCCTTCATTCGAATATTGAAAATTGGATAACATGAGACAGATGCCTCGCAAAGCGATGCCAAGCGCGCTGCTTTCTACCTTCGCGCTGGCCTTTGCCGGCGCCGTCTGCGCGCAGACCGCGTACGAGCCGCCGCGCCAGTTCAGGGCGGACGAATTCGCGCCGGCGGTGCTGTTGAAAGGGCCTTTGCACAGCGTCGACGAGGCGGTCAGTGTCGATGGCGGCCTGCCGCGCTTTACGGTTCGCTCCCACTACGGGATCTGGGAAGCGCTGGGCCTGGAGATGCTGGACATCCGCGTGGCCGAACTGCCGGCGTTCGAGCAACTGGACAAGGTGAGCCAGTCGGACGAATTCGCCAAAGCCGCCGGACAGGCCATCACCAAGCCGGTGGAGATGGTCGGTACTTTCGTGCAGAATCCGGTCGATACCACGGGCAGCATGCTCGCCGGCTTAGGCACCCTGGCCAACCGCGTCGGCCGCATGATGAGCTCGATGGCGAGCGCGGTGGGTGACGCGGTCAGCGGCCCGGCGCCGGTACAAAAGCCCATCCTGCCGCCGCTTGCCGCGCCGCTCCGGGGCAACGCCGCGCCGCGCGCCAGCAACAGCGATCCGCTCGGTTACAACGACGCGCGCCGCAACTGGGCGCAGCGCCTCAAGGTCGATACCTACACTTTCAACGGCGGCTTGTCCGAGCGGCTGGATCAACTGGCATCGGTCACCTTCGCCGGCAATTTCGCGGTCAATCTGGTGGTCAGCACGGTGGCGGCGCCGCTGTATTACGCGGAGCAGACGAAGGCGACGGCGCTGGCCGAAGCCTATCAACTGCCGCCCTCGGATATCGAAGCGCGCAACGAAGAGCGGCTGAGGAAAATGGGCATCGAGGGCGTGCCGGTGCGCACGCTGTTTCGCAATGCCTATTTCACCCCGACGCTGCAGACCGCGCTGGTGCTGGCGCTCGAGGGGCTGGGCGAGGCCTCGGGGCGCGGCGAGGCGATCGCACTGGCGGCGCGCGCCGCGTCCGAGAACGAGGCGCGCTACGTCAACAACTCGGTGTTGCTGCTGGCGCAGCACAGCCGCAAGGTCGAGCCCATCGCCAAGGTGCGCGTGAGCGACAGCGTCATCGCCGGTGAAACGCGCGGCGGCGCGCTGGTCCTGCCGGCGCCGCTGGATTACATTCCATGGGTCAAATCGACCGAGGAACTGGCGCGCCGCGACGATCTCAAGCGAGCGGAACGCTGGCTGCTCAGTTCGGGCAAGGTGACGCCCCGGGCGTTCGAGGAACTGACGGCGCTGGGCTGGCGCGTGAGCGACAAGCTCGTCGCGGTGAAGTGACCGGAATTCGTTTCAAACTGCTTTCGGCTCGGCGGGACCGGACGGCAGCGATGCCGTTCATCATGCTGACGACGCTGATCGACATGATGGCCATCGGCCTGATCATTCCGGTGCTGCCGGCGCTGGTCGGAGGACTCACCGGCTCGCAGGCCGAGCAGGCCTTCTGGTACGGCGCGGTGACGTTCGCTTTCAGCCTCGCGAATTTTTTCGCTTCACCGGTTCTGGGCGCGCTGTCCGACGAACACGGCCGCCGGCCGGTGCTGCTGCTCGGGTTTTGCGGACTGGCGCTGAGCTTCTTCGCCACCGCTTTGGCGAGCGCGCTGTGGATGCTCATCGCGGTGCGCCTGGTGAGCGGCGCGATGCAATCCAATCTGTCCATCGCCAACGCCTATGTCGCCGACATCACCACGCCGGAGGAGCGCGCGCGCCGCTTCGGCATGCTGGGCGCCATGTTCGGCGTGGGCTTCATCCTCGGCCCGGTGCTGGGCGGCCTGCTGGGCGCGGCGAGCCTGCAACTGCCGTTCTTCGTCGCCGGCAGCCTGGCGCTGCTCAATCTGCTCTACGGTTACTTCGTGCTGCCCGAGTCGCTGCCCGAAACGCGCCGGCGCGCGTTCAGATGGAGCGCAGCCAATCCGGTCGCTGCGCTGCGCGGGCTGGCGCAGACGCAGGGCGCGGGCTTGCTCGTGGCGGTGGTGGCGTGCAGCGGGCTGGCGCAATTCGTTCTCTACACTTCATGGGTGCTGTACACCACCTTCAAGTTCGGCTGGGGGCCGCTGGAAAACGGCTGGTCGCTGGCTGCGGTCGGCTTGGTGTCGGCCGTCGTCCAGGGCTTGTTGCTGGGGCGATTGCTCAAGCGCTTCAGCCCGCAGCGGCTGGCCGTCCTCGGGCTGGTTTCATCCACAATCGCCTATGCGCTGTGGGGCGCGGCGAGCCAGGGCTGGATGATGTTCGCGGTCATCTTCGTCAATCTGCTCGGGGCGACCGTTTCAGCCACGATACAAAGCATCATCTCGAGTGCGGCGAGCGCGCGCAATCAGGGACAGGTGCTGGGCGCGGTGAGCGGGTTGAACAGTCTGATGGCGGTGGCGGCGCCGCTGATCAGCGCGCCCTTGCTGTCCCTGGTTTCGGACCTGCCCAAGGGCGATTGGCGCATAGGCGCGCCGATGTATTTCTGCGCGCTGCTGCAGGCCGCTGCGCTGGCGCTGGCGTTCGTCCACTTTCGCCGCGGCCGGGGCACTTCGATCAGAAGCTGTTAACCGCCGGCGCTGGAGCGGGGCTTGGCGAAGTCCTGCAAGCGGATACGAGGTCAAGCCGGATTTCTCAAGAGAAACAATGCCGCAGTACGCGATGTTTGACAATCGTCATACATTCTTCATTTTGTGCCGAACGAGCCCGGCCCGGGGGCATATAATCTGCGGCGTGGGAGGAGGCAGTTCTTACGAAAGGAATAGCGCAATGAAACCCACATCGATCAAGCCCGCGTCTGTCAAACCAGGGTCGATCAAACCAGAGACGGTCAAACCAACAGAAGGCGCCGATCGCGCGCTGGACGTCCTGCATTTCGAACGCGACTCGCTGCGCGCGATTTTCGCGCCGAAGAGCGTCGCCGTCATCGGCGCCACGGAAAAAGAGGGCGCGGTCGGACGCACCATTCTCTGGAACCTGATCAGCAATCCCTTCGGCGGCACGGTCTACCCGATCAACAAGCGGCACAATCAGGTGCTGGGAATCAAGGCCTATTCGAACATCGGCAAAGTGCCAGAGACGGTCGATCTCGCCGTGATCGTCACCCCGGCACCCACGGTGCCCGGCATCGTCAAGGAATGCGTCGCCGCCGGCGTGAAAAGCGCCATCATCATTTCGGCCGGATTCAAGGAGGCGGGTGCCGCCGGCGTCGAACTGGAGCGCAAGATCGCCGATTATGCGCGCGGCAAGATGCGCCTCATCGGGCCCAACTGCCTGGGGGTGATGCGACCGGCGACGCATTTGAACGCCACCTTCGCCAGCGCGATGGCCCGGCCGGGCTCGGTCGGCTTCATCAGCCAGAGCGGCGCGCTGCTGACCGCCGTGCTCGACTGGAGTTTTCGCGAGAACGTCGGCTTCAGCGCCTGCGTATCGGTCGGCTCCATGCTCGATGTCGACTGGGGCGACCTGATCAACTATTTCGGCGACGATCCGCACACGCACAGCATCATGATCTACATGGAGTCGATCGGCGACGCGCGCTCGTTCATATCGGCAGCGCGCGAAGTCGCGCTGACCAAGCCTATCATCGTCATCAAGGCGGGGCGCACCGCAGCCGCGGCGAAAGCCGCCGCCTCGCACACCGGCGCACTGGCCGGCAGCGACGACGTGCTCGACGCGGTGTTCCGGCGTTGCGGCGTGCTGCGCGTAAATTCCATTGCCGACCTGTTCTACATGGCCGAGGTGCTCGCAAAGCAGCCGCGGCCTGCGGGCCCGCGGCTGACCATCGTCACCAACGCCGGCGGCCCGGGCGTGCTCGCCACCGATACTTTGATCGCGCTCGGCGGCGAACTCGCCGAATTGTCCCAGGAGTCGCTGGACGCCCTCGACAAGGTGCTGCCATCGCATTGGAGCCACGGCAACCCGATAGACATACTGGGAGACGCCGATTCGGAGCGCTATGCGCAGGCGCTCGCGATCGCGGCCAAGGATCCGAACAGCGACGGCTTGCTGGTGGCGCTGACGCCGCAGGCGATGACCGATCCGACCGAGACCGCGCGGCGCTTGACCGAATTCGCCGTGACCCGCGGCAAGCCCGTGCTCGCGAGCTGGATGGGGGGCAAGGACGTGGTCGCCGGCGAGGCGATCCTGAACCAGGCGAACATACCGACCTTCGGTTATCCGGACACCGCGGCGCGCATTTTCTACCTGATGTATCGCTACAGCTACAACCTGCGCGGCCTGTACGAGACGCCGACACTGGTGGAAACCGCGATCGAGGCGGTGCCGGATCGCACTCGGGTGCAGAATCTCATTCAGGATGCGCGTAAAGCCGGCCGCACACTACTGACCGAGTTCGAGTCGAAGCAGGTGCTCGCGGCCTATCAGATTCCGACGGTCCAGACGCATATCGCCCTGAGCGAGGACGAAGCGGTCGGATTCGCCGGCGAAATCGGCTATCCGGTCGTGCTCAAGCTGCATTCGCATACCATCACGCACAAGACCGACGTCGGCGGCGTGCAGTTGAACCTCGGCGACGCGGATGCGGTGCGGCGTGCCTACCGGACGATGGAAGCCTCGGTCCAGGCGGCGTCCAAGGCGCCGGCGCGCGGCGCCAAGGATTTTCTCGGCGTGACCGTGCAGCCGATGATCAAGCTCGACGGCTACGAACTGATCCTGGGCTGCAGCATCGACGCGCAATTCGGCCCGGTGCTGTTGTTCGGCTCCGGCGGGCAGCTGGTCGAAGTGTTCCGCGATCGCGCGCTCGCCCTGCCGCCGCTCAATACCACCCTGGCTCTGCGCATGATGGAGCAGACCACGATCTTCAAGGCGCTGAAAGGCGTGCGCGGCCGGGCGCCGGTGGATCTGGCGGCGCTTGCCGGCTTGCTGGTGCAGTTCAGCCAGCTGGTGGTGGAGCAGCGCTGGATCAAGGAAATCGACATCAACCCGCTGATCGCGGCCGCGCCTTCGGGCAAGGGCGCGGTGCCGGGGGGGCTGCTCGCGCTCGATGCGCGCGTCGTCCTGCACGGGCCGGAGGTGAAAGAGGGCGCGTTGCCTGCTCTGGCCATCCGTCCTTACCCGAGACAATACGCCTCCGCCTGGACCTCGAAGAACGGCCTCGCGGTCACTATCCGGCCCATACGGCCGGAGGACGAGCCGCTGATGGTGAAGTTCCACGCGACGCTGTCGGAAGAAAGCGTGTACATGCGCTACTTCCACCATATCCAGTACAGCCAGCGCATCGCGCACGACCGCCTCACGCGGCTGTGCTTCATCGACTACGACCGCGAGATGGCGCTGGTGGTGGAACGCGAAGATCCCAAGACGGGGGAGAAGATGATACTGGCGACAGGGCGCCTGTCCAAGCTGCGCCAGACTCTGGAAGCCGAATTCGCGATTCTGGTGAGCGATGCCTACCAGGGGCACGGCTTCGGCGTCGAGCTGCTGCGCCGCCTCGTAGGGATAGGGCGCGATGAGAAGCTCAAGCGCATCACCGCAACCATCCTCGGCGACAACGTCGCGATGCAGCACGTTTCGCGCAAGGTCGGATTCAAGCTCAAGCGGGTGGGCCCCGAGGTCGAAGCGGAGCTGGATCTGAACTAGGCGCGAAAGAAAAGCGGCGGACCGGCTGCGCTTATCCGTTCGGCAGCATTGTCCGGCCGGCAACATTGTCTTTTGTTTCTTTGCTATTGTTCCTTTGGCATTGTTGCTTTGTCATTTGTTTCTGGAGGAAAGCGTAAATGAATCGAGGCCGGTTTTCTGAAAAAGCAGTCCACGAGGCGCGGCGCGTCGCCCACGTTTGCGGAGTTCGCGGAGTTCGCTGGTACGCCGCTGCGCTCGCGGCCGTATTGCTCGGCGCGCCCTTGTCCCTGTGCCAGGCACAGGATTTTCCGAGCAAGCCGATCCGGATCATCGTGCCCTATACCGCCGGCGGGTCGTCTGATTACGTCGCGCGCACCATCGCCACCCGGTTGCAGGAGAATCTGAAGAATCCGGTGGTGGTCGAAAACAAGCCCGGCGGCAACGCGCAGATCGGCTGCGATTATGTGGCGAAATCGGCGCCCGACGGATATACGCTGCTGCTCGCCGGAATGACGACGCACGCGGCGGCGCCGGCCTTGTACAAGAAACTGCCCTACGACCCGATCAAGGACTTTACGCCGATCACCAACCTGATCGAGTCGCCGCTGGTGGTGGTGGTGCATCCGGACGTGAAGGCCGGCACGCTGCAGGAATTCGTGTCGCTGGCGAAGGCGAGCCCGGGGAAACTCAACTATGGCTCGGCGGGCGTGGGCAACACGCTGCACCTCGCCGGGGAGATGTTCCGCATGACGACGGCCACCGACCTCGTGCACGTGCCGTACAAGGGCGCGTCGCAGGCGCTGGGCGATCTGCTCGGCGGGCGCATCCAGGTGATGTTCGATCTGCCGCAGACGCCGCTGGCCAATATCCAGGCGGGAAAATTGAGGGCGCTTGCCGTCACCGGCAGTGAACGGCTCGCGCTGATGCCCAACGTGCCGACCACCGCCGAAGCCGGGCTTCCGGGGTTTACTTTCGGCACCTGGATCGGGCTGGTGGCGCCGGCCGGAACGCCGCCGGCCGTCATCGGACGCTTGCATGCTGAAATCGTCAAGGCGGCGAACCAAGCCGAGGTCAGGGAAGCGTTCGCCAAGATGGCGATGCTGGTCGCCACCAGCGCGTCGCCGGATGCCTTCTCCAAGCGCATCCAGAACGAGACCGAGCGCCTGGGGAAAGTGATACGCGCCGCCGGCATTCAACCGGAATGAACCCGATATGAACAAGCGCGAGCGCTTTTTTGCCGCAGTACGCGGGGAAAAGATGGACCGGCCCCCGGTGACCACCTGGGTGCACTTCCTGTCCGATCACCTGAGCGGCGAGCAGACGGCCGACCTGCACCGGATTTTTCTCGAAACCTACGACTGGGATGTGGCGAAGGTCATGAGCGACTATCGCTACCCGATACCCGCCGGGGTGCAGACGCTGGAGGATGCGGCCAGCCTGCGCGCGTTCAAGCCCCTCGGCCTGGACGAGCCCTGCTTTGCCGAGCAGTTGAAGTGCCTGGCCGCGCTGCGCACCGCGCTCGGACCGGACATCGCGCTGATCGAAACGGGCTTCGATCCTTATCAGCAGATACTGCGCAATGTCGGCTTCGACCAGGCGGCGCACATGTGGAAGCACAAGGCCGACACGCTGGGCGCGCTCGAAACCGTGGCCGATTCCATCTGCCGCTACATCGGCGCAGTCAAGGCGCAGGGGGTGGAGTCGTTCTTTCTCTCCGTCAACGGCGCGATACGCGAGGGTTTCCCGCGCGGTTCCAGCCAGGAAGTCTACGCAACCTTCCAGCGGCCGTTCGAGCTGCAGTTGCTCAAAGCGGCCGAGGGCATGGTGCGCATTCTGCACGTGCACGGCACCGGTCTGGACCTGGGGCGCGTGCTCGACTATCCGTGCGAGGTCATCAGCGTCTCGGATCGCTTGCCCGGCAATCCCAGCCTGACGGAACTACGCAAGCTCACGCCGAAATGCCTGATGGGCGGCATCGACGAGACCAAGTTCCAGGAGCGCAATCTGCCGGCGCTCGCGCGCGAGATCGACGATGCGATCGCGCAGGCGGGGCGCAGCAATTTCATCCTGGCTTGCGGCTGCACCATTCCTTCGTTCAGCCCGAAACGCTCGCTGATGTTCCTGCGCGACTACACGCGCAAGATCTGACCGGACAAAATCGGACTGATGCCGCGCGCCGCTCTTGCCGTGAAGGGCGGCATGCGTCAGGTCGAGAGCGTGCGGCCCAGCTTGCTCTCGATCGACTGTATTTTGCTTTTCAGGCGGCCGCTCTTGCCGGCGCGATAGTCGATTTTGATCGAGGTCGAAATCCGGCTGCAGTCCTGGCTCATGCGCTGATAGCAGGCGGTGATCAAGGCCATGACCTCGTCCCATTCGCCTTCGACGATGGTTCCCATCGGTGTCAGCTGATAGGGAAGGCCGCTCTGGTCGATAATGTCCAGGGATCGCGCCACGTACTGACTGAGGCTGTCGCCTTTGTCCAGGGGCGACATTGAAAATTCGGCCAAAACCATGGGATGCTCCTTTCTTGGGGTTGCGATCGGAATGCGTATTCTCACCAACATAGCACAGCGCAAGCGCTGCGGTCGCTGCCACCGTGCGCGGCGCGCAGGCGGCACCCAGCCGCGGTCTTGTGTGATGCAAGTCACCGACATTGCGGCCAGGCCGGAGGAAACTGTTTCAATCGGCACTTGCCGCAGCCACGAGAGAAACACATGAACACAAAATATCCGCTTTCCGCCGCATTCGCTCTGATCATGAGCCTCATGGCTACACTGGCGCAGGCCGAGGTCGTCGACATCGGCAACGAGCAACTGAAGGCGCTGGTCGCGCAGGGCGTGTCCGTCGTCGATATACGCACCGCGGGAGAATGGCGGCAGACAGGCGTGGTCAAGGGCAGTCAGATGATCACCCTGTTCGACGAAATGGGGCGGGCCGATCCCGACCTGTGGGTGCGCGAACTGGACAAGGTGGTGCCGGCCGGCAAGCCCGTCATCCTGATCTGCCGCACCGGCAACCGTACCGGCGTCGCCGCGCGGATGCTGGACAAGTCGGGCCGCAAGGGCACGGTGTACAATGTCAAGGCGGGAATCGTCGGTTGGTTGGGCGAAAAGCAGGCCGTGGTCAGCCTTCAGGACAATCTGAAGCAGGCCGGTATCGCCTGTTCACCCAAGTGCTGATCCGCGCATAAGCCGGTTCTGGCGCTACCGCCTCATTTGAGGCAGAATCTCCCGCGGAGCGCTCGATGGTCGCCTGGCGCGCATTGCGCCGCGCATCGAGTCTGCGTTCACTGGAGATTCGAGGCAAGCGCATGGCGGACATTCCGCTCATTCTGACGCTGGATTTTCATGGTGTGCCGCACCGCTGGGTCACCTGGCAGCAGTCCTGCTATTACTACGCAAAGAACCTGGTCGCCTGGACGCTGGGGGAAAGGGCGTTCACCTTCTACGGCGGCATCTCGCGCAAGACCGGCGAGCGATCGAGCATCACCGCCAATTCGATTATCGCGATCAAGGGCAAGGCGATGGCCTCCCGCGGCTTCTCGCAGGTGCCGCCGCTGAGCAATCGCGAGCTGTTCCGCCGCGACCGCCACATTTGCGCCTATTGCGGCGCGGAATTCGGCTACCTGCGCCTGACGCGCGATCACATTACGCCCTTGTCGCGCGGCGGGCGCGACCACTGGATGAACGTGGTCTCGGCCTGCCGCCACTGCAACGGTTTCAAGCGCAACCGCAAGCCCGAGGAAGCCGGCATGGAATTGATCTACACGCCCTATGTGCCGAACAAAGCCGAATACCTGATCCTCACCAACCGCAAGATCCTCTCCGACCAGATGGGTTTTCTGGTGCAGCACGTGGCCGCGCACAGCCGCGTCGTGCCGCACGCCGTGGTGCGCGCGTAGCGCGCCGCCCTTGCCGGCATTCCAATGACTCCGGACTATTGGCAACGCGCCAAGCGCGCCCTGGCGCGTCGCGACGCGGTGCTCGCGCGCATCATCCGCGCCCATCCGCGCGTCGCGCTCGCCCGGCGCGGGGAGCCGTTCAAGACGCTCGCGCGTTCCATCGTCGGACAGCAGATTTCAGTGAAGGCGGCCGAGTCGGTGTGGAACCGGGTGCTCGCCGTCGCACCGGAGGCGACGCCGGAGCAGATCTTGAAGGCGCGCCGCCGACTGCCCGGCTGCGGCCTGTCGCAGCGCAAGGCGGAGTACATCGCCGACCTGGCGCGCCATTTTGCGCTGGGCAGCATCCACGCGCGCGACTGGCCCGGCATGGACGACGAGGCGGTAATCGCCGAACTGATACAGGTGCGCGGCATCGGCCGCTGGACGGCGGAGATGTTCCTCATGTTCAACCTGCTGCGGCCGGACGTGCTGCCGCTGGACGACCTCGGATTGCAGAGAGCCGTCGGGCTGCACTACTTCAAGGGCGAGCGCGTCGCGCGCGAACAGATACGCGCGCTCGGCGACAGTTGGGCGCCGTGGCGTTCGGTCGCGACCTGGTATCTGTGGCGCAGCCTCGATCCGGTGCCGGTCGAATATTAAGCGAGGTCAGGTCTTGGATTGACGCGTTTGGGTCAAGGGAAAAGTGGTCTGTCCCCGATTTCCCTGCATTGCCAAAATAGCGTAAGACGATCGTCGCATTCATAAACTTTGATCTAGCCAGAATCAGGCGCTGCCTTGGGTTTCAGCCTGCCGCATGCTCAAAATTGGCAAGTTCACTGGCACCATTGGAGCCGTCCTCAGCCCTTGATTGTTTGAGTCAGGCACCGCTTGCTGATTTGATTTCCTGTGTCGCTCACTGATACATGGCGTCGACCAACATCTGTGCCTGTTCTTCGCTCACCCATACAACTTCCGAACCCTCGTAGCGCAGTGCAACGGCATACGGATTCAACTGGCGCAAGTTGCCAATCGGAACGGGAAGCGCGACGCCACCCGCTTTGGCCAGTTCAGACAGGTAGTCGAGGTCGTGGGTACGCTCGATCTTCACTCGATGAATGACGAGCACGGCTTTGATCAGTTTTTCGCACGTCTGTTGCGCAAGAAATCCGACCGTTTCATGCGGCGCACGCCGGGACTCGATGAGCAGCTCGAAAGATTTCTTGTCGCGGCCGGCCGCCGCATAAAGCTGTCGGGCTTCGTCAAGCGCCGCGCTCATACATCACCTTGCCGGTTCGTACTGCATCGAAAACCGGTGATGTTTGCCAGTCCTTGCGCCGTTCGAATTCTTCACGCGGGTAGATCAGGACATCCACGCCCGCACCAATATGGCCAATGGCGCCGCGCAAACGGCCGTACTCTTGCGCCATGCTGGGAATCTTCTCTTCGATGACAAGCAAGTCGAGATCGGAGTCCTCGCTGGCGCTGCCTTTCGCATAAGACCCGAACAAAATGACCTTCAATGGTGAATGGGCAGCACCGACGAGTCTTTGTACCGCCGCTTCTATTGCATCTCGATTCAGCAAGGTCTGCTCTCCTGGCCATGTGAGGTTCGATCAAGCTTAGCTTCCCAGTTCTCCAAAGGCAAGAACGAAGCGAGGTTATTCGGGTCAGGTCTTGTATTGGCGCGTTTGGGTCAAGGGAAAAGGTGGTCTGTCCCCGACTTCCCGGGCCATTCGCGCCATCCGAGCAAGTGCACGCCCTCGACTTCCATCGCGCGCTCGCCTCCATACACCACAGCGGGATGGCGTGCGCGCGCACCGGCCCATACGAGCCACTTATGCAAGGTCGCAAAATAATCGCCGCTCAGCGTCTGGCCGGACTTCATTTCGACCGGTTGCAGGTGGCTACCTTGGTCGAGCAAAAGATCTATTTCGTTTCCCAGGTTGTCGCGCCAGAAAAAAGCGTTCGACGGCAGTGCCCGGTTGAACCGGTGCTTGAGCCATTCGGACACCAGCAGCGACTCGAACAGTGCGCCGCGTGAAGGGTGCGTCTCTAATTGCCGGGAGTCGCGGATATCAAGAAGGTAGGCTGCGAGTCCAGTATCGTAAAAGTAGAGCTTCGCCGTTTTCACCAGTCGCTTGCCAAAGTTGACGTGATACGGCGGCAGCAGGTGCACAATGTAGCTCGCTTCGAGCACCGTCAGCCAGGCACGTGCGGTCACATGCGAGATGCCGCAGTCGTTCGCCAGGCCCGACAAATTGAGCAGCCCCCCGCAGCGCGCAGCGCACATCCTGAGAAAACGCCGGAATGCGGTGAGATCGGAAATCGCGGCCACCTGGCGCACGTCGCGCTCGACGTAGGTTGCAACGTAGTTCGCGTACCACTGCGACGGCGCGACCCGGCGCGAGAACAGCGGCGGATACAGGCCGCGGAACAAGACCCCGGAGAGCGTCGCACCGAGCTTTTCCTGCTGCTTGAGTTCCGCCAGCGCGAACGGCAGAAGGTGCAGCAGCCCCACCCGCCCGGCAAGCGACTGGCTGATGCTTGCCATCAACCCGAACTGTTGCGATCCGGTGAGCACGAATTGCCCGGGCGATGGCCTCTCGTCCACCCGGGTCTGCAAATAGGAGAACAGATCGGGGACGCGCTGGACCTCGTCGAATATGGCGCCGTTCTTGAAACGACCGAGGAAGGCGCGCGGATCCGCGAGTGCGAGCGCGCGCTCATCCGGATCTTCGAGCGAGATATATGACTTGCCGGGAAAGGTTGCCCGCACCAGCGTGGTCTTGCCCGACTGCCGCGGCCCGGTGACAGCCACTACGGGGAAACCCCGCGCCAGTCGGCGCAGTGCGGCGGTCGCATCTCGCGGAATGAGTAACATGGCACCATCTTACACTTTGAAGATGGCACTTTCAATTTGTAAATCGCTGCCGCCCGAAGAAAAGCTGGGGCGGAGTTAAATCTCCAAGATGTCGCCCGGAACGGGAAGCGCGACGCCGCCCGCTTTGGCCCGTTCCGACAGGTAGTCGAGGTCGTGGGTACGCTCGATCTTCACTCGAAAGAAGCGAGCTTATTGGGGTCAGGTCTTGCATTGGCGCGTTCAGGGCAACGGAAAGGGAACGGAAAAGGTGGTCTGTCCCCGATTTCGCCGTGCGTTAGAATGAAGCCTGCATTCATCCACTCGCGCGGCAGGCTGAACTTTTGAAAACCACTTTCCTCGAATTCGAACAGGCGATCGCCGATCTTGAGGGCAAGATCGAGGAACTGCGCTTCGTCCAGGACGACTCGGCGGTGGACATATCCGAGGAAATCGCGCGGCTGCAGAAGAAGAGCCAGGCGCTGACCAAGGACCTTTACGCCAAGCTCACGCCCTGGCAGATGGCGCAGGTGGCGCGCCATCCGCAGCGGCCTTTCACCCTGGACTACATCGGCGCGCTGTTCACCGATTTCGAGGAACTGCACGGCGACCGTTCTTACGCCGACGATCCGTCCATCGTGGGCGGCCTGGCGCGCTTCAACGGCCAGTCGGTGATGGTGATCGGCCAGCAGAAAGGGCGCGACACCAAAGAAAAGATCCTGCGCAATTTCGGCATGCCGCGCCCCGAGGGCTATCGCAAGGCCATGCGCCTGATGCGCCTGGCCGAGAAATTCGGCATGCCGGTGTTCACCTTCGTCGATACGCCGGGCGCGTATCCGGGCATAGGCGCAGAAGAGCGCGGGCAATCCGAGGCGATCGGACACAGCCTGTACGTCATGTCCGAACTCAAAGTTCCCATCATCTGCACCGTCATCGGCGAGGGCGGCTCCGGCGGCGCGCTGGCGCTTGCGGTGGGTGACGTCGTGATGATGCTGCAGTACGCCATCTATTCGGTGATTTCGCCGGAGGGATGCGCTTCGATTCTGTGGAAGAACGCGGACAAGGCGCCCGAGGCGGCGGAGACCATGGGCATTACCGCCAATCGCCTGAAGACCCTGGGGCTGATCGACAAGATCGTCAACGAACCTTTGGGCGGCGCGCATCGGGATCACGCGGCGATGGCCCAGGTATTGAAGAAGGCGCTGCAGGACGCGCTGCGAACCTTCACCAGCAAGGGCGTGGACGAACTGATCGAAGCGCGTTTCGACCGCTTGATGGACTATGGCAAGTTCAAGGAAGTCGAGCCCAAATGAGCAGGGGCCGTTTCGGTACCTTCGAAACGGCTTCCATTACAGCGGAGTATGAGGGGACGCTCCCCCTCGTGGCGTAATGCCCCAAAGTCCGACCGATCTCGAAGCCGCAGTAGGCGCAGCGCTCGAACCTTTGCTGTTTCCCAGGGCCCGCTTGGTCCTGGGATTGTCCGGCGGGCTGGACTCGGTGGTATTGCTGGCCGTGCTGCATCGCCTGGCGGGAACGCTGGGCTTCAGACTGTCGTGCGTGCACGTCAACCACGGCATCAGCCCCAACGCGCGCCGCTGGGCCGCATTCTGCGCGCGCAAGTGCAAACGTCTCGATATCCCGCTTGATGTGCATCAAGTGAACCTGGCGCCGTAACGCGCCGAAGGCCTTGAAGCCGCCGCCCGGGCCGCCCGCCATGAAGTCTTTGCGCAGCC
>CAYNVY010000056.1:5962-21496 GCA_964400745.1 uncultured Enterobacteriaceae bacterium | reverse complement strand
TCAACCCGCTGATGGGCTCCAATATCATCATCGTGGTGTTCGCGGTGGTGGTGATAGGCGGCATGGGGTCCATCCTCGGCTCCATCGTCACCGGTCTGGGGCTGGGCATCGTCGAAGGTCTGACCAAGGTCTACTATGCCGAAGCTTCTTCCACCGTGGTATTCGTGATCATGGCGATCGTGCTGATGGTGCGGCCGGCCGGATTGTTCGGTAGAGAGAAATGAACAAGAAGACCGCAATCGGATTCGCGATCATGGTGCTGCTCGGCGTGGTGGCGCCGTTTGCCGGCGCCTATCCGATCTTCCTGATGAAGGCGCTGTGCTTTGCGTTGTTTGCCTGCGCCTTCAACCTGCTGCTGGGCTTCACCGGGCTGTTGTCCTTCGGGCACGCGGCGTTCTTCGGTACCGCGGGTTATGCCGCCGCCTACAGCATCAAGAGCTGGGGCTTCGCGCCCGAGTTCGGACTGCTGTTTGCGGTTGCCGTGGCTTCGCTCCTGGGGTGGGCGATCGGCAGCCTCGCCATACGCCGCCAGGGCATCTATTTTGCGATGATCACGCTGGCCCTGTCGCAGATGATCTATTTTTTCTGCCTGCAGGCGAAATTCACCGGCGCCGAAGACGGCCTGCAGGGCGTTCCGCGCGGAACCCTGTTCGGCTTCATCGACCTGAGGGACGACCTCACCATGTATTACGTGGTGCTGGGCATATTCCTGATCGGTTTCCTGATTATTTTCCGCACCGTGCACTCGCCCTTCGGCCAGGTGCTGAAGGCGATCCGCGAGAACGAAGCGCGCGCCTTGTCCCTGGGCTACGACGTGGACAAGCACAAGCTGCTTGCGTTCGTGATTTCCACCGCGCTGTCCGGCCTGGCCGGTGCCACCAAGACCATCGTTCTCGGTTTCGAGACGCTCACCGACGTCAACTGGCCGCAATCGGGCGAGGTGGTGCTGATGACGCTGATCGGCGGCATAGGCACCATGTTCGGGCCGGTGGTGGGCGCGTTTTTCATCATCACCCTGCAGAACGAACTCGCCGACAAGGTCGGCTCCTGGGTGCAGGTGATCATGGGCGCGATCTTCGTGATCTGCGTGCTCGCCTTCCGCCGCGGCATCGTCGGCGAACTCGACGCGCTGTTCAGCCGCAAGAAGGGCGGGCCGATCTAGGCCTGCCCCGCAGTCCCGGGTGCAAGCCCTGGCTGTCGGTGAATAGACGAATCGGCTGTGCTCAGCGGTCTATCCTGGCCATTCGTTTTATAACATTTATGAACATTGGTACTGCCTGAATTCAGGCCCTGTCTGCCGTTTCGGCATATCAAGATGCCAAATGTGGCAAGTCATCGATACGGCATTCGGCGCCATTCCGGAATGGGTTCGAAGCCCCGATACGGCGGTATCGACCCGCAGTCAAAGTATTCCCCGACGGCTGAGGCGAACTGACCGCTACGTGCGTGGCCGAGCGCGAGCTGCAGACGCTAGCGACGGCTCAGGCCAGCACTCTCACATTCAGTCCGCTCACGCGCTTGAACGCTCGGTCCCCGCTCAGGAACAGATGATCTTTGCCCAGCTGCAGGCAACTGGCGGCCTGCAGAGCGTCCGGTGTTCTCAGGCCGTGCCTGGCCCGGATGGCTGCCGCCAGTTCGACGACGTCCCGGGTCAGTTCCACCCACACCAGATCGGGGCGGGCGAAGAACGCGTCGTACAAGGCGAGTGTCGCGCTGTCGTCGGCCTTCATCGGGCCGACTCTGCACTCCAGCCATGTCAGCCGACTCACCGCCGCCCGCAGATCCGGGTGTTTTTTTGCGAGCACCGCCAGTTCCTTGCGCACCTTGCCGGCAAACGGCTGTTTGCCTTCGATCAGGTAGATCAGAGCGCTCGCGTCGAGGAAGGCGATCACCAGTTGCGCTCGGCCTTAAGAGCTGTGTCGATGTTCGCCTTGCTGCGCTTGCCGTCGGCGGGCTGCGCGAGCAGCCACTGCAGTGCGGTCAGACCAATCGCCGCCGCCTTGCCGTGAGCCAGACGCTGATAGTCGTCCTCGGACAGCACCACCGCCGCCGGCCGGTTGCGCTTGACGATGTGCAACGGGCCGCGGCGCAGGCCGTCCTCTATCGCGGCCATGCCGCGGCGTTTGAGTTCGGCGGCGGTCAGTGTGTTCATGGCTGCTTTCCTAAGATACCGATTACGGTACAGATTATAGATGAAGGAGTACCGTAACGCTAGGCGCTGCCTTGTTCTTGCTGCCGCCAAAGTCCGCGACGCAGTCGCACCAAAACCTGCGAAAATACCAACCATGAAGCCCTCCGAAGCTCTCGCCACTCATAGGGACAAGCTGCTCGCCATCGCTGCCGGACACGGTGCGAGCAATGTGCGCGTGTTCGGCTCGGTGGCCCGGGGGGCCGACAAGGAAGGCAGCGACATCGACGTTTTGGTGAACGTACGAAAAGGGACCTCGCTTTTCGGGCTAGTCGGCCTGCAACTCGAGATGGAGGAAGTCTTGGGCGTAAAGGTGGATCTTTGCACCGAAGGCGGTCTGCATCCGGAGCTCAAGGACCGAATTCTTTCCGAAGCGCGTCCCATATGAACGAGCGCGACCCGCTTTTTCTGCGCGACGTATCGCGTATTCTCGATCAAGCCTGAAGCATGCCGAGTTCTACCGCCGCAACGGCGGGCGTTCGGCTAGTCGCCGAGGTGATGCCGCGTCACCCGGCTTGATTCGCTTCAGCCGGCTCTAGCGGGGTCGGACGAACAAGGTGTGCATGCTGTGTCCGACGCTCCCTGCGGCGTCGAAGGCGGTGGTCGTCGTCTGGCCCACGCCTTCCCCGCCGATGACGGTGCGCGCGGCCATGCCCATCCAGGGCCCCGTGGGCTGACGATAAATTCCCAGAGTTAGATCGACCGGCACGAAAGTCCATTTGAGAATGTCGAGTTCGGCGCTGATGCCGTTGGCGGAGTCGATCATCAGGATCAAGGCCTCCAGGCCGTCGATCTCCATGCCTTCGATCAGCGGAATCCGGGGGCGGGTCCATACCGTGGCGGGACCGGCGCAGTCGAAGCGGCCCTCGGTGAAGCGCCATTCCATGGCATGCCCGTAGGGAAAATAATCGACGCCGGGAAAGAACGATTGGACTTGCGGTTCGGGGAGCGGCGGCAACGCGAACGTTTCGGGTACCGTCTGCGAGATGCCGTCCTCCACCTCCAGGCGCCACGCATGGGCGAGCATGAAGGTCTTGCCGGCGGACAGGTAGTGCGCCTTGAGCAGTTCGATGCGCCTGCCCACGCGCACTTTTTCCACCCGGATTTCGCAGGGGGAGACCGGCACCGTGCCGAGGATTTCGATGGTGATTCGGGAAATCCGAAAATTGCCGGGCGACGGATACACGCGCAGGGCGTGGGTCAGCAGCGCTGAGGGCGGGCCGCCGTGCTGCAGTTCCGCCGACCAGGGGCCGATGGTGGCCTCGGTCGGTTCATATTCGCTGTCGCTGATTCTTCGAAAGAAAGAGGGCGGGAGATTCATCACGGTTTCAGGCATCGGCTGTAAACAGCTGTGGCGGAAATCATTGCATTCGACTGGCCTGGGCGCGCACTAGACCTGGTCGAAATTGGATTGCTATATTGTTCAACATTGGTTTTGCCATGATTAAGGTTCTATATGACGTTCAGGCATATCGAGTTGTTAAATTTGACAATTTTAATTGATACGGGCCTCTCGCCGACCGGCGAGCGGAGCAATGCGCCATCAATCCGCTTTCGCCCCCGACTCCCTCACGATCTTCGACCACGCCAGCAGAAGCGCGCCCATCAACTGAATCCAGTTCATCATATGTGTTGCTCCTCGTTGATTTTCAATGCGACCTTGCCCGTGCTGCCGCGCGCGAGCACGACATCCATCGCTTCGGCGAAGCGCGCGAGTTCGAAACAGTGCGACAGCGTCGGCTTGAGCTTGCCTGCGAGCGTCCATTCGAACAGTTGCGCCAGCATCGCCTGTACGCGCGGCGCATGGGCGCGGCGCTCGTCGGTGATTCCCCAGCCGACGTAGGTGCCGTAGTTGAGGCCGAGCACGGAGATGTTTTTCACCAGCAGGATGTTCGCCGGAATCTGCGGCACTTTGCCGCTGGCGAAACCGATCGGCAATATGCGCCCCTCGGTCGCGATGCAGCGCAGCGATTCATCGAACGCTTCGCCGCCGACCGGATCGAACACGACGTTCGCACCGCGTCCGTCCGTGAAGGCTTTCACCGCCTCGCGGAAATCGCGCGGCGGCAGCGCGAGGTCGGCGCCGTGCGCCCTGGCCACGGCGCGCTTTTCCCCGCTGCTGGCGCAGGCGATGACCCGCGCCCCCAGTTGCTTGCCCAATTCGACTGCGGCGAGGCCGGTGGCGCCGGCGGCGCCGTGCACCAGCAGGGTCTCTCCGGGCTGCAGGCGCGCGCGCCACACCAGCGCGGCATAGGCGGTGGGATAGGAGATCGCCAGATGCACCGAGGAATCGAGCGCCAAGCCTTGCGGCAGAGGATAGACGGTGTCTTCGGTGGCGATGGCCTCCTCCGCAAAACCGCCCCAATCGAGTACGGCCAGCACCCGGTCACCCGGCTTGATGCGTGTCACTCCGGCGGCGACTTCGATTACCGTGCCGGTCACTTCGGTTCCGGGAGCGAAGGGCAGCGGCGGTTTGCGCTGATACTTTCCGGCGACCAGGAGGCTGACTGCAAAACCGAGCCCGGCGTAGGCGATGCGCAGACGCACGCAGCCGGGACGAAGCGGGGGCGCGGGAATGTCTTCGATGCGCAGGTCCTTGAACTCGCACCACTGACGGCAGAGCAGGGCGCGCATGGATCAGCTTGCCTGCTTCACAAGCTGCGCCTGCTCCAATTCAGCGATATCGTCAGCGGAATAACCGAATTCGGCGAGTATCTCCCGGCTGTGTTCCCCGCTGCGCGGCGCCGGCGGCAATATGCCGCTGCGCGCGGTGCCCGGCGCGTGCGGCACGGGCAGCTTGCCGTACGGCGCCTGATCGGTTTCGCCGAAGTAGCCCATGTGCCGTATCTGCGGATCGTCGCGAAATTCCGTATAGGTTTTCACCGGCGCGAACAGCACGTCGTGCCGCTCGAACAGCTCCGCCCATTCCTGGTTGCTGCGCGTGAGCATGATGATCGCCACCGCGCGGTTGATTTCGTCGGCGCATCGCCCGCGCATGGCGCTGGTCGCATAACGCGGTTCGGCCAGCCAGTCCTCGCGCGCGAGGGCGCGGCACAGACCCTGCCACATCGAATCGCGCAGCGTGGCCAGCACCACATAGCCGTCGCCGGTGGCGAAGACGCCGGCAGGCACGGTGACCGGCGGCTTGTACTGGCCGGCGAACAGGAAGTCGTCCAGGATGGCCCCGGTCTGGAAGGCGGCACAGCATTCGACCAATGACACGGTCACATGCTTGCCGCGGCGGGCACCATGCGGCTGGCGCTCGCGTGCATACAGCGCGGCGCCCATGCTTTGCGTCGCGTACAGTGCGGTCACGGTATCGGGCACCAGGATGCCGAAACGCCGCGGCAATCCGGCCGCATCCTTGTTGATGAGCGCCATGCCGGTCAAGGCCTGCACGATGGAATCGGTGGCCGGTTTGTGCGCCTCGGGACCGGATGCGCCGAAGCCGGTGACCGAGAGATAGATCACACCCGGATTGATCGCGCTGAGCGCTGCGTAGTCCAGCCCCAGCTTGGCCATCACGCCGGGGCGAAAATTCTCCACGAAAATGTCGGCGCGCTCAGCCATTTTGAGGATCAGGGCGCGTCCTTGCGGCTTGGCGGCGTCGATGCAGATCGAACGCTTGCCCAGATTGCCGGCAACGGCGAGCGCGCTCATACCCTCCTTGCCGCCGCCCATGACGCGCACCCAGTCGCCCTCCGGCGGCTCGATCTTGATCACGTTCGCCCCCTGCTGCCCGAGGAGGGCGGCGCAGTAGGGCCCGGCGACGCCCTGGCTCATGTCGAGCACGTTCAGGCCGGCATACGGTCTATCGTCGGTTGCCGCCATGATTCAGACGACGCCTTTGGCAGCGAGCGCATCCACCGCTGCGCGGTCTTTGCCCAGCAGATCCTGCAGGATTTCCTGCGTGTGCTGGCCCAGCGTCGGTGGCGGCACTATGTACTCCACCGGCGTTTCGGAAAAACGCATCGGGCTCGCGACGGTCGGGCAGGGCGCGCCGTTCGGGTTCGGAATCTCGACCTTCAATCCGCGGTGCTGCACCTGCGGGTCTTCGAATACCTGCTGCATATTGTTGATCGGACCGCAGGGCACGTTGGCGGCTTCCAGCACGCCGATCCATTCGTGCATGTCGCGCTGCTTCATGATTTCAGCGATGAGCGGGATCAGCGCGTCGCGGTTGACGATGCGCCCGGTCATTTGTCGGAAGCGCTCGTCCTCGGCCAGTTCGGGGCGGCCGGCGACGTTGCAGAAGCTGGCGAACTGGCTGTCGTTGCCGACCGCCAGAATGAGGTGGCCGTCCCTGCAGGGGAAGGCCTGATACGGCACTACGTTCGGATGGGCGTTGCCGTAGCGCCTGGGGATCTTGCCGGCGACGAGATAGCCGCTGATCTGATTTGCGTTGAACGCGACCATGGAATCGAGCAGCGCGACATCGATGTACTGTCCGCTGCCGCCGCGCTCGACGTGGGTGATGGCCGCGGAGATCGCGAGGCTCGCGTACATGCCGGTGAGGATGTCGGTGATGGCGATGCCGACTTTCATCGGCCCGCCGCCGGGCAGTTCGTCGCGCTCGCCGGTGATGCTCATCAGCCCGCCCATGCCCTGAAACACGAAGTCGTAGCCGGGGCGCGGCGCGTAGGGGCCCGATTGGCCGAAGCCGGTGATCGAGCAGTAGATCAGGCGCGGATTGACGGCGTGCAACTGCTCGTAGCCCAGGCCGTAGCGCGCTAGGGTGCCGACCTTGTAGTTCTCGAGCAGGACGTCGCACTTCGCCGCGAGTTCGCGCACGATGGACTGGCCCTCCGGCTTGGAGATGTCCAGGGTCATGGATTTCTTGCCGCGATTGCACGAAAGATAGTAGGACGAATCCGTCGTGTCCTTGCCCTCCTTGTCCTTGAACCAGGGCGGCCCCCAGCCGCGCGTGTCGTCGCCTGCGCCCGGGCGCTCGATCTTGATCACTTCGGCGCCGAGGTCGGCGAGATTTTGCGAGGCCCAGGGCCCGGCGAGGACGCGGGACAGATCGAGCACGCGGATGTGCGAAAGCGGGCGGGACATTGAAACTCCTAGATGCAGTGGTCAAATCAAAATGAGCGCAGCCGGCGCTTGCGCACCGGCTGCGATCGGATGCTTCAGGCCGGGGTTCAGCGATCGATCAGGCCCTGGACGATCTCCGGCGCGAGCGGCTGTTCATCGAGCAGGGCCTGGGCGATTTCGGCCTCGCGCGCGGTGTCCGCCTGCGCCAGCGGATCCCGGCTCTCCACGTGGTGTTCGAGCACCAGGCTAGCCAGCAGCGCGCGGCGCGCGTCGTGCTTGAGCCGCGCGGCCTCCTCCGCCATCGTCACCGCCGCGGTCACGCGATACAGCGCGCTCGCCGCCTGGCGCGCGAGCATGTCGTTCTTTTGAGCCGCTGCGCTGCCGGCAAGCGCCACGCTGCGCGCTATCGCCAGGGCAAGCCGCTCGCGCAGCATGCCGCCCCGGCTCGCGCGTTCGTTCAGGTCGGCATGCAGGGCTTCGAGCGATTGCTCGCGCCGGATGGAGCGCATCACGTCCAGCGCGACGATGTTGCTGGTGCCCTCCCAGATCGAACCCAGATGCGCGTCGCGCACCAGGCGCGGATCGGACCATTCCTCGATGTAGCCGCAGCCGCCGCGCATTTCCATGGCGTCGCCGGTGGCGCGGCGCGCGTCGCGGCAGGCGCGGAATTTGATCAAGGGGGTGAGAACGCGCACACGGCGGCGCGCCTGCTCGTCGCCCTGATCCGCGCGGGCAAGCTCGATCGCGGTCAGCATGAACACGCTGCGCGCCTGTTCAGCCGGCAGCATGAGTTTGAGCAGTTGCCGGCGCATCAGCGGCAGGTCGATCAGCTTGCGCCCGAATGCGTCGCGGTTGCGAGCCAAGTGCAGCGCGTCGGTGAGCGAGCGGCGCATCATGCCCGCGGCGCGCACGCCGTTGGAGAGCCGCGACATATTGATCATGTCGGTCATCTGGGCGAAGCCGCGGCCGAGCTCGCCCACGAGATACGCAGTCGCGCCTTCCATGCGGATTTCGCCGCTCGCCATGTCGCGCGAGCCGAGCTTGTCCTTGAGGCGGATGATGCGATAGTGATTGGCGCTGCCGTCGGGCAGGGTGCGGGGCAGCAGGAACAGCCCCAGGCCGCGGGTTCCCGGCACGCCGCCTTCGGGGCGCGCCAGCACCAGCGCGAGATCCGCGTCGGCATTGGAGCAAAACCATTTGTCGCCGTAGAGCTGCCAGGCGTCTCCTTGCGCGCGCGCGATGGTGGTGACGGCGCCGACGTCGGACCCGGCGCCCTGTTCGGTGATGAACATGGAGCCCTGGGTCAACTGCTCCATGTCGGTCGTGGTCAGCCCGGGCAGATAGCGCGCGACCAACTCCGGCGCGCCGAACTTGCGCAGCGTGCGCGTGAGCGAATCGGTCATGCTCAGGGGACAGCACAAACCGAATTCCGCCTGCACGAACAGGTAGGTCAGGGCGTATTTCGCCAGCGGCGGCAGCGGTTCCGGCCAGCCGAGCACGCCTGAGCGGTGCGACATCGCGGCGAGGCCGAATTCGCCGTAGGCGAAGCGCTCCATTTCCACATAGGCCGGATGCTTCTCCAGCCATTCGCGGTCGAAGCCGCGCCGGTCGCGGTAGTGCAGCACGGGCGGATTCTTGTCCGCGGTGCTGGCAAGCTGATCGAGCGCGTCGCCCGCCAGCAGGCCCAGGCGCTGGAGATGCGGCAGCAGGAAGGCGTGCAGATCAGGCGCCAGATACAGCGCGAGCAGCTCGGCATAGCGCGGATCGGCCTCGAACAGATTAGCGCCGCGATTGTCGGGGACTGCGTCGGGTGCCGCGGGGGCGAGTATCGCCGGATTGATGCTCAGGTCCATGTCAGCTCCACAGAGTTGGGGAAGCTCCGGCCGTTATGCGCCCACAACCAGAGCTTCGCATGTCAGGTATCTTTTCAGTCAATCTTGGCGCCGGATTTCTTCACCACGTCGGCCCAGACAGCCGACTCGGCCTTGATCTGCGCGGTGAACTCCTCCGGCGTGTTGGTGACTGGATCCCAGCCCAGGGTCATCATGCGCTCGTTGATCTCCGGCGATTTCATCACCTTGGTCAGCTCGGCATTGAGGCGATTGACGACATCGCGGGGCGTGCCGGCCGGCGCGAACAGGCCGTACCATAAGGGCACGACGAAATCGGGTATGGTTTCGATGATCGCGGGCACATCCGGCAGCAGGCGATGGCGCTCCCTCGTCGCAATGCCGATCGCGCGCAGCCGCCCGGCTTTGATGTTGGGGCCGACGGTCGAATACTGGTCGAACATGAAGTCGATCTGTCCGGCGATGACGTCGTTCAGCGCCGGACCGCTGCCCTTGTAGGGGACATGCTGCATTTTCACCCCGGTCATGGCGGCCAGCATTTCTCCCGTCAGATGATTCGACGCGCCGTTGCCGGCCGAGCCGAAGGTGACCTGCCCCGGTTTTTGCTTGGCCAGCGCGATCAGGTCGGCCACCGATTTCACCGGCACGTTGGGGTTGACCACCAGGATATTGAGGTAGCGGACCACCAGCGATATCGGCACGAAATCCTTCAGCGGATCGTAGGGCAGCTTGCTGTAGAGGTTCGGATTGATGGTATGCGTGCCGGTGGTGCCGAGCAGCAGCGAATAGCCGTCCGGCGGCGATTTGGCGACGTTGTCCGCGCCTATGCCGCCGCCCGCGCCGCCGCGGTTGTCTATGATCACCGGCTGACCGAGCAACTCACCCAGCTTGGCGCCGATTGCGCGTCCTAGAATATCGGTCGGCCCGCCGGGCGGGAACGGCACCACCAGGCGCAGCGGTTTGCTGGGCCAGGCTTGCGCCAGCGCCTGTGCGGAGCACAGCGTGGCAAGGCACAACATACAAATTTGCAGAACACGTTTCATCTTGGTTTCCTCCTCAATTATTGGGCTTGGCGAATCTGAGTTCGTCTCCCCCTGGTTTTCTAGCTTGGCAGATTCAACACCTGCCTGGCAAGAATGTTACGCTGGATTTCGTTGCTGCCGCCATAGATCGTGGATGGACGCGCCTTGTAGAAGGGCGCGAGCAAATTGATGCTGTCTTCCCCCATGGCGACGTCCCCGGCGTGCCCGCCGCATTCCCCCGCGGTTTCGATGATCAGATCGGCGATACGCTGGAAGGTTTCGGTGGCCCAGATTTTGAGCAGGGATACCTCGGGGCCGAGCGGCTCGCCGCGTCCGACGATGGCGGCAAAATGCGCGTACAGGTCGCCCAGGTGGGCCACGTCGAGCTGCACCCGCGCGAGCCGGTCGCGGAACACCGGGTCCTGCAGCAATCCGCGCGCGCGCGCGACCGTCTGCAGCACCTGCAGGCCGTATTCCGGGAGCTTCGGGCTGCCGATGTGGATGCGCTCGAAACCGAGCAGGGATTTCGCCACGGTCCAGCCGCGGTTCAGTTCGCCCACCAGATTCGACGCCGGCGTGCGCACATTGTCCAGAAAGACCTCGCAGAATTCCTCGTGCCCGGCGATGTCGCGGATCGGCCGCACGCTGACGCCCGGCGCCTTGATGTCGGCCAGCAGAAAGCTGATGCCTTCCTGTTTCTTGGCGTTCTTGTCGGTGCGCGCGAGCACAAAGATATGCGTCGCATCCTGCGCCAGCGTGGTCCAGGTCTTCTGCCCGTTGATGACGAAGTCGTCGCCCTCCAATCTGGCCTCGGTGCGCAGGCTCGCAAGGTCCGATCCGGCGTTGGGTTCGGAATAGCCCTGGGCCCATATCTCCTCGCAGGCGAGAATGGGCGGGAGGTAGCGCCGGCGCTGCGCTTCGGTGCCGAATCGAATCAGCACCGGTCCGACCATGAGAATGCCGTGGTCCTGGAAGCGCGCGATGCCGCAGCGTTCCTGCTCCTCCAGAAAAATGAGCATCTTCGACGGCGAGAGGCCCATGCCGCCGAATTCGCGCGGCCAGCTGGGCGCGATCCAGCCTTTCGCCGCCATGCGCAGGTACCAGTCCCGGTTCTCCGACCAGCGCAGCCTGCGCGGCGAAAAACGCAAATGCCGCGGATGATGGGCTTCGAATTCGCCTGCGACGACAGCGCGGAATTCTTCGTCCGACAGCGCGTTCCAATCTTGCTCCTGGGCTACCCCATAGGTCGTCGCGTCATAGGTCGTCGCATTCATGCTGCCGCCTCCGACAAGCCGGCGTAACGGCTGCGATGCGCGCTCGCGTTGCCGAGCCAGGCCGAGAGCGCGAGCGCACGGTTGAGGTACAAGCCGAGGTCGTATTCGTCGGTAAAACCGATCGCGCCGTGCATCTGCACGGCGTCATTGCAGATGGCAAGCGCCGCCTGCGACGCGCGCGCCTTGACGCCCGAGGCCGCTGCCGCGCGCCGCTGCGGCGTGCACGCCGGATCCTGCAAGGCGGCGCACGCCGCCGCAAGCGCAGCGCGGCTCAGTTCCTTTTGCAGGTACAGGTCGACGGCGCGATGCTGCAGCGCCTGGAAGCTGCCTATGGGCTTGCCGAACTGCACCCGCGCACGCAGGTATTCAAGCGTCAAACCGAGGGCGCTGTCCATCACGCCCAGGAGTTCCGCGCTCGCGGCGACCGCGGCGAAATCGAATGCCAGCGCCAGCGCCGAAGCGGCGCAGCCGGCCGATGCGACGCGCGACTCGTCGGACACCGCTACCTGATCGAAACTCAATAGCGCGCCGGCGCTGCCGTCTGCGCGCATTTCGGGTGTGCAGGACAGTCCCGCGGCGTCGCGCGCGACCCAGTGCAGTTCGAGTCCGCGCTCCGACAGCGCCGACACGATGAACGCGTCGGCGTTCGGCGCTTCGACGAATCGGCTTTTCCCTTCGAGCGCGAACTTTCCGTCGCGCTTGCGCGAGCGGACGCCGCACTGCGCGAAATCCAGGCCGCCGCCCACACCCTGCCAGGCCAGACTGGCCACCAGTTCGCCCGCAGCCATCGCCGGCAAATGCCGCTGCCGCAGCGTCTCGCCGTCGCCGTGGAGCAGGGCGAGCGTGGCCAGGACGGCGGAGGCGCAGTAGGGTTCCGGATAAAGCGCGCGCCCGAGTTGCTCGGCGATGATCACAGCGGCGTGTATTCCCAGGTCCAGGCCCTCGTGCGCCTCGGGGATCAGCACCCCCAGCCATCCCATGTCGCCCATCTCGCGCCACAGGCTGCGGTCGAAACCCGGGCGCGCTGCGCGCAAGCCGCGCACGCGGGCCGGGTCTAGCTTGGCGAAATCCGCCGCGCTGTCGCGCAGCATGCGCAGTGTGTCGTCCGACATCGGCGCTTAGTCCTTGATCGTGGCGACGCAGTTGTTGAGCACGACGACGTCGCGCTCCAGCACGCGCGAGCGGAACAAGACCGTATCGTTCTTGCGCCACATCTCGGTGCGTATGGTCTCACCCGGAAATACCGGGGAGGAGAAGCGCACCGACAGGGCGGTGAGCCGGGCCGGATCGTAGGCGCAGAAGGTCTTCAACACGGCATGGCCGGCGACACCGTAAGTGCACAGACCGTGCAGGATGGGTCGTGGAAAGCCCGCCGCCTTGGCCACGGCCGGATCGGCGTGCAGCGGATTGGGATCGGCGCAGAGCCGATAGATCAGCGCCGCCTGCGGCAGCGTCGGCAGGTCGCAGGTCGCCTCCGGCGTGCCCTCCGGGACGACCTGCGGCGGGGGCGGCGCGGGGTCGCTCTTCGCGAGGCCGCCGTCGCCGCGGCAGAAGGTGACGTGGTCCAGCGTCGCCAGCACGGTGCCGCTCGTCTTGTCGACGATGCTGCGCTCCAGGCACACCAGCGCGCCCTTGTCTTTGCCTTTGTCCACGATCGCCTTCACGTGCGTGCGGCCGATCACTGTGCCCGCTGCCGGGATGGCGGCGTGGATGCGCAGCGCCTGCTCGCCGTGGACGATCTTCACCCAGTCGATGCCGGTGTCCGGATTCATCATCCAGAAGCCGGGATGCCCCATCACCACCGGCATGGTCGGAGCGGCGCGCAGATTCTTTTCGTACACGAACCGAAGCTGCGCCTCGTCCATGGGGTCGTGGCCGTAGCCTACGCCCAGGGCATAGAGGATGCTGTCCTTGGCCGTGTAGGTGTGCTCTATTTCCGGAAAGGACCAGTTCTTTATCTTGTCGTAATCCATGCTCAGACCGGGTCCCAGGTGAACACGTCCTGCGAACGATCGAGCCCGTAGAATCCGGCCTTCATGGCGGGTATCGCATGTTCGGCGATGCTCTGCGCGGTCCAGCCTTCGCCGCGATGCACGGAACGCAGCGGCCGCGGCTGGCTCATGAGGAAGATCTCGTTCGCACGCACGGCGAATACCTGGCCGGTCACATCTTTGGCCGCGTCGCTGCCGAGATAGACGGCCATGGGCGCGATCTTGGAGGCTTCCATGGTCTTCAACTTGTTCACGCGCGCCTGGGCTTCGGGCGTATCGGCCGGGATGGAACTGATCATGCGGCTCCAGGCGAAGGGGGCGATGCAGTTGGAGCGCACCTTGCTGCGCGCCATGTCCATGGCGATCATTTTCGACAGCGCCGTGATGCCGAGTTTCGCCGCGCCGTAATTGGCCTGGCCGATGTTGCCGATCAGGCCCGAGGTCGAGGTCATGTGCACGTAGGAGCCGGACTCCTGATCCTTGAAATAGGTCGATGCGGCGCGGCTCATGTAGAACGCGCCGTTCAGGTGCACGTCGATCACCGCTTCCCATTCCTCGGGGTTCATCTTGAAGAACATGCGGTCGCGCAGGATGCCAGCGTTGTTCACCACGCAGTCGATGCGTCCGTAGGTGTCGATCGCCGCCTTGATGATGGCGTTGGCGCTCATCCAGGTGGCGACGCTGTCGGTATTGGCGACCGCGTGGCCGCCCTTGGCCTTGATTTCGTCCACCACTTTCTGCGCCGGTCCGACGTCCTGGCCTTCGCCCGTGACCGAGGCGCCGATGTCGTTCACCACGACTTTCGCCCCTTCGGCCGCCATCAGCAGCGCGATCTCGCGCCCGATGCCGCCGCCCGATCCGGTTACCACGACTACCTTGTCTTTCATCATGTCTGCCATTTCATGCTCCTGAAGTTTCTAGATAGTAAAATGAAAACCGGGGACAGACCACGTTTTCTTGGCATAGGCCATTGGGTCAACTCCCGGTTGCGGGAACAGAAAACGTGGTCTGTCCCCATTTTACGCTCACGCGCCGTAACGGCCGACGATGGAGATCGACGAGACGTTTTGGAACGGAAAGCCGCCCAGGTTGTGGGTCAGTCCGAATACCGGCGGCTGCTTGCGCTGGCGCGGACCGGCGCGGCCGAGCAGCTGCAGGTACATCTCGTAGATCATGCGCAGGCCCGAGGCGCCGATCGGGTGGCCGAAGCACTTGAGCCCGCCGTCTATCTGGCAGGGGATGGGGCCGTCGGCGTCGTAGAAGCCGTCGAGCACGTCCTTGATCGCGCCGCCCTCGGGCGAAATGTGCAGATCCTCCATGGTGACGAGTTCGGTCACGGAGAAGCAATCGTGCACCTCGATCAGGCTGATCTGCTCGCGCGGATTCTTGATCCCGGCTTCGGCGTAGGCGCGCGTGGAGGCGATGCGCGTGGTCGGGAAATAGCTGCCGTCCCAGGAGTTGTGCTGCGCTTCGACGCCGTTGGAAACCGCCAACTGCAATGCCTTGACGCTGATGATGTCTTTCTTGCCCAGGCTCTTGGCGATCTCCGGCGTTGTGACAATGGCGCAGGCCGATCCGTCGGACACGCCGCAGCAGTCGAACAGGCCCAGCGGCGCGGCCACCATGGGTGCGTTCATCACCGTGTCGACGGTGATCCTGTTCTGCAGGTGGGCCTTGGAATTGCGATTGCCGTTGTCGTGGCTCTTGACCGAGACGTGCGCCATCGCCTGCTTCAGGTCCGCGGCATTGCAGCCGTGCTTGGCCACGTAGGCCGCGGCGAGCTGGGCGAAACTGCCCGGCGCGGAAAGGTTGGGCCAGAACATCGAATTGAGCACGCCGCGCGAGCGCTGCGGCAGGCCGCCGTAGCCGGCGTCCTTGAGTTTTTCGACGCCCAGCGCCAGCGCGATATCGCAGGCGCCCGAAGCCACCGCGTAGACCGCGCCGCGAAACGCTTCGGTGCCGCTGGCGCAATAGTTTTCCACCCGCGTCACCGGAATGAACGGCAATCTGAGCGCCTGGGCGAGCGGTATGCCCGATTTGCCCACGTGCATCTCCTCGATCGCGGTGGCGAGCCAGGCGGCCTCGATCTGGTTCTTTTCGATGCCTGCGTCCTTGATCGCTTCCTCGAAGGCTTCGACCATCAGGTCGTCGGCTTCCTTGTCCCAGCGCTCG
>CAYNVY010000056.1:0-5862 GCA_964400745.1 uncultured Enterobacteriaceae bacterium | reverse complement strand
CGCTTCCTCGAAGGCTTCGACCATCAGGTCGTCGGCTTCCTTGTCCCAGCGCTCGCCGAATTTGGAACAGCCCATGCCCAGAATCGCCACCTTGTCGCGTATGCCCGTAGCCATGTCATGCCTCCTTCGCGGCACCGGCCGGTGTCGCTTTCCAGAAATAGCGCGTGAATCCGCGCTGCGAGTCGTAGTCCTTGATGCGGAACACCATGCGCATGGCGAGGCCGACACTGATTTCGCCGATGTCCGTATCGGTGAAATCGGCCATCAGCCGCCCGCCGGCGTCGAATTGCACCATACCGAATATGGTGGGCGGATCCGGGGAATAGGTGAGCTGGTCTGCGGTATAGGAATTGACCTTGCCGCTCATTTCCGCGAACGGAAGGTCGGTCTGGGTGTGGAACGCGTTGCAGTCCGGGTTGACGCAGACGTTGGACTTCGGAAATTGCAGCGTGCCGCATGTTTCGCAGCGCCCGCCGACGAAGCCCAGGATCATGTCGCGCTTGCGATACAGGGTCGACAGCGCCGTCTGCTTGTCGAGTTCGGCGCGCATGCCGCGCTCGAGTTTCACCAGATCGTTGAATGCGAGGAAACGGTTGTAGTTGGTCTCCTCGCGGCGGCGCGCGAGATAGCCGCGCACGCCCATCCGCTGCGGCAGTTGCGCCAGTTCCGGCGTCGCTTCGAACAGCAAGGCGTCGCAACCCTGGCCGAAGCCGACTACCAGTATGCGTTCTCCGGGCTTTGCCGACGCGAGCGCGTCGGCCAGCATCACCAGCGAATGCGCGGTGCCGGTTTCGCCGCAGACGGCATGCAGGTTGTCGCGCACCGCGGCTTCGGGAATACCGGCTTTCTTCGCCACCGATGCGGCCACTTTGCCCAGAGTGCAGGGCATGCAGAAATGCGCGATCGACCCGGCTTCGATGCCGGTTTTCTTGAACAGGCCGGAGAGCGTCGCCGGCACGATCTTGGCGTAGCCTTCGTCGCGGATCCAGCGTTCCTCCCAGACATAATCGTAGGCGAAGCCCTGGCCGCGATAATGATCGACGAAATCCACCGTTCGGCTGTGAGCGCCGATCAGCCTGGCGATCAGTTTGCCCTCGCCGATCAGGAGTGCCGCCGCGCCGTCGCCGCTGGTCATCTCCAGCGTGCTCCCGGCCTTGGTGCGGCGCTTTTCCGAGGCGAGGAACAGTGCCTGTCCGCCCGCGCCGGCCGCGCCTTCGAGCGCCGCGGCGAGCCCGGCTGTGGCTGCACGCTGCGACGCGCCTACATCGAGCGCCGAAATTTCGGCGCCCAGATTCAGCGCCTGCGCGACGATGCCGGAATTCAGGCGGTCTTCGAACGGAAACGAGGTCGAGGCGAGCTGCACCGCGCGTATCCGGTCCCGGGGAAATCCGCTCAGGCAGTCGCGCGCGGCTTCCACCGCCATGGTCACCGCGTCTTCGTCCCAGTTGCACATCGAACGTTCGGCCCTGGCCTGTCCCTTGAGCGCAGGGTTGAACCAGGCGTTGGCGTCGGCGACGGATTTGCGCGAGAGCCTGCGCCGCGGAATGTAGGCGCCGTAGGCGAGAATGCCGATTTCCATGCTTTTTCTCCTTAAATGGGATCCCGGCAGGGCCGGAACCGGGAGGCAGGGGTTTTCACATTCATGAAAAAGGTTTATCGTATGTGAAAAGTGAGACTCTACTCCAAATGTCGCCTTTGCTCCAAATAACGCTTGAAGCGGGACTCTAATTGGCCTATATCACCGGTGTCGGGGACACCCCTTTCGGCAGGATCGAAGGCTCTGCGCCCTTGGACTTGATGGCGCAAGCCGCGAACCTGGCCCTCGCCGACGCTGGCATCGGACGCCAGGCGATCGACGGCCTGCTATGCGGCTACGCGACGACGCTGCCGCACCTGATGCTGTCCACGGTGTTCGCCGAGCACTACGGCTTGCGGCCGCACTATGCCCATGCGCTGCAGTTGGGCGGCGCGACCGGCTGCGCCATGGTGATGCTGGCGCGCGAACTGGTGGACGCGGGCCGCTGCCGCGAAGTGCTGGTGGTGGCGGGCGAGAACCGGCTGAGCGGGCAAAAGCGCGACGCCGCGATTCAGACGCTGGCCCAGGTGGGGCATCCGGACTACGAAGTGCCGTACGGCGCGACCATCCCCGCCTACTATGCGCTGCTCGCCTCGCGCTACATGCATGAATACCCGGTAAGCGAAGCGGACTTGGCCGAGTTCGCGGTGCTCATGCGCCGGCACGCGGCCGCCCACCCCGGGGCGCAGCTGAAGGATGCGATCGGCGTCGCCGACGTGCTCGCTTCAAAGACCATCGCCGCGCCGCTCAAGCTGCTCGATTGCTGTCCGATTTCGGACGGCGCGGTGGCGCTGGTGGTGAGCCGGGAACGCCGCGGCGGCGTCGGCGTGCGTATCGCAGGCGCCGGCCAGGCGCATCTGCACCAACATGTGAGCAGTATGGCGGATGTGTCCGATACGGGCGCGCGGCGTGCCGCCGAGCGGGCGTTGGCCGAGGCTTGTATCGGTCTAGCCGAGATTGACTATCTCGGCATCTACGACTCCTTCACCATCACTTTACTGATCCTGCTGGAGGAAATAGGAATCGCTGCGCGCGGCGGCGCGGCGGCGCGCCTGCGCGACGGGGACTTCGGCGTGTCCGGCCGGCTTGCGCTGAATACTCATGGCGGTCTCCTGTCCTACGGGCACTGCGGAGTCGCCGGCGGCATGGCGCATGCGGTCGAGGCGCAGCGCCAGCTTTCGGGAAAAGCGGGCTCGCGCCAGGCCGGAGAGCGGGCGTGTGCGCTGGTGCACGGCGACGGCGGCGTGCTGTCCTCTCACGTCAGCCTGATCCTGAGCCGCGATGAATAGCTTGGCCGCGCACTTCTGGGCAGGATGCGCCGCGGGCGAACTGCGCTACCAGCGCTGCGGCGCCTGCGCGGCGCTGCAGTCCTATCCGCGGGCAAATTGCGCGAATTGCGGTGCAAACGATATGCAGTGGCAAACAGCCTCCGGCAGGGGGACGGTGTACGCGTGGACCCGCGTGGAGCGCGCGCCGTCCGACGAGTTTCGAGCGCTTGCGCCCTACGTCATTGTGCTGGTGGATCTGGACGAGGGTTACCGTATGATGGCGCACGGCGCAGCGGGACTGGCGATAGGCGACCGTGTGCGTGCAGGATTCTTCGAGCATGGCGGGCGCCATTTGCCGCGATTCGAACGCGCTTGATTCCGATAAACCGATAACTTTCGATATAAGACCATGCCAAACAATCTTGATGCCGCACTGAATCCGAAATCCGTCGCCATCGTCGGCGCCTCCGACAATCCGCACAAGATCGGCGGGCGGCCGCTATTGTTCATGGGCCGCTACGGCTACAAAGGAAGAATCTACCCGATCAATCCCGCGCGCGCCGAAGTGCAAGGCCACAAGGCATATCCGGATCTCGCGTCCCTGCCGGAGGTGCCGGATTTGGCGGTCGTGGCGCTCGCAGGCGAGGGGACGGTGCAGGCGGTGGAGCAATGCGCGCGCATGGGGGTAAAAGTCGCCGTGATCCTCGCCTCCGGCTACGGCGAAACCGGCGCCGAAGGCAAGAAGGTTCAGGATGCGATGCTCGCCACGGCGCGCGCCGCCGGCATGCGCCTGGTCGGCCCGAATTCGCAGGGATTGGCCAACTTCGGCACGGGCGCGATCGCCAATTTTTCCACGATTTTCCACGACGCCCCCTGCGTGCCCGGGCCGGTGGCGGTGATCAGCCAGAGCGGCGCCCTGTCGCAGTTGATCTACGGTTTACTGTATCAGCGCGGCATCGGCGTGCGCCACTGCCATGCGACCGGAAACGAAGCCGATATCACCGTATCGGAACTGGCGGCGCACATCGCCCGCGACCCCGAAGTCAAACTGATGCTGCTGTACCTGGAAACCATCAACAAGCCCGAACGCCTGGCCGAGGCGGCGACCATCGCTCACGCCCGCGACCTGCCGATCGTGGCGCTGAAATCCGGCCGCACCGAGCGCGGCCAGCGCGCCGCCCGCGCGCATACCGGCTCCGCGGAAATCGAGGACGGGCGGGTGGACGATTTCTTGCGGCACCATGGCATCTGGCGCGCCGACGAGCCGCAGGATCTGGTCAATGCCTCAGCGCTGTATTTGCAGGGCTGGCGGCCGCGCGGACGCAAACTGGTCGCGGTCAGCAACTCCGGCGCGACCTGCGTATTGGCTGCGGACTTGGCCCAGGGGCTGGATCTGCCGCTGGCGACGCTGGCTGAAACTACGCGCGGGCAGTTGAACGCGATTCTGCCGGGCTTTGCCACCACCACCAACCCGATCGATATGACCGGCGTGCTGCTTGGCAACAGCAGCCTCTTCGGCAAGACGCTGGAAATCGCGGGAAAGGACGCGGAAGCGGATTTGCTGTTTGTCGGCCTTCCGATCGCCGGCACCGGCTACGACGTAGAGGCGTTTGCGCGCGACGCGGCCAAGTTCATCGCGGACACGGGGAAACCCCTGGTCTTATCGGTGCCGCAGGACGAGATTGCGGCGCCGTTCGTCAAACTGGGCGTACCGGTGTTCGGCAGCGACCGGGAGGCCCTGCAGGCCTTGAGCCAGCTCGCCGCACACACAGAGATGATGCGTCACGGGCGCGACACGCGGGCGGCAGAAATCATAGTTTAGGCCGGCAGCATGCATACCGATCTTCATCAAGCGGAGAACACCTCATGAAAGCAAGATGGACATATTTGGCGCGAGTCGTCATCGCCATATCCAGCATGTTGGCCGCGCCCTGTATTGTCGCGGCGGAAGACTATCCGTCGAAGCCGGTCAAGCTGCTGGTCGGCTTCAGCGCCGGAAGCGCGACCGACATTATTGCGCGCATCGTCGCCGCCTCCCTCAACGCAAAGTTCGGACAGCCTTTCGTCGTTGAAAACCGGGTCGGCGCGAACGGCTTGCTCGCTGCGAACGCAGCGGCCAAGTCGAAGGCGGACGGCTACACCCTGCTCGTTACCAATTCAAGCGCGATGACGGTCAATCCGCTGCTGTACAAGGACGCGCAGTACAACACGCTCAAGGATTTCGTCGCGATTACGCCGGTGGTCGACGGCCACTTCACCGTTGCCATCAATCCTGCCAATCCGCGCACGGCGTCGGTCGCGACTTTCAACGATTTGATCGCGCTGGCCAAGGCCAAGCCCGGCACGCTCACCTACGGTACGGCAGGCGCCGGCAACCTCGCGCATCTCGGGATAGAGTTCCTCAGTGCAAAGGCCGGCGTGAGCATGATCCACGTGCCGTACCGCGCGGCGAGCCAGGCGCAGACCGCGCTGCTCGCCGGCGAAATTGACTTCACCTTCGATACGCCTTCGGCTATCGCGCAGTTCAAGGCCGGGAAGCTAAAGGCCCTCGCCGTGACCATGCCCAGCCGCTGGTCCGAACTGCCCGACCTGCCCGCGGTGGCAGAGTTCATTCCCGGTTTTGACGTTTCGTTCTGGTTCGGCGTCTTCACCCCGGCGGGGACGCCGGACGAGGTGGTGCAGGCGCTCAACCGGGAAATCATCGCGGCGGCGAACAGCCCTGCGGTGCGCGAACAGCTTGCACGCCAGGGCCGAATTGTGACGCTGAGCCCGCAGGCCTTCGCCGCCAAGATAGGTGCCGAGATTACCCAGAACGCGGACACCATACGGCGCGCCAACATAAAGATCGATTAGAAGGAAACAGATTATGAGTTGGCAGCCTGAATTGGACGAGCTGCGCCTGCGCGAGCAGATGGCGCAACAGATGGGTGGGGCGGACAAGGTCAAGCGCCAGCACGACGGCGGACGCCTGACCGTGCGCGAGCGCATAGCCCGGATGCTGGATGCAGGCAGCTTTCA
>CAYNVY010000055.1:0-21706 GCA_964400745.1 uncultured Enterobacteriaceae bacterium | reverse complement strand
GCGCGATGCGCGTCCCACAGGGACTTCCGATGGTCGTAACCATCCTCGGCTCCAATCGCTACAACGCCTTCACCAACGGCGGGGTCGAAACCTTCGACATGGCGGCCCAGGGCCGCATCGACGCTTTTTTCCTAGGCGGCGGGCAGATCGACGGCCAGGGCAACATCAACCTGATCGGCACCGGCAGCTACCCCGCCACCGATGTGCGCTGGCCCGGCTCTTTCGGTTCGGCGTATGTGTACTACCTGGTGCCGAAAGTGATCCTGTTCCGCGAAGAGCATACGCGGCGGGTAATGGTGCCCAAAGTCGACTTCATCAGTTCGCCCGGCGTCAGCGCGCCCGGCGTCTATCGGCCTGGCGGACCCTACGGCCTGCTCACCGGCCTGGGCTGGTTTTCATTCGACAAGGGGCAGCAGCGCTTCCGCCTGGAGAGCGTGCACCCAGGACACAGCGTCGAGGAAATCCGCGACCAGACCGGCTTCGAATTCGACTGCCCGGACAAAGTGCCCTTCACCCCGGCGCCAGAGCCCGAGATACTGGCGCTGATCCGCGGGCGCATACGCGGCGAAATCGCCGAAACCTATCCGCGCTTCGCTTCCACCTTCGCCAATTAATCTCGAGGCCATGGACGACTGCTCTCAGAAGGAAATGCATGGCAGCTGAGCAAGCCACCGCGTCTGTCCCGCGCCGGATCATTCTGTCGCTGATTCTGGGCGCCCTGTTCATTCTCGGCTATCTCGTCCTGGGCTGGTTCATCGTGCCAGCGGTCTGGGCCGCGATACTCGCCTATGTCACCTGGCCGGTCTACGCCCGGCTGCGCAAGCTGCTGCGCGGCCATGCGATGAGCAGCGCCCTGCTCATGACGCTGTTGCTCACGACCGCGTTCGTGCTGCCGCTGCTGTGGCTGGTCGCGCTGCTGCAGAGCGAATTCGTGTTCGCCTACAAGGCCGCCTCGGCCTACCTCGCCGAGGGATCGCACCGGTTGCCGGATTTCGTCCTGAACCTGCCCTGGATAGGCGAAAAACTGCAGGGCTTCATGGATCAGTTCGCCACCGACCCCGCAGCGATGCGGGCGCAGCTGGCGCTCTGGGCGCAGCAGTGGCTGGGCGAATTGGGAGATCTGGTCGGCGGCGTCGCGCACAATGCGCTCAGGCTGGGCTTCGCTCTGCTCACCGTCTTGTTCATATACCGCGACGGGGAAAGCCTGCTCGACCAGGTGCGCCGCGTATTGCGGCGTTTTCTCGGCAGGCGCGTCGACGGCTACATCGACGCCATCGGCACCACCACCAAGGCGGTCCTCTACGGTCTGGTGCTGACCGCGTTCGCCCAAGGCGTCCTTGCGGGCGTGGGCTACTGGTTCGCCGGCGTGCGGGCGCCGGTGCTGTTCGGCGCTTTCACCGCGATCATCGCGCTCCTGCCGTTCGGCACGCCCTTTGTCTGGGGCTCGCTCGGTGCGTGGCTGCTGTTCTCGGGCAATACGCTGGAGGGCATAGGCCTCTTGCTGTGGGGCACGCTGGTGGTGAGCTGGGTGGACAATCTGATACGCCCGCTGGTGATCAGCAGCGCCACGCACATTCCCTTCCTGCTGGTGCTGTTCGGCGTGATCGGCGGCCTGGCGGCATTCGGCCTGATCGGCATGTTCGTCGGGCCGGTGATCGTCGCCGTGCTCCTGGCCGTCTGGCGCGAATGGCTGGAGGACCAGACCCCGGCCAGCCCCCCGGCTGCGGAAGCGAACCGGATCGACGGCGTCAGCTAGGGAAGCGCTGATCAAGTCTTGAATTTTGCTAACAGGTATTCAGCGCTTCCTCTGAAGTGGGGGATCTACAAGGGGGCATCGCCCCCTTGTTCAGTACCTCCCTAGCTGTTGCGCCCCTTCATCATGCGCAGCGGGTTGTAGGTGAGGACCGTTTCGTCGTCCTGATTCACCACCCTGTTTTCCGTGCGCACCAGCCCGCGGCTGCCCTTGGAGGTTTTGCGCGCTTCGGTCACTGTGCATTCGACGTGTATGGTGTCGCCGACGAACGTCGGGCCTTTTACGTCCAGCGTCGCATTCAGGAACGCGAGACCGGTGCCCTGAATCATCGGCAGCAGCAAACCTTCGGCGCAGGCGTAGACCAGCGCGGCGGGCACCACGCGGCCTTCGATTGCCATGGTCGCCCGGTCCTCGGTGTTGGTGAACAATTCCTCCGTCAGCCAGGTGAGGTTGACGAAATTCACCAGGTCCGTTTCGGTCAATGTGCGTCCCGCGGTGCGAAAGCGATCACCGACCGACAAATCGTCCCAGAACGGCCCCATGCCCAGCAGCTTCATCTCTTTTTCCATTTGTGCCATTTGCGCCTTTCAAATTTGTGTCTTTCAATTTCCGGTGGCGCAATGTTACGCTTAGCCTTGCGCGTTGTGAACCGCGCGCGATCTTTCCACCGACTGAAACTATCGTGCCCAAAACCATCGAACTGAGCGCGCTCGAGTTTGCCGGCATCATCCGCTCCGGCGACGCGGTGATGTGGGGTCAGGCGAGCGCCGAACCTCTGCCGCTGACCCGGGCGCTGATGCAGCAACGGCATGCCGTGGGCAGCTTCAGCGTATTCCTCGGCGTCAGTTTTTCCGACACACTGAAAGAGGAGCACGCCGACTGCATCCGCTTCTCGGCATACTGCGGCACCGGCGGCAACCGGGTCCTGGCCAAGGCGGGCAAGCTCGATATCCTGCCCTGCCATTACTCCGAACTGCCGGGTCTGATCGCGGGCGGGAAATTGAAAGCGGACGTGCTGCTGCTGCAGCTCTCGCCGCCGAACGAACGCGGCGAATACAGCCTGTCGCTCGCTCACGAGTACCTGATCCCGGCGCTGAAGACCGCGCGCGTCGTCATCGCCGAAATCAACGAGCAGGCGCCCTGGACTCACGGTGAATACACGCTGAGAGGGGAAGATCTCGATTTCGTCGTGCACACCGCGCGCGAGCCGATCCAGTTCACCAACCCGCAGCCGGGACCGGCCGAACTGCAGATCGCGCGCGCGATCGCCGGCTTGATCGAGGACGGCGCGACGCTGCAATTCGGCCTGGGCGCCCTGCCCGAAACCATACTCGCCCAGCTAGTCGACCGGCGTGATCTCGGCGTGCACTCCGGCGCCATCGGCGATCAGGTCGCCGCGCTGATGCAGGCGGGCGTCATCAATAACACGAGAAAGAGCATAGACCGCGGCCACACCGTCGCCGGCGTCATGTTCGGCAGCAAGCGCCTGCACGATTTCGCCCACAACAACCCGCAGCTGCAGTTTCGTTCCTGCGCCTACACCCACGGCGCCGACGTGCTGGCGCAGATCGAGCACTTCGTCGCCCTCAACTCCGCGGTGGAGGTCGATCTCACCGGTCAGATCAATGCCGAAGTCGCAGCCGGCGTGTATGTGGGCGCGGTCGGCGGCGCAGGCGATTTTCTGCGCGCGGCGCAACGCTCGAAGGGCGGTCTGCCCATCGTCGCCCTGCCCTCCACTGCCGGCCGCCACAGCCGCATCGTCGCAAAATTGAACGGCCCGGTGAGCACGCCCAGAAGCGACGCCGGCATCATCGTCACCGAATACGGCATGGCCGACCTGCGCGGCGCAAGCCTGGCCGAGCGCACGCGCAAGATGATCGCCATCGCGCATCCGGAGCAGCGCGAAAAATTAGAGCGGGAGAGTCGCAGCGGTTGAGGGAGGGACCGCAACAGCAAGCCCGGGCAACCCGGCAATCGACCGAATCCCCAGGTCAAGGCCGTCAGTGACCCGACGCAAAGGCTCGATCGGGCGCACACCCGTCGAGCGGGCTATGCACCCCGCGCCCGCCCTTGTTCAACACATGCGTGTAGATCATGGTGGTGGAAACGTCGGCATGGCCGAGCAATTCCTGCACCGTGCGGATGTCGTAACCGTCTTGCAGAAGATGCGTGGCGAACGAATGGCGCAAAGTGTGCGGCGTGGCGGGCTTGGAAATCCCGGCATCGCGCACCGCCTGCTTCATCGCGCGCTGCACGCCTTTCTCGTCGATATGATGGCGCCGGGTCGCGCCCGAACGCGGATCGACGGACAGATTGCCTGACGCGAACACGTACTGCCATGCCCACTCCCGGGCGGCGCCGGGATATTTTCGGTCGAGCGCGAAAGGCAGATACACCGCGCCATGGCCTTCGGCCAGATCCTGCCGATGCAGCAGCTTCACCAGCTCCATTTGCGCCCTGAGTGAGTCGGACAGCACCGCCGGCAGCATCGTCACCCGGTCCTTGAAGCCCTTGCCCTCGCGCACCACGATCTCGCCTCGGGCGAACTCCACGTCCTTCACCCGCAGGCGCACCGCTTCCATCAGCCGCAATCCCGCACCATAGAGCAGGCCCGCCACCAGCTTGTGCGTGCCGCGCAGCCGCAGCAGGACCGCCTGCGCTTCGGCGCGAGTCAGCACCACCGGAAGGCGCTGCGGCGTACGCGCCTGGGTAATGCCTTCCAGCCACGGCAATTCGAGTTCCAGCACTTCGCGGTAAGGAAACAACAACGCCGCCTTGGCCTGATTCTGCATTGAAGCCGCAACGTGCCGGGTGACCGCCAAATCGCTCAGGAACGCCTCGACATGGCGCGCCCCCAGCTCGCGCGGATGGCGCTTGCCAAAATGCAGCACGAAGCGCCTAATCCAGTCGACATAGGTATCTTCCGTCCGGATCGAGTAATGTTTGACGCGAATCCTGGCGCGCACCTGATCCAGCAGCCGGAGCGCAGGCGGGGCGGGTGCAAGGTACGCCGAATCGATGGAGCTCACGGTGTATTTTTCCAGGACTTTTGGGGTTACTGTATATATATACAGTACTTCAAATCAGGGATTTATGCAATACACTACCGATTTGGACACCTCGAAGGTGCTTTTTCTGGGAAGATTTAGGGTGTCCAATTTTAGTTAAATGGGAAGCCGAATGTATCGGTATTCGACAAAGAAATACACGCAATCTCTTCTAGCTATGGGGATTATACGAATTGGCACTCTTCATGATTTTAGAAGAACTGAACACATGAAAGGAATCGCTGACCCACAAGAAGGAAGAAAGCAAGTATTTCACCCAATAGAACACCTTCACGTTACTGATCCAAATAATCCAGAAGTAAAGGCAATTGAGCAATTTGGTGTATTTAATTTTGGAGACAAACCGACTAACGTCAAAATAGAAGGTATTACTATTGCCAGATCATTCGACGGGCCCGATTGTTTCATTCTGTGTACGTCAAAGGTGTTCTCGAAAAAAACGATGCTTGAGTTTGATGGGGCGGACTCGTGTTATGAAATAACAAACCCAAATTACTTTTTTGAACTATTAACTGATACGCTAAATTCAATTGTGCCGGTATTCTTAGGTGGTGTTCACGAAGTAATCTATCAAAACAGGACGGAAAAATGGAATGGGAAAGATTGGGGACGTCATCCTGCACTTATAAAAGAAACAGAATTTTCTAACCAGGCTGAAATTAGGGCTATTTGGCAGCCTCGTTATGGTCAACCTATTCAACCAATAGTCATTGGTAATTACAGGCTAGGTGAGGCATGTCGAGAATTACCCATTTAACCATTTGTTGCTGCGGACGGGCCGCCAGCGTCGTGCCAGATCAACGGTCGTCGTGGCCCGCCGCAGAACAACACGTTAGCCGTTACCATTATCAAAAGGAGTCACTGTGCAAGGCAAGGTTAAATGGTTTTCTGAGGAAAAAGGGTATGGTTACATCGTCGCGGACGATGGAAAAGAACACTACTTCAATATCCGAGACATTCAGGGAGCAGACCTTCCTCGTAATGGGGATATAGTCAGTTTCGAGAGCGTCTCGGGAAAGAAAGGACCGAGGGCGTCGTCGGTTGTGATAGTGGCCAAAGCTCAAACTGTTACAGGCAATCGGAGTTCCGACGAAAGAGTCACCTGTACCCACTGCAGCAAGAAAATGATTCCGCGAATCATTATGGGCCGACCGCTCATTGGCTATGATCTGGTGCCCAAAAGATCGGTTTGCCCGTTTTGCGCTGGTACTTACAAAAATCTTGACGATGGTGCGTGTTTTATCGCTACCGCTGTCTATGGTGACTACCATGCACCTGAGGTTATCGCGCTTCGGCGGTTTCGTGATGAAACCCTTCAGCCATCTTTTCCAGGCCGTGTATTCATCGCAATCTATTACCGGGTATCTCCACCCATTGCAATATTTCTTTCTCGCAGGCCCTTGTTGGCAGCTGCTATCAGGCCACTATTAAATGCTTTGGCTCGCCATAGCGCTAACCCGGCAGTCAACCGGACCTTGCGCATAAAGCGCGCGCAAGGCCGGTTACTTCTACGTTGAGCCCACAAACCAATAGGTCATCACATGTCGCTGAAGATAGAAGGCACACCGCCGGGCCACAACAATCGCTACCATTTTCAGGCGTGCCCAAAGTATCGCAAATCAGCGTTTACTGGTGCAATCGCACAAAGACTCGAAGAGCTTGTGCGGGAAAAATCTCTTGAACTCGGCTGGACAATTCACGCCTTCGCCGTGGATGGTGACCACGCGCATTTTCTAATCGAGTCTGAGGCTCCGCCGAGTAAGATTGCCCACCGGTTGTTTGGGTACGCATCCTTTGTGCTTCGAAAAGAGTTCCCTGATCTCAAAGACATCAACGACGAACACTTGTGGGGCGGTCGCCAATGCAAGGTCATTTCAGATCAAACGCATTTCACAAGCGCCATGGTCTACATCGGCCGGCATAAACGGGTGTCGTAATGTGGGCTGCGGATTCAACCGGTCGACGCAACGGATTGGCTAAATCGTTCGGCTGGCGTTTCGTAGTTTAGTGTTTTCCTTGGGCGAGTGTTTAATCTCCTCGCCACAGCATTGAGGTGAGCTTGCGAGTAAGCCGAAATGTCAGTGCCCTTGGGGAAATACTGCCTTAAAAGGCCGTTCGTATTCTCGTTGGTTCCGCGCTGCCAAGGATTCTGAGGATCACAGAAATAGACTTTGATGTCGGTCGCTAATGTGAATCGCTTGTGGCCGGACATCTCTGTACCCCGATCCCAGGTCAGTGATTTGTAGAGTTCCTGCGGCAGCTTGCGAGCGTTCTTGATCAACGCATTGGTGACCGTCTCGGAATCTTTGCTGACGACCTTCACCAGCATCACGTAGCGGGTATGCCGTTCGACGAGGGTCGCAATTTGACTGCTATTGGTTCCGCACAGTAGGTCACCCTCCCAGTGACCTGGGACCGCCCGATCTTCAACCGTGGCCGGACGCTCGCTAATCGATACCGCGTCAATGATTTTTCCGTGATCGCCTGTCTTCTGAGTGTGATGGCGTGAGCGGCGCATTACTCGTGTACGCCTCAAATGCTTCAACAGCTCTTTCTTCAAGACACCACGGGCTTGAATATATAGGCTGCGATAGATGGTCTCGTGTGACACTTGGAAAGCCTCGTCGTCCGGATAAGTATGCTTCAGCCACCCAGCAATTTGCTCTGGTGACCACAGCAATTGGAGCTTATCTGCCACGATGTGCGCTAAGGTTCGGTTCTCCGCCAGCCTGCAGGTCTTGGGGCGACGTCCTCGATCCCAGGCAGCTTGGTCAGCCAGACTCGCCCGGTAGCATTCCTGGCCACCATTGCGCATTATCTCGCGGCTGATCGTGGAGGGTGCACGCCCAAGTCGCGCCGCCACTGAACGAATCGACTGATCCGCCGCCACAGAACGCGATATTTCTTCTCGCTCAGCTAAAGTCAGCGCCAATCTTGAGCGGCATCGTGGAGCTGGTTGTATCCCGCCTGTTTCTGCCAATATCTTTTGTATCGATGAGTGGTTTCGATCAAACAGCTGTGCGATATGCTGGAGGGACTCACCTTCGTCACGAACATGCTCGTTGCTAAAGATCTTCCAGAGCTTTCAGCGAAGACAGGTATCCCGGAGCCGTCACTCAAGCTGCTTTTGAATGAAATCGGTGTTGCAACCGCTCGCCTTCTTCAGGTGGAATCGTCGAAGTCAACAATAGGGGAAGTTTCAATATCGCCCACCACACTTACATCCATACCAGAAGTGACAGCAGCAACGCCCAACAAAGCAATGCAGGGGACGCGCCGCAAGCGGCGTGCCCCTGATCGTTAGGGTTGGGTTTCATAATCACGCTTTACGTTAATCATGCATCGCGTTACTATAGTGCATGATCAGGTCGTTCAAGTGCCCAGAGACGGAGGCGCTGTCCAAGGGCGAGCGTATCCGGCGATTTGTAAACATCGCTGCCGTGGCGCAGCGAAAGCTCAGACAGCTACAGATCGCAGGCCGCTTGGATGATTTGCGGGTGCCTCCCGGCAATCGCCTTGAAGCTTTGAAGGGCGATCGCCTCGGACAACACAGCATTCGCATCAATGATCAGTGGCGCGTCTGCTTTCGCTGGACGGAAGCAGGCGCTGAAGACGTAGAGATAGTGGATTACCACTGAAGAGAGATACATATGGGAAAACTCAAGCCCGTCACCCCTGGTGAACTTCTCCTGGAGGAGTTTCTTAAGCCCATGGGCATTAGCCAGTATCGCCTAGCGAAAGAAATTTGCGTTCCGGCGCAGCGTATTGGCGACATTGTTGCGGGAAAGCGGGGGGTCACTGCTGATACTGATTTGCGGCTTTGCCGCTTCTTCGGTTTGTCCAACGGCTATTGGTTACGTGCGCAGGCTGCCTATGACACAGAGGTCGCTGAGCGTGCAATCGGTCCCAAGCTGGTGAGAATCAGACCATGGTCCGCGCATGTGGCCCAACAAGCCGTCGCAACGGTCGCGCCAAAAGCCGCGCGCCGTTGAACGGCGACGTAGGACATCAACATAGCGATGAAAACCGCATTCGACGAAGTGCCGGCAGATGCCTCTGGCAATCCCATGCTTGCAGTAGCGTGCGAGGACAGCCTGCACGATCTCGCCCACAACAATCCGCGAGTACAGTTTTGTTCCTGCCCCTACATCCACGGCGCGGACGTGCTGGCGCACGCGGCAATTCCCGGGATTCTCGGGTCGGCACATTGAAGGAGCGGTTGTATGAAAATACAAATCCAGCCTATCGGCTACGTCGAAGCGCTGCGCCCCCACGCCGAAGACGATTTCTGGGGCGGCGAGGAAGCGTGCATCGTACTCACCGAGCAGTTCACCTCGGCCGCCCTGCAGGGCCTCTCCACTTTCTCGCACGTCGAGGTGCTGTTCGTGTTTCACGAGGCCGATCCGTCCAAGATCGTCACCGGCGCGCGCCACCCCAGGAACAACCTGGACTGGCCGGCCGTCGGCATTTTCGCCCAGCGCGGCAAAAACCGGCCAAACCGCATCGGCAGCAGCATCTGCCGCGTCGTGAGAATCCAGGGGCGGAAACTCTTCGTGGAAGAACTCGATGCGATCGACGGCACGCCGGTGCTGGACATCAAGCCGGTCATGGTCGAATTTCTCCCGCGCCAGGAGGTTCGCCAGCCGGTCTGGTCGCACGAACTCATGCGCAATTACTGGTCGCGCAAAGAGTAGCGGCCGCCGCAATCCTGAAATCGATCGCGCACCCGCCCTCTGTCGCACTCGAACCGCAGCCTCTGGGCTACACTCCGCGTTCCCGGTCCTGGGAGTCGGCCTTGTTGCGCTATCCGGCTACCGGCCGGCGCCGGACCGATCATCAACCTTCACGAGCCGCCTCCATGTCAGAACATACAGATAACTCGCCAGAGCGCCTGCTGCGAGACTACTTTCACGCGAAGGACGAGAACCGCCCGCACTTTATGCAGAAGGTATTCAGCGAAACCGCAGTCCTGGAGGTCAAGCTGAAGACCGATGACATCTCCTTCCCCGCGGTATCAAAAGGCGTACCCGCCATCGCCGACGCCCTGGTAAGCAAGTTCGGCCAGTCCTACGAAAACATCTACTCCTTCTACTTGCAGCGGCCGCCGGCGGGCGTCTCGACCTTTTCCTGCGACTGGCTCGTCGGCATGTCGGAAAAAGCCAGCGGCAACGCGCGCGTGGGCTGCGGCCGCTACGATTGGGTGTTTCAGCGCGAAGCGCCGCACCTGGTCGGGCGGCTGCTGATCACCATTGAAACCATGCTGGTGCTTCCGCCGGAGCGTTTGCCGGCGGTGCTCGATTGGCTGCTGGCTCTGCCCTATCCCTGGTGCTCGGCCAAGGCCGCATGCGACTCGGCACCCGGCATCGATGCCATCGAGCCGGTCCTGCGTTACCTCGGGCGCGATCCCGCGCGCGGCTGAGCTTTTCAGCGCGCCGAGCTGCAAATTCATGCTTGAAATCACCCCTGACTCTTGCCGCAGGTAGGCGCCCCGGGGACTCGGAACGTGCCTGAGTTTCCGCCGTACCAACTGCTCGCCGATGCGGTGCTCGCGCTGCATTTCTGCGTCGTCGCGTTCGTCGTCGGCGGACTCGTTTTCGTCATCGCCGGCAACCTCCGCGCCTGGCGCTGGGTCAACAATCTGCGCTTCCGTCTGGCACACCTCGCCGCTATCGCCTTCGTCGTCGCCCAAACCTGGCTGGGCGCAAGCTGCCCCCTCACCTCGCTCGAAATGTGGCTGCGCGCGCGAGCGCAGGGGCCAAGCTACGACGGCAGCTTCATCGAGCACTGGCTGCAGCGCCTCCTTTACTACGACGCGCCGTCCTGGGCGTTCACGCTCGCCTACTCTCTGTTTGGCCTGCTCGTCGCGGCGAGCTGGTGGCGTTTTCCGCCGGATGCCGGACGCACCGGCGACAGGGACGACGCCTGAGCGCGCCCGCTTCAGGGCTTTGATCACAACCATCGAGGTGCGACATGACCCGTGACATGACCCAAGGCATACTTCAAGGCAAGCGCGTGCTGATCACCCAGGCCGACGCATTCATGGGTCCGGTCCTGTGCGAGGTATTCGCCGCGCACGGCGCAGCCGTGATCGCGAGCACGCAAGCGCTCACCGATCCGGGCGCGGCGGCTTGCGTCGTCGAAGCCGCGGGCACGATCGATGTGCTGGTCGCAAACCTGGCGGTGCCGGCGCCCACGACCGTGGTGACGGAGGTCAGCGAAGCCGAATGGCGCCACACCTTCGCCGCGCTGGTCGATCCGCTGCCGCGCATGTTTCGCGCCGTGCTGCCGCAGATGATAGAGCGCCGCTCAGGCAGAATCCTGGTCATGGGCAGCGCCGCCGCGCTGCGCGGCGCGAAACGCACTTCGACCTACAGCGCCGCGCGCGGCGCGCAGATCGCCTATGTGCAGTCGGCCGGCATCGAACTCGCCGCGCACAACGTACAGGTGAACGCGATTGCGCAAAATTTCGTCGAGAACCCCATGTATTTTCCGCCGGAGATTCAAGCCAATCCACGCTTCCAGGAGCGACTGAAACGCGAAGTGCCGCTGGGCCGGCTGGTCGGTGCACGCGAGGACGCCGAGTTCGCCGCCTATCTGTGCAGCGACCCCGCAAGCTGCTTCGTCGGCCAGGTATTTCCGGTCTGCGGCGGCTGGGTAGCGCGCTAGTCGCGAGCCGCGGGAGGCCGTCGCGCTAGCCGCGACAGGTGTGAAAGCGGCCGCTCGATGCGTGTTCGCGCGTTCGGAAGATGCCTGAAGATGCCCGCCCCTATTGGCAGACAGCCGTTTTTGGCGAGATGAAACGGGCACACCCGGTCCACCCATCCGGCTCCTTCCGGTGCGTACCGAGTTTGACGCGCGGGGTGCGCGCAACTAGAATAGCGCGCTCTCAACAAGAACAATTCCGGAGCCGTCCGTGGCGGCCAATAGCCTCCCAGCAACGCCGTCCCCAGCCGAACGTCTGCTCGACCTGTACCGCATGATGGCGCGCATCCGCGCCTTCGAGAATGCGGCGGAGGAAACGAGCCGCGGCGGGGTTGCGGTATTCGGCGCCGCCACCGATACGATCGCACTGGTGCGCGGACCGCTGCACCTGTCGACCGGCCAGGAAGCAGTGGCGGCGGGCGTATGCGCCAACCTCGCGCGCAGCGATTATCTGACATCCACCCATCGCGGCCACGGCCACACGCTGGCCAAAGGCGCCGATCCGGCGTCGATGATGTGCGAGTTGTTCGGCCGCGCCAGCGGGACCAACCAGGGCAAAGGCGGCTCCATGCACATCGCCGACTTCGCGGTCGGCATGCTCGGCGCCAACGGTGTGGTCGCAGCCGGCATCCCCATTGCAGTCGGCGCGGCGCATTCCGCCAAAATCCGCGGCAGCAGTTCGATCGTCGCGTGCTTTTTTGGCGACGGCGCAATCAACCGCGGTCCGTTTCTCGAAGGGCTCAACTGGGCCAAGATCTACGATCTGCCGGTGCTGTTCGTGTGCGAGGACAACCGCTACTCTGCGACCACCGCGACCGACCTCATGACCGCTGGCGCAGGCGCCGCAGCGCGCTCGGCCAGCATGGACATACCGGCGGAAACGGTGGACGGAAACGATGTGCAGGCGGTGGATAGTAAGGCGCGAGATTTGATTGCGCGCATCCGCGCCGGCGGCGGACCGCAGTTCCTGCACGCTCTCACCTACCGCATAAAAGGCCATGTTTCGGTGGATCCGGCGTCCTATCGCCAGAAAAGTGAAGTCGAAGACGCGCTGGAAAGCGACCCGCTGAAATTTGCGGCGAAGCGGCTGCAAGCGCTGGGCGTGGCAGAGCGGCGCATCGCCGAAATAGACGCACAGGCGCAGTCCGAGATCGAAGCCGCGCTGGCTGTCGCACGCGCTGCGCCCTGGCCTGACCCCGGCGCCGCCTATACCGACGTGCAGGACATCGGAGCCGGCCAGTGGCATTGATCAACTACGCACAAGCGGCCTGCCTGGCCTTGGCCGAGGCGATGCGCGCCGACCCGCGCGTGATCGCACTGGGCGAAGACGTAGGCCGCGGCGGCATCTTCGGCCAGTATCGGGGCCTGCAGCAGGAGTTCGGCGCCGCGCGCATCATCGACACACCGATATCGGAAGCCACCATCATGGGCGCCGCGGTGGGCATGGCGCTCACCGGTTTGCGCCCCGTGGTCGAAATGCGGGTCGCCGATTTTGCGCTGTGCGCGATCGACGAGATCGTCAATCAGGCGGCGAAGAACCGCTATATGTTCGGCGGCCAGGGGCGCGTGCCTTTGGTCGCGCGCCTGCCGATAGGAATCTGGAGCGCGTCGGCCGCGCAGCACTCGCAATCGCTGGAAGCATGGTTCGCGCATATTCCGGGCCTGGTCGTCGTGGCGCCGGCGACACCCGCGGACAACTACGCCTTGCTCGCCGCAGCCATCGATTGCGACGATCCGGTCGTCTACATGGAACACAAGGAATTGTGGGGCGCGAGCGCGGAACTTCCGCTGCAGCGGACGGCGCTGCTCGGAAAAGCGCGGATGGCCCGCGCCGGCACGGATCTGACCCTGGTCACCTGGTCCAAGCTGGTGCACGCCGCGGTGGATGCCGCCGAGCAGGCTGCGAAGCAAGGCATTTCGGTCGAAGTGATCGACTTGCGCACCATCTGGCCGTGGGACCGGGAGACGGTCCTTGCATCGGCCGCGCGCACCGGACGCCTGCTGGTCGCGCACGAGGCGGTGCAGGCCGCCGGATTCGGCGCCGAGATCGCGGCCACCGCAGCCGAAGAGCTCGGCATTCCGGTCAGGCGCGTAGGCGCGCCGCGCGTCCCGGTCGGCTACGCGCGCACGCTCGAAGAGGTGGGGCGCGTGTCTACCAAAAGATTGTTGCAGGAATTGGTCCATTTCGCGAGTGGGGACGGCCCCAAGCGATGCATAGCCTAGCCCGGGGCAGCGTGCTACGCTTGCGCCTGAATCGAAGTTACACACTGTAAAGGAGTCCGGAATGAATCGCAGAAATCTATTGGTGATACTGGCGGCAACCGCCATGGCGTGCGCCCTCCCCGCCACCGCGCAGCAGGAGAAGTATCAGACCGAATACCGCCTGTCTACCGTGGTCGGGACCGCTTTTCCCTGGGGCAAAGGCGGCGAGATCTGGGCCAACCTGGTGCGCGAGCGCACCAAGGGCAAGATCAACATCAAACTGTATCCGGGCGTATCGTTGGTGGCCGGCGACCAGACGCGCGAATTTACGGCCATCCGCCAGGGCGTGATCGACCTCGCCATCGGCTCGACCATCAACTGGTCGCCGCAGGTAAAGGAATTGAACCTGTTTTCGCTGCCGTTCCTGATGCCTGATTACGCCGCCATCGACGCACTCACGCAGGGCGAGGTGGGCAAGGACGTTTTCAAATTGCTGGAAAAAAACGGCGTGGTACCCCTCGCCTGGGGGGAGAACGGCTATCGCGAGGTCACCAATTCGAAGCGCCCGATTAAATCGCCGGACGACATGAAGGGCCTGAAATTCCGCGTGGTCGGCTCGCCGATTTTCAACGAAACCTTCACCGCGCTCGGCGCCAATCCGACCCAGATGAGCTGGGCCGACGCGCAACCTGCGCTCGCTTCCGGCGCAGTGGACGGCCAGGAAAACCCGCTGACCATCTTTACCGCGGCCAAGCTGCACACCGTGGGGCAGAAGAACGTTACGATGTGGGGCTATGTCGCCGATCCGCTGATTTTCGTCGCCAACAAGGAAGTGTGGGAAAGCTGGACGGCGGAAGACCGCAAGATCGTGAAGGAAGCGGCGGTCGAGGCCGGCAAACAGGTCATCCAGCTGGCGCGCAAGGGCCTGGTCGCGCCGGATCTGTCCACCATAGCCGATGTCGAAAAGCTCGGTGTCAACGTGGTGAAACTCGCCCCGGCCGAGCGCGAGGCGTTCGTGAAGGCGACGCGCAAGGTCTACCAGAAGTGGTCCAAGAACATCGGCCAGGATCTGGTGAACAAGGCCGAGAAGTCTGTCGCCGCGCGCAAGAAGTCTTGATCGATTCCGCAGCGAACGGCGCCGCCACGCGGACGTGGCGGCGCTTGTTTTTGGCGCACTCATGAGCGAGCATCCTGATCTGATCACCCCCCCGGCCGAAGAACGGCCTTACATCCCCGTCAAAATCGAGGAGTTCTTTGCCGCCACGGCAATGGCGCTGATCTGCCTGATCACCTTCGCCAACGTGCTGGTGCGCTATTTCACCGACGAGTCGTTCGCCTTCACCGAGGAATTCTCTGTGTTCCTCATGGTGGTGCTCACTTTCTTCGGTGCCGCGGCGGCATTCGCGAAGAATTCGCACATCCGCATGACTTTTCTGGTGGAGAAACTCCAGCCTAAGATCGCCCACTACGTGGAACTGGCGGTGATGGCCGCCACCGCGGTGCTGTTCGCCGTCATCGTCTGGTACGGCTTCAAACTGTTTCTGGATGATTGGAAGTTCGATACCACCTCGCCCGGCATCGGCATCCCGCAGTGGATTTATACCATCTGGCTGCCGCTGCTCTCCGCGCTCATCGTGCTGCGCGTGTTGGGTCGGCTGATGCGCCTCGTGCGTCAAGGGGCTTAGACGTGCTCGCCCAGGGCAGCATGATCCTTTTCCTCGGCTTCGCGCTGCTGCTCGCGCTGGGCGCGCCGCTGGCGGTCGCGCTCGGCGTCGCCGGCACCGCGGTGATCATGATCGAAGGCCTGGGGGTGATGTCGGTGCCGACCAACGCCTACGCCGGCCTGGCGAAATATCCCCTGCTCGCGCTGCCCGTGTTCGTGCTCGCAGGGATGATTTTCGAGCGCGCGGGGGTGGCCCTGCGCATTGTCAATTTCACTGCTGCGCTGGTGGGAAAACGCCGCGGCGCGCAGGGCGTGGTGGCGATCCTGGTGTGCATGTTCCTCGGCGGCATCTCCGGTTCCGGCCCTGCGGACGCCGCCGCAGTCGCGATGGTGATGATCCCCGGCATGGCGAAGCAAGGCTATCCGCGCGAGTTCTCGGCCAGCCTGATTGCCGCAGCGGGGTCGACCGCGATCCTGATTCCGCCGTCGATCGCCTTCATCGTTTACAGCATCCTGGTGCCCAGTGCCGGCGTGCCGGCCTTGTTCGCCGCCGGCATGATTCCCGGCATCCTTGCAGGCCTGTCGCTGTTGATTCCGGTGCTTTATTTCTCGATCCGCGAGAACTGGGGCGCCGAGGGCGGCGAGCGCGACGTCTCGGTCTGGCAAAGCTTCAAGGACGCGAGCTGGGGGCTGCTCGCTCCGGTGATCATCCTCGGCGGGCTGCGCTCGGGCATGTTCACCCCGACCGAAGCCGCAGTAGTCGCCGTGTTCTACGGATTCTTCGTCGGCGTGTTCGTCTACCGCTCGCTCACCTGGGCCAGCGTATACCGGGTTCTGGTCGAGTCCGCTGAAATATCCGCGGTGGTGATGATCATCATCTCACTCGCCGGTGTGTTCGCCCATGCCGGCTCCACGCTGGGCGCATTCGATGCGTTCGCCAACGCGTTGATCGGTGTCACCTCGACCGAATGGATCATGCTGCTGATGATCATGGTGATGCTGCTGATCGCCGGAATGCTGCTCGATGCCGTGTCCATTTTTCTGGTGTTCCTGCCTATCCTGCTTCCCATCGCCAAGACTTTCAACTGGGACCTGGTGTGGTTCGGCGTGCTAATGACCATGAACATGGCGATCGGGCAATTCACGCCGCCGATGGCGGTCAACCTCATGGTGACCACCCGCATCGCCGGGGTCTCCATGGAATCAACGGTAAAGTGGGTGGTGTGGATGGTGGCTGCGATGCTGCTTGCCCTCGCCCTGGTTGCGATTTTTCCGCAGCTTGCGCTGTGGCTGCCGCAAACGCTCGGGTATTGACCCTAATCAATTTCCCTGCGCCTCGCTGCGCCACAATTGCCAAGCTTGCCGCTGGTTGTTAAGATGAGTTCGAAAGTCACATTCCTGAGGAGGAAACCATGAGAATCGTTACCGCCGCACTCGCCGGGCTTGCCCTGTGCACGTTTGCCAACGTCAATGCCGCCTATCCCGATCGTCCGATTAAAATGATCGTCCCCTGGGCTGCCGGGGGCGACACGGACAATATTTTCCGTCCGTTCGCGCCGGCGCTGCAAAAAGCATTGGGAGGCGCCACAGTCGTCATCGCCAACGTGGGCGGCGCTTCGGGCACGGTCGGAGCGCGCGAAGCCAAGGGCTCGCCCGCCGATGGCTATACGCTGTACGCGGTGCATGACTACATCCATTCGACCTACTACATCGGCCTCACCGACATCAATTACTGGGATTTCGAGCCGGTCTGCCTGATTTCCGCGACCCCGTCGATCGTGACCGCGAGCCCGAAGACAAAATGGAATACGATGAAGGAAATGGTGGATGACGCGAAAGCGCGCTCCGGCCAGATCTCTGTCGGCGCGACTCTGGGTTCCACCAGCCATTTCTTTCCGGCACTGGTCGAGAAAGCCGCCGGGATCAAGTTCAAGTACATTTCCTACGACGGGCTGGCGCAGCGAATGAACGCGATTCTCGGCGGCCACATCGACCTGACCGACGGTAATCTCACGCAAAAAGGCAAGGTCGACGCCGCGCAACTGAAATTCCTCGCCATCGCAACCGAGACACGCAGCCCGGAGCTGCCAAATGTCCCGACGCTCAAGGAACTGGGCTACAACGTGGTCTATCACGTTTCGCGCGGCCTGCTCGCCCCGAAAGGCACGCCGGTCGATGTCCTGACAAAGCTGGAGGGCTCTTGCGCCGCGGCGAGCAAGGATCCCGCATTCGCGGATTCGATGAAGAAGCAGGGTACCGACGTGCGCTACCTCGACCGCAAGGGCTATCTAGAGTTCCTCAAGCAGAACGACATCCTCAACAAGGACCTGTCGCGCGAACTCGGAATCCTGAAGCGTTAGACATAGGATCGGATCAGCGTATGCGCACGATTTCATGACACGCGACGGCATAGCAGGTCTGATCTGCTTGGCGTTGGCGATCGGCATGCTGGTGCTGACGCGCGGCCTGCCCCAGTCCTCCTTCGTTCCGGTCGGGCCGGATTTCTATCCGCGCATCGTGCTGATCATCATGGCCGTGCTTTCGGCCATGCTGGTCGGCTTCGACGTCTGGCACCAGCGGACGCAAGGCGCTCAGGCGAAGGACGACGCGAAATCCGTGGCCGAATTCCGCAACTATCCACTGGTTGCCACGACCTTCGCGGTCTTCGCGGGTTATGTCATCCTGTTGCCGCTGACTGGCTATCGGGTCTCGACCTTCCTCTTCATGGCCACGCTGCAGGCCGTGATCGATCCGCCACGCAACGCGCGGCGCTGGGTCGTGATTCTGGTTTCCGCGCTGGCCTCGGCTGCGGTCACCTACATCGTTTTCGAACATTATCTTTCCGTGCTGTTGCCGCGCGGAAGCTGGACCGGGTGGTAAGCCATGATTGATCTCCTGCTCGCCGGCATCGAGAACGTCATGCACCTGAAATACCTGGTGCCCCTGTTCCTCGGTACTCTGGTCGGGTTGATCGGCGGCGCGCTGCCCGGCGTCACCATCACCATGACCATCATTATCGTCCTGCCTTTCACCTTCGGACTCGATCCGCTGCAGGGCCTGGCCGCGATGACCGGCGTGTATGTGGGCGGATCAGCCGGCGGCGCAATCACGGCGGCGCTGATCGGCATTCCAGGCACCCCGTCGGCGATTACCACCACCTTCGACGGATACCCGATGGTGCAGAAAGGTCAACCCGGACGCGCGGTCTGGCTGGGAATCTGGTCGTCGTTCCTCGGCGGCTTGCTCGGCGGCGTGTTCCTGATCGGCGCGACCGGCCCGCTGGCGGCGATCGCGCTCGAGTTCGGCCCCTGGGAATATTTCGCACTGTTCGTATTCGCGCTGTCCATGGTCGCCGGTCTCACCGAAGCGTCGCTGCTCAAGGGCCTGCTCTCAGGCGCGATCGGCCTCGCCATCACCATCGTCGGCTCCGACCCGATCATGAGCGTGCCGCGCTTCACCCTGAACACGGAATTCCTGCGCAACGGTTTTTCCTTCCTGCCGGTGCTGATCGGCATTTTTGCGTTCGCGCAGCTGATGACCGATATCGAAAAAATGACCGCTGCCGATCGCACCAGCGCGCCGATCAAAGCGCCACCCCTCACCGTTTCACACATCAAGGTGTTGTGGGAGATCGTGTCCCGCCCGTTCCTGCTCGTTTGGTCCACGGTGGTCGGAATTCTTATCGGGGTGTTGCCCGCCATCGGAGGCAGCGCGGCGACCGTGATGGCCTACGACCAAGCGAAAAAATTCTCCAAGCATCCGGAGCGCTTCGGCAAAGGCAATCCGGAGGGCATCATCGCGTCTGAAGCGTCCTGCAACGCCAACGTCGGCGGTTCGCTGGTCACCATCATGGCCTTCGGCATTCCCGGCGACGCTGTAACCGCCGTCATGCTGGGCGCGATGACCATCCACGGCATCCAGTCCGGACCGCTGTTCGTCAGCCAGCATCCGCAGGTCGCCTACGGCATCTACGCCGCCTACCTGCTGGCGCATCCGCTCATGGTCTTGATCTGCGCACTGGGCGCGCGTTTCTTCCTGCGCGTGGTGACCGTGCCGAAATCGATTCTCATCCCGAATGTGCTGGTGTTGTGCGTGATCGGCGCCTACGCGCTCAATAACATCATGAACGACGTGATGGTGTTGCTGCTGTTCGGTTTCATCGGATACGGACTGGTAAAGCTGCGCTTTCCGCTAGCGCCGCTCATCCTGGGGCTGATACTGGGCGACCAGATCGAGGTCAATCTGTTGCGCGCGATCATGAGCGACCCCAATCCGTGGCTGTTCTTCACCCGTCCGATTTCCGGATTTCTGCTCGTGCTGTCGGTCGCCTCGGTGCTTTTCGCGCTGTGGCAGCATCACAGGCAGAAAGGCCGCGCCAAAGAGGTCGAGCAGGAACCGGACTTCTAGGCCCTGTCTGCGGTCGCGCCACGGCGCGGCGCATCGCACCCCGCCTCGCGCTTGACCGCGCTATTCCGGATCGATGCGCCCGCCTTTTTCAGCAGGTTCGCCTGTGTCTTTAGGCTTTCCCTGAGACGGCCTGTCGTCGTCGAGCACGACATTGAGCCCCGGGCTTTCCAGGTCGTCGAATTGCCCTCCCCTGAGCGCGAACCAGAACAGAACGCCGATGACGAATACCAGCGCCACGCTCAAGGGAATCAGTAGAAACAGGATGTCCATGCGTTCAGCCCGCCGACGCCGCGGCGCGCGGCGCGACGCGTGCTGCGCCGGCAAGTGGACGCCTGAACAGCCGCAACGAATTGGCAATCACGACGAGAGAACTGGCCGACATGCCGATGCCCGCCATCCACGGCGTGACCAGACCCATTGCCGCCAGAGGCACTGCCGTCAGATTGTAAGCCAGCGCCCAAAACAGATTCTCGCGGATGATGGAGAGCGTGCGCGCCGAGGTGTCGAATGCAATGCGCAGGTCGGACAGCCTGCCGGAGAGCAACACCGCATCGGCCAGGCGCTGCGACATCCACGCTCCGTCGCCCATCGCAATCGATACGCTCGCCTGAGCCAGTACCGGCGCGTCGTTGATGCCGTCGCCTATCATCGCGACCACCCGGCCCTCACCTTGGAGCGCCTTCACGTATTCGAGCTTTGACTGTGGCGAAGCGTTCGCAGTGGCGGCATCGATCGCGAGCGCAGCCGCTATCTGTCCGACTGTTTGATCTCGATCGCCGCTCAGCAGGTGCACGCGTTTGCCGCTGCTTTGCAGCGACTCGATGAATGCCTTCGCGTCGGGCCGGAGTTCGTCGCCGAACTCGAACAGCGCGAGGCAGCGGGTCTCGTCGCCCAGTATCGCAATGGAACCGCCTGGCTGAAGCAGACGCTCCTCCATCCTGCTCGGCCCGCCGTGCCCGGCCGTCACGAATTCGGGACGGCCGAGCCGATAAATTCGGCCGTTCAGTTCCGCTTCCACGCCCTTGCCTGCATGATGCTTGGCGTTGCGCGCGGCAAGCGCCTGCGGACACGCTGCAAGCAGTGCTTTTGCGATCGGGTGCATGGAGCCTTGCTCCAGCGCGGCCGCGACATCGAGGCATGCCGCTTCGCCCGCCTCTGCCAGGACATGTGTGCGCGTCAGGCGCAGTTTGCCCAGCGTAAGCGTTCCGGTCTTGTCCAGCACCACATCGGTAGCGCGCGCCAGCGCTTCTATCACGTGGCCGCGGCAAACGATCAGCCCCTCGCGTGCAAGCCTGCCCGTTGCCACGGTCAGTGCGACCGGCGTTGCGAGCGACAGCGCGCACGGGCAGGTGACGACGAGGATGGAAACTGCGACCAGCAAGGATTGCGCGGGCTCGATGAACCACCACGCCGCCGCAGCCGCAGCCGCGAGTCCGAGCGTCGCGGCGACGAACCAGGCGGTGATGCGATCGGCGTTGGCGGCGAGTGCGGGACGCTCGGTTGCCGCGTGCTGCATCAGCCGCACGATGGACGACATGACCGTATCGGCGCCGATGCGCTCCACCAGCATGATCAAAGGATCGGCAAGGTTGGTCGAGCCGCCGATCAGTCGCTCCCCAGAATGCCGCGCCACAGGCCGGCTCTCACCGGAAAGCAGTGATTCGTCGACGAAGCTCTTGCCCTCCACGACTACGCCATCGGCGGGGACGCGTTCTCCGGAACGCACCAGCACCCGGTCGCCTGGACGCAAGGCGGCCACGGGGACCTGCACCGCTTTCTGCTCGGGTCCCAGGCGCATTGCGACATCGGGAATCGCGCGCGCCAGATAGTCCAGGCCGATGGCCAGCTTGATGTGACCGCCGCCCACCGAACGGGCATTGCTGATGTCGAAGCTCACCCAGCGGGTGGCCA
>CAYNVY010000054.1:0-21720 GCA_964400745.1 uncultured Enterobacteriaceae bacterium | reverse complement strand
TCGGCCAGCGCCAGCGCGAGGCCGGCCATCTGGTCCACCAGCAGAATGGTAACCCGCTCGCCGCGCAGGCGGTCGAGCACCGCGAACAAGTCGTTGATGACCGCCGGCGCGAGGCCGAGCGAGGGCTCGTCCAGCAGCAGCAGGCGCGGCCGCGACATCAGGCCGCGCGCCAGCGCCAGCATCTGCTGTTCGCCCCCGGAGAGCAGGCCCGCGCGCTGGTGCAGGCGCTCGCGCAGCCGCGGGAAGCGATCGAGCATGGCGTCGATCTCGCCGTCCTCGAGGTCGCGCCGGAGGAAGGCGCCGAGTCGGATATTGTCCTCCACCGTCAGTTCGGGGAATACCTGCCGGCCCTCGGGCACCAGCGCCACGCCGTGCGCGACCACGAGGTGCGCGGGCAGGTCCTGCAGGCTGCGTCCGGCCAGGCCGATGCCGCCCTCGACCGGCCGGTGCAATCCGCACAGGGCGCGCATCAAGGTGGACTTGCCTGCGCCGTTGGCGCCCAGCACGGCGACCATTTCGTTCTCCCGCACCGAGAGGTCTATGCCCTTGAGCACCGGCTCCGCGCCGTACCCTGCCTGCAGCCGCCCCACCACCAGCATATCGGCGCCGGCCCCGATGGCGCCCGCCCGACGCGCCGAAGGGCGGCCTGCATCCTCGCCCAGGTAAGCCTTTTTCACCGCCGGATCGCGCTGCACTTCTTGCGGCGGCCCGGCTGCGATGCATACGCCCGCGTCTATCACCACCACGTGGTCGGAGATGTCCATCACCAGGGACATGTCGTGCTCGACCAGGATCAGCGCGATGCCGCCGTCGGCGATGCGCCGCAGCAGCTGCGCCAGGCGCTGCTTGTCTTCGCCGGACAGGCCCGCGGCGGGCTCATCGAGCAGGAGCACGCCCGGGCCGGTGGCCAGGGCGCGCGCGATCTCGATCAGACGCCGGTCCACATGCGGCAGGTCGGCCGCGCGGCGCGCAAGGTCGCCCTGGTAGCCGACGAAGGCGGCGAGGCTTTCCACCGCGGCGCGGGTGTCGCGCTGCGCCGTGCCGAGCCTGCCCTTGCAGCGCGCGATGGCGATATTGTCGAATACCGACATGCTGCCGAACAGCTGCGAAGTCTGGTAAGTGCGCGCGACCCCGGCGCGCGCGATCACGTGCGCCGCCTCGCCCGCGATTTCGCGCTCGGCCAGACGGATGGTGCCGGCGTTCGGCTGATAGAAACCGCCCAGCATATTGAGCACCGTGGTCTTGCCGGCGCCGTTGGGGCCGATCAGGCTGGTGATCCTGCCGGGTTCCGCGCTGAACGCGACATTGCTGACCGCCCTGACCCCGCCGAAGGCGATGGCAAGGCCCTCGACCACCACGCGCAAGGGGGTTGCGGGCGTGAGCGCCAACGCCGCGGCCGCACCCGCATCCGCGCTCATCCCCGGCTTCTTTCTGCGCAGCAAGCGCGACGCTTCGCCGACGATACCCTCGGGGGCGATCCACAGAACCAGCAACAACAAGATGCCGAAAAACAGCAGCCGGTATTCGGCCAGCCAGGAAAGCACTTCGGGCAGTAGCACCACCACGGCAGCGCCGACCAGCGGTCCGGTGACGGTGCCCGCGCCGCCGATGATCACCACCAGCACGAACAGGAGCGATTGCGAAAAAGTGAAGGTCGAGGGCGTGACGAAGCCAGAGAGCGGCGCGAACAGGCCGCCCGCGATCCCCGCGCACAAGGCGGACAGCGCGAAGGCCATGGTCTTCACCGCCACCGGATTGAGGCCTATGGACTCCGCCGCGAGTTCCGAATCTTTCACGGCGCGCATCGCGCGCCCCCAGTTGCTCACCGACAGCCGCCAGAACGCGTAGAGCAACACCGCGGTCACGCCGATCGCGGTGAGCGCCACGCCGCGCTCGCCGAAGCTGGTCCCGAACGCGCTCGGCGAGGGGATGCCCATGATGCCGTTCTGCCCGCCGGTGATGCCGCGCCACTCGACCGCGACGTTCTCGACGATGAAGGCGAAGGCGATGGTGATCATCGCCAGATAGGGCCCGCGCACGCGCAGCGCGGGCAGTGCGAGCAGCGCCCCGGTCAGGCCGGAGAGCAGGGCGGCGAGCGCCAGCGCCAGCGCGAACGGCAATTTCGCGCTCGTGGTCAGGATGGCCACGGTGTAGGCGCCGATGGCGTAGAAGCCGACGTGGCCGAAGGACACCTGCCCGGTCAGCCCGACGAGCACGTTCAGGCCGATGCCGACGATGGCGGTGAGCGCCATGGTGGCGATGACGAATACGTAATAGCCGTTGGCGACGCTGGCAAACGCTGCGGCTCCGGCGAGGCAGAGGACGACCGCGGCTGTGGGCAGGAGCCTGAGGCCGGAATTCATACCTTTTTCACTTCGGCGCGGCCGAACAGGCCGTTGGGCTTGAGCGCGAGCGCCACGATCACCAGCGTGAACGTGACGATCTGGGTGTAGCTCGAACCCAGCAGCGCGGTCACCAGCGCTTCGATCACGCCGAACAAGAGGCCGGCGAGCATCACGCCCCAGGCGCTGGTGATGCCGCCGAGTATGGCCACCGCAAAGGCTTTCAGTCCGAACAGCGTGCCCATGTCCGACTGCACGTTGAACAGCGGCGCGATGAGGATGCCGGCCGCGCCGGCGAACATGGTCGAGACGGCGAACGCGATCGACACCGCCAGCCCGACGTTGATGCCCATCATGCTCGCCGCGTCGCGGTTCTGCACCACCGCGAGCAGGGCTTTGCCGAGGCGCGTGCGGCGCGAGAACGCGTGCAGCAGTCCGGCGAGCGCCAGGCCCGCGATCGGAATCGCGATCTGCAGCGGCGAGACGCCGACGCCGAAGATGTTCATCGACCCGGTCAGTTCGGCCGGCATGGGAAAACCGCGCGGCTCCTTGCCGAAGGTGAACAGCACCACGTTGTCGGCGATGATGCCGATGGCGACCGTGGCCATCAGCCAGGCGTTGGAGCCGCGCCGCGCGAACGGCCGGATGCCGACCAGTTCGACCACGATGCCGTAGACGCCGCACAGGATGAGCGCGGCGATCGCGGCCAGGCCCAGCGGCCAGCCCAGTCCGACGGCGAAGGCGTAGGCGAAGACCGCCCCGAGCATCATCGAGCTGCCCTGGGAAAAATTGACGGTATTCGAGACGGAATAAGTGATGTAGAAGCCCAGGGCGAGCAGGCCGTACATGCTACCCAGGCCGAGGCCGGAGATCAGGGCGGAGGTGACTAGCATCGCAGGCAGGGGGCCGGGCGGCCCCCTCCGGGCAGGATTATTTCATCGCCACCGGAATGATCTGGTTGTCGATGAAATGCGTCCAGACGTAGTCGTTCTCGTTGACCGCGTCGTGGTTGTCGGGGGTGAACGGCTTGGCGTATTTCTTGATCAGGCCGTCGTGGGTGTCTATCTTGTAGAAGCCCTGGCGCACGGCGTCGCCGCCGGTGCCGCCCGCTTTCTGGATCGCCAGGGCCACCAGATGCATGGCGTCGTAGGCATTGGCCACGCCCACCGCCGGCGTCACGTCGCCGGCGCCCTTGATGTCGGGGTACTTGGCCATCAGCATCTTCAGCACCTTCTCGCCCACCGGCGACTGCTTGCCGAAGAAGCTGTAGGTCTGCACGAAATGCACGTCCTTCGCGCTCGGACCGGCGAGTTCGGTGAAGCGCCCGCCCGCGGGACCCCAGTGCGACACGATGGGCACTTTCCAGCCCATGCGGTCCAGCGACTTCACCACCTGCGAGGACGGGCCGACGTTGCCCACCAGGAACAGGGTGTCGGCACCGGCCGCCTTGAGCCGCGTGAGCTGCGGCACCACGTCGACGTCGTTGCCTTCGAATTTCTCTATGCCCGCGGCCTTCATGTTCTTCGCGGCGAGCGCGGCCGTCAGGCCCTTCTCGTTCGATTCGCCCCAGGGATTGTTGACCAGGATCATCCCCGGCTTCTTGGAGTTGAAGTTCTTCTGCGCGTACTGCAGCATGGCCTTGTCGACGATCTCGTCCACGGCCGAGACGCGGAACACGAAATTCGGATTGGCGCCGTTGCGCGTGATCGGCGTGCCCGCGGCCCAGGGTCCCATGAACGGCACTTTCTCCGCGTTGGCGATGGGCACGATGGCCATCGACACCGGGGTGTCCAGTCCGCCGAAGAGCACCGCGACCTTTTCCTTGAAGATCAGCTCGCGCGCGGCGATCACGCCCTTCGCCGGGGTCGCCTCGTCGTCGCGGCGCACCAGTTCGAATTTGCGACCGAGAACGCCGCCCTTGGCGTTCAATTCGTCGATGGCGACAGTCAGCCCGCGGGTGATGGCCTCACCGGCGCGGGCGGATTGCCCGGAAAGCGCGGTTACCAGGCCGATCTTGATGGTTTCCTGCGCTGCGGCCGGGAATGCCAGTGCGACGCCGAGCACGGCGCTGAAAGCCAGGAAGGTTCTGCGGGCGACGAAGGGGATGTGACCTGCGATCATGAGATATCCTCCAAGAGTGATGGATCAATTATCCTTTATAAGCAAGCGGTATGCCAGTAAACGCCGATCCGGCGCGCTCCTTGCTACAATCCGGGCTGTTTGCACACAGGGAAACCAGATCATGCCTTCCACCCCAGCAGAAATCGTCGAAGCCTACCTCACCGCGCACATGATTCCGGATCCGGTGGCGGCGAAAGCCTTCGTCGCGCCGGAATTCGACATCACCTTCACCGGCGGCCGCAAGATGAAGGACCCGGCCGAGGCCAGCGCCTTCAACAAAGGGCGCTACAAGTGGGTGAAAAAGAAGTTCGAGCGCACCGAAGTCGTGGCCGGCGGCACGCCCGAAGAGACCGTGGTCTACAACATCGGCACCCTCTACGGCGAGTGGCCCGATGGAACGCCGTTCGAAGGCAACCGCTACGTCGACCGCTACGTGCTCGCCCACGGCAAAATTACGAAAATGTCGGTGTGGAACGACAGCGCCGAGATTCTGCTGGATCGCGCCGGGCTGGTGCCGCTGAAGTAGGGTACAAGAAGTAGGGAACAAGAAGTAGGGCGCCCAAACAGAGGATGCCCAGGCAGGACATCCAGGCAGGGCGCCCAAATAGGATGCCCAACCGGGGCACCGAAAGAGTGCGTCCGCTTGCGTCGCGTGCGAATCCGGTGCACGCCGCAATCCGGCGCCGCACCGGATTGAGCGCTACGCCGGCGCCGCAGGCGCCGGTTTCGCCTTGTACTTGGCCAGTTCCAGCTTGCCGATCTGATTGCGGTGCACCTCGTCCGGGCCGTCGGCGATGCGTAACAGGCGCGCGTTGGCGTAAGCCATCGCCAGCCCGAAATCGTCGGTCACCCCGCCGCCGCCGTGCGCCTGTATCGCCCAGTCGATCACGCGGCAGGCCATGTTCGGCGCGGCGATCTTGATCATGGCGATCTCCTTGCGCGCCACTTTGTTGCCCACGGTGTCCATCAGGTGCGCCGTCTTCAGCACCAGCAGGCGCGCCTGGTCGATGAGCACGCGCGACTCCGCGATGCGCTCCAGCGTCACCGTCTGCTCTGCCACCGGCTTGCCGAAGGCGACCCGGGTCAGCGTGCGCCGGCACATGGCTTCCAGCGCGCGCTCCGCGAGCCCGATGAGGCGCATGCAGTGGTGGATGCGGCCCGGTCCCAGACGGCCCTGGGCGATCTCGAAGCCGCGTCCCTCGCCGAGCAGCATGTTCGCCGCCGGCACGCGCACGTCGGTGAACTGCACCTCGCCCGTGACGTCGGGCGTGCCGACGTAGCCGAACACCGGCAGCGGGCGCAGCAGCTTCACGCCTTCGGCGTCGCGCGGCACGATGATCATCGACTGCTGTTTGTGCTTGTCCGGATTGCCGGGGTCGGTCTTGCCCATGAAAATGAACAGCGCACAGCGCGGGTCGGGCGCGCCCGAGGAAAACCACTTGTGCCCGTTGATCACGTACTGATCGCCCTCGCGCACGATCGAGGCCTGGATGTTGGTCGCGTCAGACGAGGCGACCGCGGGCTCGGTCATGGCGAAGCAGGAGCGCGTTTTCCCTTCGAGCAGCGGTTCCAGCCATTGTTTCTTTTGTTCCGGCGTGCCGTAGCGCACCAGCACTTCCATGTTGCCGGTGTCCGGCGCGGCGCAATTGAACACCTCGGGCGACCACATCACCCGCCCCATGATCTCGCACAGCGGGGCGTATTCGAGGTTGCTGAGGCCGGCGCCGTGTTCCGAGCCCGGCAGGAACAGGTTCCACAGGCCCTGCGCGCGGGCTTTTGGTTTGAGTTCTTCCACTACCGAGGGCCACAACTTGCCCGCGTGCACCTCGCCGTAGTAGCGGCCCTCGTTCGGGGTCACGTGCGCTTCGATGAACGCGCTCAGGCGTTCGGCCAGCGCGACGGTGCGTTCGGAGTAATCGAATTCCATATGTCCCCTTAACTTGTCCCCTTAACTTGTCGTCTCAACAGTTCATCGCAAACAAACAGGTCGTCAGCAGGAGAATGGGCGCTCCAGGCAGGCGCGCCACGCCGGTGTTACTGCTCTTTCGGCCGGTTCTGCAGATTGCGAATGCGCTCTATCCGGTCGTCGACGGTGTCGCTGCTGCCGCCTTTCCACTGCAGGATCTGCAGCACCACCCCCGCCGCGTCCCGCGGGCGCAGCACCACTTCGCTGCGGTTGGAAAATTCGTCGCGCAAGGGGATCTTGAAGCCCTTGCCTTCCACTTCCTGGATGAACTCCTCCAGGTTGTCCACCTCCAGGCCCATGTGGTGCAGGCCTTCGCCGTGCTTCGAGATGTGCTGCTCGATGAAACCGCCCGCCTCCATCGACTGCACCAGCGAAAGCACGTTTTCGCCGATCTGCATGTAGGCGACTTTCACCGGTCCGGCTTTCTCCTGCAGGATCTCGGTGCGGATGTGCACCGCGTTCAACAAACCCTCGTACTGCCGCACCGCCTGTTCCACGTCGCGCACCGCGATCGCCACATGATCGATTCTCTTGATGCTGGCCATGCTTCCCTCCCGTTCCGGTCCAAAGCCTTTGCGATAAAGGTCGAGTGATAGGCGCAAGCCGCCTGTTCCCGCATGCGGGCGCGGCGCGCTATCGACTGGCCGAAGCCGGCGAATGCGTCGCCAGTGAGGGCGATGGCCGGCAGGAGCGACCTGGCAAGATTGCTCACAGGTCGATTCCCGGGTTCGCCGACGCTGCCGCTCAGTCCAGCGACAGCCCCACCATGCGCACCACGCGCCGGTAGGCTTCGAGCTGCTCGGCCACGAAGGCCGTGAGTTCCTGCGGGGTCGAGCTGCGCGGCTCGAAGGCGAGGCGCCCGAACTGCTCGCGCACTTCGGGCTTGGCCAGCACGATCGCCATTTCGCGCGAGAGGCGCTCGACGATCTCCGGCGGCATCTTCGCCGGCCCGAACAATCCGCCCCAGGGCGTGAACGGAATCGGGTCCAGCCCCGCTTCCGTCAGGGTGGGCGTGTCGGGCAGCAGCGGATTGCGGTTGGGCAGCAGCGTCGCCAGCGCGCGCAGCTTGCCCTCCTTGACGTGCGGCACGGCGAGCCCCGGCGTCGCGATCGAGAATTGCACGCGTCCCGCGACGAGGTCGAGCGACAGCGGGCCGTCACCCTTGTACGGGATGTGGACCGCGTTGATGTTCTGCTGCGCGGCGAACTGCGCCGTGGCGAGGATGCTGGTGGCGTTGCCGGTGCCGTAATTGAGCTTGCCCGGATTGGCCTTCGCATAGGCGATCAGCTCGCCTATCGTGTTGACCGGGAGGCTCGCGTGCGAGAACACGAAGAAGCCGAAGATGCCGACCAGGGACACCGGCGTGAAGTCGTTGATCGGGTCGTAGTTCGGCACTTTTTTTGCGGCAGGGACGAAAGACATGCCGGTCGCCGTGCCGTAGTAGAGCGTGTAGCCGTCCGGTTTGGCGATCTTGACCGCTTCGGAGGCGATCGCGCCGTCCGCACCGGGCTTGCTCTCGATCACCACCGGCTGGCCCAGCTGCTGGCTGAGCCCCTGCGCGAAGATGCGCGCGCCCAGCTCGGCGGCGCCGCTGGGCGGAAACGGCACGATCAGCCGCACCGGCTTGTTCGGATACTGCGCCAATGCGCCTGAGGGCGCGCCCAGAACCGCAAGCGCGAGCATTCCTGCACCCAAAACCCTGCGAACGTTTGAACTCATGGCCTGTCTCCTCCGTGTTCCGGTTAGAACTGATAGGCGATTCGATCCTGTCTTTTGGTTTCGCAGGTCGGGCGGATGGCCGCGGTGCGCCGTCGACTCGGCGCCACCGGGCATCGCACCGGCCAGATACTGCACCGGCAAGCGGGCGATTGCAATGCCCCTTGGGTTTTGCCCCCTGGGTTCGGACTATGGCAATTGCGGACAAGGGCAGGCGTCTTTCGAAAGCCGTGTCGGCGCGCTTGAAAGAAACAAATGACCATTTATAATACACAAATGGACATTTCAGTCACCCAGTTCAAGCACCACTGTTTGGAGATCATCCGCCGCCTCGAGCAGACCGGAGCGCCGGTCGCGATCACGCGCCGCGGAAAGGTGGTCGCGCAGCTGCAGGCGCCGGCGGCATCCGCGTCCGGCAGCGCCCCGAAACCGTGGGAACGGCTGCGGGCGATGGGCGGCCGCCTGCTCGCCGAACCCGGCGAATCGGTTATACAGGACAAGGATTTCGGGGCCTTGCGTTGAGCGTACTGCTCGACACCCATGTCTGGGTGTGGTGGCTGACGCCCGATTCGCCGCTATCGGTCGCGGAGCGTTCGGCACTGGACGCAAAGGCTGGGAGCGGCGAACTGTTTCTAGCGGCCGTCAGCCTGTGGGAAGTCCAGATGCTGGCAGCTAAGCGCCGGCTACAGCTGCCGCTCCCGTTCGCCGACTGGATCGCCCAGGCGGCCGACGATCGAATGATCTCTGTGGTCCCGCTCGACGTCGGCGTGATCCTTGCCCTAGACGCACTGCCAAAATCTTTTCACGGCGACCCGGCCGACCGCCTGATCGTAGCGACTGCGCGCGCGCGCAAGCTCCCGCTCGCGACCCACGATGCCGCGATCCGGAAGTCGCGCGCGGTCAAGCTGTGGCGGGTCTGACAGCATCGAGGCCGCTGCCGGCCCCGGAATTCTTCAACATTAAAATGCCGTATACTCAAGCGCCACTTGCCTCTCCAGCCCATGCCAGTGCTAAAATTGGCAAGTCCAAGAGGAGGCTTCCATCATGCCCAAACACCCCCCCAGCGCCCCCCTGCGCGCGCAACTGCGCGAGCGGATCATCAGCCGCGTTGCCGAACTGAAGCTGAAGGACTTCGAAGCCGCGGAGCAACTGGGCCTCTCGCCCGGCCAGATGAGCCGGTTGAGGCAGGGCGAAGACGTCTTCACCCTCGACCGGCTGATCGATGCCGCCGCGCACATCGGCGTCACCGTGCGCATGACTGCGACGCGGCCGTACCGCAATAGCTAGCCTGCACTGCGCACCTGGTACCGGAGGCGTATAATTTTTCGCACTGTCGCCTGGAGATACCGTATGGCACACACATACGCAGATTTGGAACGCGAAGCGCGCCTGCTTTCTCCCGAAGAACGGGCGCAGCTTGTCGACGCGTTGCTGGACTCCCTTCGCGACGCAAAGCCCGGCGAAGTCGAGGCGGCTTGGGCGGTCGAGATCGAGCGTCGCGTGGCAGCCTACGAGCGGGGCGACGCCAAACTCGTTCCGGCCGAAGACGTCTTTGCCAAGGCACGACTGATTAGCGGATCGTGAACCGGGCCCGCTTTCTTGAGGAGGCAGAGGCCGAGTTCCTAAAGGAAGTCCAGTACTACGCGGAGGTTCAGGCCAAAGGAGCCGATCGGTTTCGAATGGCGGTCGAGGAAGCTGCGGCTCGTGCACTCTCCTTTCCCTTGGCCGGCCAACCCTATCGATCCAGGACTCGCCGGGTGTTCGTAAAGGGCTATCCGTTCTTTCTGGTGTACCGTCCCGAAACGGAAGGCGTTGTGGTCTTGGCCGTGGTGCACGAAGCCCGCCGTCCTGGCTACTGGTTGACCCGGGCACGCTGACCCGTTCTTGCCGCGGGCGTATCGCAACGGCCGGCTCCCTGATCGAGCGCCTATGGCGTGCGCCCGATTCGGATTCTCCCGGGCTCGACCACCGCGAAAGCGCCGGTCAGCGCTTCGCCGCGCTCCTCCACGAGGCGCAGCAAATCCACACCCAGCGTGGAACGGTGGCGCATCGGGTAACGGACGTAGATGACGCCGGAGGTCGATGCCGCGGCGGCGAAGACGAGTTGCCCGAAGTCTTTGTCTTCTGTGATCAGGATGCGCCGCTGCCTGTGCGCGAGCGCAATGACCTTGTCGTCGGGGGCGCCGGGGGCCGCTTCAGCCACCGCCACCACGTCATGGCCGGCCGCGCGCAGGACACGCACAAACGCAAAATCGCAGCTTTCGTCGGCGAGAAAACGCATTCTCCGGCCGGAAGGTTACTTCCTGCCGCCCGCGAGCAGCGTTTCTTCGTGCGCCAGCGTATCCGCCGCGTAGACAATGGCCGCCTTGATGTCCTTCTTCTTCAGCGTCGGGTAGGCATCGAGCAGGACATCTTCGGTCGCGCCCTCGGCAATTTTCCTGAGGATCAGCTCCACCGTGATGCGCGTGCCGCGCACCACCGGCTTGCCGAGCATGATCCGAGGATTGATTTCGATGCGGTCATTGATGGTCATCGCGAACTCCTTTTGATGCTTTTCCAAGCCCTTGCGTCCCCGAGGCGTCGCTGCGCGTGCCGCGGGGGACTAAGGTGGATGCCAATGCCAATTGATTGTAACCTCTGGTCCGGGCAAATGAAAGTTGGTTGCGACACGGCCGTATCGCCGGCGAATCGGAACCGCGTACAAACCATCGCCGAAACGTGCCGCCGCTTCACCGTCGTACAGCACCACGCCGGCCAAATGAAAGCTTGGGGTTCGGCTAAATGAAAGGATAGGGGAGCTGGCGCGCAGGGTTCGGCAGATGGCCTGCGCCGTGCGCATGACTGCGACGCGGCCCTACCGCAATGGCTAGCCAGCACTGCGCACCCCTACGCCAACCTGTCGAATAGAGGCATCACGTGGCGCTCAAGTCGATGCCGTATCACGCGGCGGAACGCCTGCGGACCCCTGCCCATTGACCGCCATGACTTGGATTCTGCCTCAACCCAGCTTCGGAATGCCAAGGTCGGCAAGATAGTTGAAGGTTGTGTCGTAAAACGCGGGAGCGCGAGTCGGATCAGTTGGTTCGCCCGGCGGAACAAAGACGACCATTCCTTGCCTCGCCCGGGTGAGCAGCACGCGGTAAGCGTTACGAAGATAAACTCGATTATCTAGGTTTTCGATGTTGCACCAACGGCTGCCACGAAAGTCGTGGAAGGTCCATCCAGAGCCGGCAAACCGCAAATCCCCATCCCACGTCACACATGCCCAGTCTAATTCCAGGCCCTGCACCTGAAATTCTGTAGCGGCATCCTCAAGATAGTAGCTCGATCTCGTGTCATCTCTATCATTGAGAAACCAGTGTACGGGATCGACGTCAACGCGAATATCTATCGCGTAAGGTTTAATCCGCTGGGCTTTCGATGAAGCCACCAGCCCATAGCGCTCTGTCCCTCTGGCGCGCGCACGAATCCACTGCTTTGCCAGATTCAAGTCGCGAGTAATGGCAATCGGATATCGGCGGGCAAGCTTGGTGAACGCCTTTCGTGCCTCCTCTTTCTCGCAATCGAGTAAGGCTTTGACGAACGCCGAGACGTTCTCAGCCCGAAACGATCTCATAGAGACCGCAAGATGCAGGCAATCATCGAGGTGGGCGTCGGATCGCTGACGCACTGCCTCCAACGCTTTGCCCGCCGCATATTCGCTGTCAGTAAGTCTCGACGAGATATACATATGCCAATTCGGGAATTTTGAGTTCACCGCCTCTAGCCAAGCGTCAATTCCTGCCTCGCCGATGTTGATTTCTTGTCCACCGCCGACAAGGCAAATGATAACGGCCCAATCCGTGTGGCGATCCATGCAGGAAATCAGGAATTCAGGTTCCGATTGAGCAAAGCCGGTTATGTTCTTCTTCCGGCGCATGAAGCTAGCAGTTTGCCTCAAGTTCCACGCACGCTGCGCCTCATCGAAGATGACGACATGCTCATCTGGAGCGCCAGAGTGGACTAGTGCGTCATCGCGGAAGTGATGAACGTTCTGGATAAAAGCTTTGACGCTCTCTCCAACCTTTCCTTTCCGCACTTTTTCGCCCTGATTTTTTCGGCGAGCAACCTCGTCACGCGTAAGCGCTTCACGAAGTACGGCGACAAGGGGGCCGTTCCCTGAAAGAAAAACCGCGTGTGTCGGTTGGTCAACTTCTCTGCGACGTGTCGCGACGTTTAATCCAACTAGTGTCTTCCCGGCTCCCGGAACTCCAGTAACGAAGCAGATGAGTTTGCGCTCCTTCTCCCTCGCCTCGTCGACAAGTTCTTCTACGCGCCGTGAGGTTACATGCAGATTCTGAGCGTCAGCGTCAGACCGTGCGATAGCTTCAACGGAGTGTTGTGCATAGAGAGCCCGCGCAGCCTCGACAATAGTCGGGGTAGGGCGATACGGTGCGTGCAACCACCGCTGTCCATCAAGGACGTCGCCTACTATGGATTGAAGGGTCCGGTCGATTGCATCGCGTAAGCCCGCGGTGTGCACCTGGATAGGGCGATAAACTTTGTCTACGTCGGCATGCAAACTGAAGGGTTCGGAGTCTGTGGCTCCAGTGGCGACCAAAATAGGGACGATCGAAACGGTGTGGCTTGCTTCGTGAAAATTCTTCAGATCCAACGCGTAATCCCAGACCTGATCAATCGCTGCTCGGTCGAACTCTCTTTCTCCCACCTTGAACTCGACCACAAACACCACGGGCCCAATTAGGAGCACTACATCAATTCGCCGGCCCATGCGCGGGATACTGAACTCCATAAACAAGGAACCGTTCAGCCCTCTAAGACAAGAATGGAGAAAATCAATCTCGGCGAGCCACGCATCCTTCTGTGACGGAAGCAGAGCGAACTCACCGTTTCGAGCTAATCGTCCGACGATGGAATCTGGCTCAGTTCTTAGAAAGTCAGGAATAGTTGCGTCATACCAAGCGCGGGACAAGAGATCCTTGGTGCGGGCGCGCTGTTCCGATGTTTCGGCCACACGACTCCCCTTTTCCATGTCGACGATACCAAACGTTTAGCCAACCGCGATGCCATGGCATCGCGGCTCTTGGCTGCACTACGATCCCCACATACCCGTACCGAAGCGATTTTCGCGAGCCACAATGGTAACAGAGCAGATTCTCGACAAGCGCTGGCATTCACCGCACTACCATGATTGACGACATCGACGCCACGCTGGATGCGATCCGCAGGGGGATTTCGCTACGCAGCCGTGAGCACAGCGGGGATAAGTCGCCGCGGCATTCGCAAGCGGACGGAAGCGGAACTCCTAGACCTGCACAATCTTCGACGCTCCGCGATGCACTGGAGCCTATAGTATGCCCCATGACCACCCCCTGCCCTTTCTGCACCCTCGGCGCGGAGCGCATCGTTCTAGCGAACAAGCTCGCCGTGGTCATCCGCGACGCTTTCCCCGTCTCTCCCGGACATACGCTCATCATTCCGAAGCGTCACGTCAGTTCGTTTTTCGATGTCACCACAGACGAGCGCGAGGCGATGCTGGCTCTGCTCGATGGCGCGAAGCTCGGTCTGGATGAAGAATTCCATCCGGACGGCTACAACCTCGGCATCAACGACGGCGAAGCCGCCGGGCAGACGGTGCCGCATATGCATCTGCACTTGATACCGCGCTACGCCGGGGACCAAGGCGATGCGAGGGGCGGGGTGCGCTGGATTTTTCCGCAAAAGGCGCAGTACTGGCCGTGACTCGCGACGAAATCCTGGCCGCGTTCGACCGCATCCGCGTGTGGCAGCAAGGGGACCGGCGCGCGGTGCATAAGCCGCTGCTGGTGCTGCTCGCGCTCGGGCGCCTGCTGCGCGGCGAAGCGCCGCTGGTGGAGTTCGCCGGCATCGAGGACCAGTTGGGCAAACTGCTGCAGGAGTTCGGCCCCTCGGGTTCCGAGAGGACGCGGCACAATCCCTTTTGGCATCTTCGCACCGACGGTGTCTGGCAGCTTGCCGGGCCGGCCGAAATCACGTCCCGCCCGCCCGGCGCCACGCCGACCATCACCGAACTGCGGCGCGGCAACGTCGCCGGCGGGTTCGCCGAGCCGGTGCGCCTCGCGCTCGCGCGCGATCCCGCGCTCGTCGCGGGGATCGCCCGGCGCATCCTGAACGCCCATTTCCCGGAGAGCATCCGCCAGGATGTGGCCGATGCGGTCGGGTTGAGCCTGGATGCGGACAACGCGGCCGCGCCCGAGCAGGCGCAGCGCCGCCGCGATCCGGCGTTCCGGGAGAAGGTGCTGCTCGCCTACGAGTACCGCTGCTGCGTCTGCGGCCACGACCTGCGCATGGGCGGTCATGCGATCGGACTGGAAGCCGCGCACATCAAGTGGTTCCAGGCGCGCGGGCCGGACGTGGTGCAAAACGGCCTCGCGCTGTGCTCGCTGCACCACAAGATCTTCGACCTCGGCGCGTTCACGGTGCTGCCGGTGAGCCACCAGATCGTGTTCAGCCGCCACTTGATGGGCGGGGACGACACCAAGGCGAAACTGCTCGCTCACCACGGCGCCGGCCTGATTCAGCCGCAAGGCAAGGCGTGCTTGCCGCAGCCGGAGTTTCTGGCGTGGCACCGGACGGAGGTGTTCAAGGAGTCGGCGCGGGAGTAGGGGGTAGCTGTTTGCCTCGTGCCTCGTTTGCCGCTTGATTCGAGTTCAGCCGAAGAGGCTCTTCAGCAGTTCGTCACGGCTTATTTCGTGGTGAGCGGCAATGTCAGCGAGGATTGCGGCCAGTGCGCCGACTCTCAGCGGATCGTGAAGCGGGATGGTGACGTGATGCTCGGACGGACTCACTGTTGTGAGTCCTCAGGTGACCGCCTGTTTGGCGCGTAGTGCTATAACCGACCCGAGCCAGCGCTTTCGCAAGTTGCGCGCCGGACAGGTCGCGCGGGAGTTTCATGCCGCAATGACTTCATCGCGCACGAAATGCAGCCGGATCAGCTTGGGGGTGGCGGATTCGTCGAAGTGGCAGCGCACCGCGTCGCGAACTTGCGTGTGCAGTTCGTCGATTGTATCGGCCTCGGTGAAGATGGAAACACCCGCCGCCCTCGCGACGTAGCCGCCCTCCGGCGAATCCTCTACAACAAAAATGATCTCGTTCATGAATATTCTTTTCCAAGCCGAAAAATATAACCTCAGATCATCGATCCGCGCGAGCGTCATCTGAATGGTACATGCTTATTTCGCGCGGCGTCACTCGGCGCGTTCACCGTGCTGCCGGGCAATCACCGGATCTAGTTCAGCCACCCCCGCCGCGTCAAAGGGCGGCGGCGACACCAAGGCGAAGCTGCTCGCTCACCACGGCGCCGGCCTGATTCAGCCGCAAGGCAAGACGTGCTTGCCGCAGCCGGAGTTTCTGGCGTGGCACCGGGCGGAAGTGTTCAAGGAGCCGGCGCGGGGGTAGCGGGGCTTGCTACTGCCGGCCTCTGTTCAGGTGCCAGGCGGAGGCCGGATTTGTGAACATTATGGCGGCTGACTCGGAATTTGCCTCTGGCAGCATGTCAGCGCTTCCTTCGTCTTGCGCTGCTATACTTGCAGCATGAGTTCCAAGCTTTCCACTGCCAACCCTTACCTGCGCGACCCGGTTGCGCGCCGGCGCGGCGTGTTTGCCTCAGTAGCCAGCTCTTCGGCCATAGAAGGTATCCATGCACCGTTCAAGCAGGCGGCGGTAACGTTCTCGTTTGCAAGCGCGGCGAATAGCCAGCCGGGCACCGCTCCTCGAAACGCCGTCACCCGCCCAAAGCCCTAGCCTGAGAGCGCAGGGTTCGGGCGACAACCGCGCGAAATATTCCCGCAATCGGCGCGTAGTCACGTGTCATTGCAGATTGGATCGCGGCGATATAGCGCCGTTTTTCTTCCCTGCGTATCCCGCCGAAATCCAGCACCGGCAATCCCGCCTGCAACGCCATGAGCGTTGCCAGGAGGCGCGCGCAACGCCCGTTCCCTTCTCGAAACGGATGAATCAGAACCAACTCGGCGTGCACGACACCCAAAGCGTGCGCCTGTTCGCCGGCGCCGTCGAATCGGCACGGCGTGAACTGTCGCAACGCCCCGCGCTCGAGCTCGCGCATGAGCCGGGGCACCTGATTCGCCGCCGCGAAGGGGAATCCGTCCTTCTCCATGTTGACGTGGCGATACTCCCCCGCCCAGGGGTAGATTTCCCCCAGCCAGAGGCGGTGCATGCGGCAAGCATCCTCTGCCGTGAACTGCTGGCTCACCGTTGTTTCGTCGATCGCTCGTTCGGTCACGGCGAGGAGCGCCTCGGATTCACGGCGCGCCATTTCACGCGCCGACCGGATGCCCGCCAGGTTCCGCAGCACACGCCCCCGGGAGCCCGGCTCGAACTCCGCCTCAACCCCGCGCGCCTTGTATCGCTCTCCGCCACGCATGCGTTGGTCCTCGTTGATCCAAATTATTGCCCGGACCGTTGACGGTCTCAACGGCAAATTGAATGGTACAGCCGTATGTCGCGCGGCGACAATCGAAGCTACCCGCCTTTCGTCCGCGCGGGCCGGACGTGGTGCAAAACGGTCTCGCGCTGTGTTCGTTGCATCACAAGATTTTCGACCTCGGCGCGTTCACGGTGCTGCCGGGGAACCACCAGATCGTGTTCAGCCGCCACTTGATGGGCGGCGGCGACACCAAGGCGAAGCTGCTCGCTCACCACGGCGCCGGCCTGATTCAGCCGCAAGGCAAGGCGTGTTTGCCGCAGCCGGAGTTTCTGGCTTGGCACCGGGCGGAGGTGTTCAAGGAGCCGGTGCGGGAGTAGCGAAGGGCGGCTTGCCACCGACCGTCATGCCAGTCCGGCTAAGGTTTCACCAGCAGTTTGCCTAGGGTGGCAAGCAGGGACGGAAGATCGGTTTCGAGCACGCCCCACACCAGGCGGTTGTCCACATTTGCGTAGCGGTGCACGAGGATGTTGCGGAACGCGATTACGCGAGGCAGCTCGGGAATCGCGGCGGCTGTTTCGGGGTCGATCCGCCGCAATTGGTTGATCGCCTCGCCGACGATCTCGAACTGGCGTTCGACCGCGGACCGCAGATACTCGTCCGCCTCGTAATCGCTGAAGGACTTTCCCGCAGTGAAGCGCGCAATGCGCTCGGCTGCTTGCTGCGCATCCCACAAGAGTTTGCGCGCGTCAGCGTGCATAGACGGTCTGCCGCTCGGCGTTGATTCGCTCGCGGAAGTACGGGTTGACCAAACTGCTCCCGGTGACGAGGTCGACCGGCCGGCCGAACAGAGTTTCCAGCCCGTCCTTCAGCGCGAAGTAGGCCTTCGCGTAGGCGGCGGGCGGGACGTCGTCGAACTCGACCAGGAAATCCAGATCGCTGGCCTGCGGATCGAAGTCGGCGCGCACGGCGGAGCCGAACGCGTCCAGCCGCCGTGCGCCGGCGCGCCGGCACAGGTCGGCGACTTCGTCGAGGTGTTGGTCGATCAAGTTGGTCATGGTCGGCTCCAGGGCGAATTATGCCGCGAGTGCGTTCTTCAGGCTAATCCGCCGCGTGGTCTCTACTCTGCACAGAAGGATATCATGCACGCCTTCAACCCCGACGCGGCGCTAAGACGCGGGTTGTTGCACCTCTCACCCACCTCTGCGGGTGGTCCCGCCCTCCGGGCTCCCACCTGTCCCTCCCCACCTCGCGCCGGAGTCGCTCGGATTCGGCAGGCACACGACCGTACGCAGGTACGGTCGTGTGCCCAGCCTCATCCCCGTGGCCGGGGCGAGAGAGCGGACACGCTCTGCGGCGCCCCAGTAGATGGGGCGCGATGAGATTTACAAACATTGAATATGCCGATTACCAGTAGAAGCGTGCCTTTTCGAGCTATCCAATGTTCAAAATTGGCAACCACCAAAGCTTCGCTCGGCGCCGCGCCGTTCGCGAGCAAGCGCGCACCTGTGCCCGGGGCGAAGGTCCATCCGCGAGCGAGCCTGCTCCCGCGAACCGAGGCTGAGGTAAAGTGCATATTCTTTCATAACTCTTTCCAAGTCCGATCCATGGCCAACGCTGCGAGCTACCCTGAGTTCCTGGTCAGCACCGAATGGCTGGGGCGCCACCTCGGCGATCCGCGCCTGCGCGTGCTCGATCCTTCGACCCTGCTGATCCCCGTGCCCGACAACTCGAGCTACGACGCGGTCCCCGCGCGCGAGGATTTCGAAAAAGGCCATGTGCCCGGCGCCGCGTTCGTGGACGTGCAGACGGAGCTCTCCACGCCGGACGCGCATCTGCGTTTCATGCTGCCGGATGCGCAGACCTTCGCGGGCGCGATGGCCGGCTACGGCGTGTCGGACGACAGCTTCGTCGTCGCCTATGCCACGGCCAATCACTGGTGGGCCACGCGGTTGTGGTGGATGCTCAGGGTATTCGGGCACGAGCGCGTGGCCGTGCTCGACGGCGGCTTTCAGAAATGGCAGGCGGAAGGGCGCCCCGTCGAAACCGGCGCCGCCGTGCCGCGCCGGCGCGGCAGCTACACGCCGCGCGAGCCGAACCGGGCGATGGTGGCCACGCGCGCCGACGTGCTCGCCGCGATCGGCGCGGGCGACGTCTGCACCATCAACGCCCTGCATCCGAAGCAGCATGCCGGCACGGGCGGCGTGACCTACGGCCGCCGCGGGCACATCGCCGGCAGCGTGAATTTTCCGGCCGCGGCGAACGTCAATGCCGACAATACGTTCAAGAGCATGACGCAGCTGCGCGACCTGTTCGCGCAGGCGCTGCAACAGCCCAAGGTGATCGCCTACTGCGGCGGCGGCATTGCCGCCACCAGCGTCGCGCTGGCGCTGGAAATGCTGGGGCACAAGAGCGTCAAGGTGTACGACGCCTCGCTCACCGAGTGGGCGGCCGATCCCGAATTGCCAATGCAGACCTGAGGCAGGCGTCAGGAAGACGTCAGGGAGACGTGAGCGGCTCGCGGTGTCGGTGGCGCCCATTCGCCGGGCGACGCAAAAACCAGAACACACTAAGCGAAGCGCCGAGCCAAACGGCGGTCTTCCAAAGACCGTGGCAAAGCCGATCGAACTCCTCTATACTATCTATTCTATTATCTATGCATTAATCTATTCATAATGTCGCTCCACGCCGATGCAATTCGATTGCAACTAGCCAGCGGCCCACTGGCTGCTCGCCAACTCGCTGAAAGCATTGGAACAAGCCAGCCGACGATCTCCCGGGCCCTGGCGACCCTCGGCGTCGAAGTGGTGCGGATCGGTCGCGCTCGATCTATTCAATATGCGCTGCGCGATACCGTGCGTGGACTGCCCGACATTGCGATATTCCGGGTCGACGCCGAGGGGCGCATCCGGCGGCTTGGCGCTCTCATCCCGGTGCGCCCGGGCGGTTTCGTGATGCACCAGGCAGACGGCGTGCTACTGCACAGTCACGGCATTCCCTGGTGGCTTTTCGATATGCGACCGCAGGGCTATTTGGGACGTGCGTATGCCGCACGCCACGCTACAGAGCTAGGCCTTCCCGCGCGCCTGGCCGACTGGTCCGACACCGATGCGCTGCGCGCTCTCATTGCCCACGGTCACGACGTCGTCGGTAACCTGCTGCTCGGCGAAGCCGCCCGGGACCGGTTCCTGAACGCGCAGCGCCCCGACCCAGTCGAGATGGATGAGTACGTTCACCTTGCGCAGCAAGCCGTGCGTGGCGAATTGCCCGGATCGTCTGCCGGTGGCGAGCAGCCGAAGTTCACCGCGTACGCCGCCACGCCCGAGGGCGCGCAGCACGTCATTGTCAAGTTCAGCGAGCCCGAGGCCGGGCCGGTGAGCGAACGCTGGCGCGACATGCTCCTTGCCGAGCACATGGCGCTGGAGACATTGAACACCGCCGGAATCGCCGCAGCCAGGTCGCGGATCCTCGACGTCGATGCGCAGCGCTTCCTTGAGCTCGCGCGCTTCGACCGCGTCGGCGCATTGGGCCGGTGCGCGCTGCATTCGCTCGCCGCGCTAGATGCCGAGTTCGTCGGTGCCACGGAGAACGGCTGGGCCGGAATTGCCCGAAGCCTCGCCGATGCCGGTGTGATCCGACCGGAAGCGGCAGAAGGTGCCGCCTTGTTGTGGGCGTTTGGCACCCTGATCGGCAACACCGACATGCACGCAGGCAACCTTTCCTTTGTCGCCGAGCACGGACGCCGTTTCGAACTGTCACCGGCCTATGACATGACGCCCATGGCATTCAGGCCAACCGCAGGCGGTGCGCTCGTCGACACGCTCAACGCGGCGGTGATATCCGCCGACGTCGATAACGATACCTGGCGCCGCGCGCTGGATCTGGCGCGCGCGTTTGTCGAGCGCGTGGCGGCCGAACGGCGATTCAGCCGGCGGTTTTCCCCGTGCATCACCGCGCTGGCAGCGCATCTTGCGGCGGCCGGTGAGAAGATCGGGCGCTTGGGCTGAGACAAGGGTCGACACCGAAGCCGAAACTGCGCTTGCGTCAACACGATGTTCGGTCTGACTGCGCAGGATTTCAGTCGGCCTTGATGCCTGCGTCCTTGATCACCTTGGCGAAACGCAGCAATTCCGCGCGCAGGTGCGCGGAGAAGGCTTCCGGGGTGCCGCCGATCACTTCGGCGCCGAGGCCGGCCAGCCGTTCCTTGACTTCGGGAAGCGCGACGGCTTGCGCGACGTCCGCCTGTACCTTTCTGACAATGTCCTGCGGCGTTCCGGCCGGAGCGAGCAGACCGAACCAGGTCGTCGCCTCGTAGCCCGGCAGGATCTCCGCGACCGCGGGCAGATCGGGAAGCGCGGCGGAGCGTTGCCGTGAGGTCACCGCGAGCGCCCGTATCCTGCCCGAGCGCACCTGTGGCAGCAACTGCGGCATGTTCTCGATGATCATCGACACCTGCCCGCCCATCAGGTCGTTCAGCGCCGGCGCGCCGCCCTTGTACGGAACATGCAGGATATCGACCCCGGCCATGGATTTGAGCAGCTCGCCCGCGATGTGCACCGAGGTTCCCGTTCCCGCCGAGGCGAAGCTCAGCTTCCCCGGCTGCGACTTCGCCAGCGCGATCAGCTCGCGCAAATCGCGTGCAGCGACCGACGGATGAACCGCGACCAGGCTGGGTACCGCCGCCACGAGCGTGATCGGCACCAGATCGCGCAGCGGATCGTACGCCAGTTGCGGGTTCATGCCCGGCGCTATGGTCACAGGACCGGTGACGCCGAGCACCAGCGTGTAACCATCCGCAGCGGACTTGGCGGCAGCGTCCACCCCTATCGTTCCGCCCGCGCCGGCGCGGTTCTCGACAATCACCGACTGGCCCCAGATCCCGCCGAGCTTCTCCGCTATCGTCCGCCCGACGATATCGGCGGTCCCACCGGGCGGATAGGGCACGATGATCCGCACGGGCTTGTTCGGGTACGCCTGTTGTGCCGCCGCAAGCGGCGCGAGCGCCGCCATGGCAATCAGGATGAGCGACAGGCGGACGAATGCAATCATGGGAATATCCCTTCTTCTCGCGAACGAACTAGTTTGCGCTGCAGCCGATATGCGCCACCACGTTGATCTCTACCAGGATCTCCGGCTTGGCCAGGCGGCTGACT
>CAYNVY010000053.1:0-21752 GCA_964400745.1 uncultured Enterobacteriaceae bacterium | reverse complement strand
CGGCGCGCGACACGCTGCGCTCGACCAGCAGCGCGTCCAGCGCCACCAGCAGGTTCAGATCGACGTTTCTTATATCCATGTAACAGATATATTAAATCTAAAAAATCGATTAGACAAATATTTAAACACGACTTAGACTCATTCCATTAATTAACCAGGAGACCGACATGAACTTCGGCATCGTGAAAGTACTTGCAGGTTACCTGACAGCCAGCGCGGCCGCGCTAGTCGGTTCGGTACAACTGGCCTGCGCGCTGGGGGGTTCGACCATGCTTACGTTCAGCGGAAATTTTTTCCGCTAGAAGATAAACAACCACGCCTGGAAGCCAGATCGGAACACCCGAAATGGCTCCGAATACATAAGAACGCAAGGGGATTGCCCCTAGAATCTGAACAGGCGCTGACGACAGACTACGCGGGATCCATCCTCCTCTCCCGCTTGGGCAGGGCGGCCGGCAAACTCCGGTCCCCTGCCCTTTTTCTTTTTCGGGGTCGCCACGGCAGCGGCCCGCGGCCGCACAGCCATCCTGGCGCTCCATACCGGCAGTTCCGGAATGCGCCACCGATATCAATTTTCGGCCAGCAGGCGGCGCAATCGCGGCAGGTCCTCGGGCCGGTCCACGTCCCACAACGCCGGCAGTTCGACCCAGCGCCAACCGAGACGCTCCAGGCGCAGGCGGGTTTGCTGCATGACCGTCGCCGTGCCCCATTCCATGTTTTCGAACAATGCCGCCGGCGGCGCGCGCGAGAGGCCGATCAAGGCGTAGCCGCCGTCCTCGGCCGGACCGAACACTGCGTGCTTGCCGCCGCCGCATTCGGCTGCCGCGTCACGCAGGTATTGCGCGCTCAGCGCAGGACAGTCGCTGCCGATCAAAAGCGCGGACGCGCGCTGTGCCAGGGCGGCTTCGAGGGCGCCTGCCATGCGCATTCCCAGATCGCCCCCTCCTTGATCGCGCAAATCCAGCCCGAACTCCCCGGCGCAATCCTTAAAGAACGGATCCAGCGTATCCGGCGCGCACCATAGCTCAACCGGCCCGATCGCCGCCGCGATCGCCGTGCGCAAAGTGCGCCTCACCAGTTGCCGGTGCAGTTCCGCCGCGCCGCACTCGCCCAGAGCGGGGGCCAGTCTGGTCTTCACCCGACCCGGCACCGGCGCTTTGGCGAAGACCAGTATGCTACAGCTAATGTTTGCCGTTCCCGTAGGTCCGCGCCAGCCGCTCGGGCGCCGCGCCCAGGGCATACTGCAGGCGCAAGCGCCACATGAGGACGATGGTGCGCAGCACGCCGCGGCCCTCCCAGCGGCGCGCGGAAGTCAGGCATCGCTGGCGCAGACAAAGCGGTGCCGACAGGCGGCGCAAGCTGAGGCTGATCTCGATGTCCTCCATCAGCGCCTGCTCGGGGTAGCCGCCGACCGCATCGAACGCTTCGCGGCGCATGAACAGGGCCTGATCCCCGGTGCAGACGCGCGTCAGGCGCGAGCGCAGATTCATCATCGCCTCCACCACCCGCAGCAAGGGGTGGCCGCCGAGAATGCGCACGTCGAAGCGGCCCCAGAGAAAATTGCCCGCTTCCAGCCCCTGCGCTATCAGCTTGTCGGCCGATTCGGGCAAACGTGTATCGGCGTGCAGGAACAGGAGCACATCGCCCGCGGCGGCGCGCGCGCCCAGGTTCATCTGAGCGGCCCTGCCCGGATTCGCCGCGAGCACGCGATCGGCAGCGGCTTGCGCCAGCTGCGGCGTGCCGTCGCTGGAGCCGCCATCGACCACGATCACTTCATGGCCGCGGCGGCGCAGATCGGCCAGCGCCTCGAGCGCGGCGACGATGCCCTCGGCCTCGTCCAGCGCGGGAACGATGATAGACAGGCGCTTCATCGCGCAGACCGTTCGCCGCGCGGGTCGCGCGTTCGCGCGCTCCCTGGGGTAGCACCTCGCGCGACCACTCGCGCGACCACTGTGCCCACCGCGCGAGACCGCATCATCCCCGCCTCCAGGCGTGGAACTTCTCCACCCAGGCGAGCAGCCTCTGCGGCGCGTGATTGCGCTTCCACACGCCGGCCGCGTATTTGTTCGCCTCGGCGAGCGTCGGATAGACATGGATGGTGCCCAGAATCTTGTTCAATCCCAGTCCGTGGCGCATCGCCGCGACATACTCCGCGATCAGTTCGCCCGCCTGCTCTCCCACGATGGTGCAACCCAGGATCTTGTCCTTGCCCGGCACGGTCAGCACCTTGATCATGCCCTGCGCCTCCTCGTCGGCGATCGCCCGGTCGAGCTCTTTCAGCTCGAACACGCTGAGTTCGTAGGCGATGCCTTTCTCCCTGGCTTCGATCTCGTTCAACCCGACCCGCGCGACCTCCGGATCGGTGAAGGTCGCCCAGGGGATGACCGAATAATCCGCCTTGAATTTCTTGAAATCGCCGAACAGAGCGTTGACCGCCGCGTACCAGGCCTGATGCGCCGCTGTGTGGGTGAATTGATACGGGCCGGCGACATCGCCGCAGGCGTAGATGTTCGGATACAGCGTCTGCAGATAGTCGTTGGTCTCCACGGTGCGCGCCTTTGCCAGCGGGATGCCCAATTCCTCCAGGCCGTAGCCGCCGGTATTGGCCACGCGCCCGAGCGCGCACAACAGGGTGTCGAAGGGCAGGCGCACTTCAGCGCCCAGATGCTCGCAGACGAGGGTCTTCTCGCCGCCCTCCGCGACAAAGCGCATGGCTTTGTGGTTCACCAGCACGTTCACGCCCTCGCTGCGAAAGCGCTGCATCACCAGTTCCGCGACGTCCGCGTCCTCGCGCATCATGATCCGCGGCGCCATTTCGACCTGCGTAACCTGGGAGCCCAGGCGGGCGAAACACTGCGCGAGTTCGGACCCGATCGGCCCGCCACCGAGCACCAGCAGGCGTCGCGGCAGGCTGCGCAGATCCCAGATGTCGTCGGAGGTGTAGTAGCCGACCGCCTCGATTCCCGCGATGGGCGGCACCAGGGGCCGCGCGCCGGCCGCGATGACGATCGCGCGCGTGCTCAAGGTCCGCGTGCCCTCGGCCGTCTTCACCTCCACCGTCCAGGGCGAAGTGATCCTGGCCTCGCCCTGGATGCACTCGACGCCGAGTTCGGTGTAACGCGCGACCGAGTCGTGCGGCGCCACGGTTTTGATCACGCGCTGCACGCGCTGCATCACCTCGGCGAAATCGAAGGTGGCGCTTGCCGATTTGACGCCGAATTCGCTTGCGCGCCTGACTTGCGAGAGAAACCTGGCGGAGCGGATCAGCGCCTTTGACGGGACGCAACCGGTATTCAGGCAATCACCGCCCATCCTGTGCTTTTCGATCAGCGTCACCCTGGCCTTCACCGCCGCCGCGATATAGGAAGTCACCAGGCCCGCCGAACCGGCGCCGATCACGACCAGATTGCGCTCGAACTTCGCCGGCCGCACCCAACCGGCGTAGACCTTGCGCGCCCGCGCCATGTCGACGCTGCGCTTGGCCAGCAGTGGGAAGATGCCGAGCAGCGCGAACGAGGCGATGAGACCGGGCGAAAGAATGCCGCCGGGCGAGTCGATCTGCGCGATCTGGGTTCCGGCGTTGACATAGACGATGGTGCCCGCCAGCATGCCCGCCTGGCTCACCCAATAGAACGTGCGGGTCTTGATCGCGGTCAGCCCCATGAGCAGATTGATGACGAAGAAGGGGAAGGCGGGCACGAGGCGCAGCGTAAACAGGTAGAAACCGCCCTCCTTTTTCACGCCGGCGTCGATGGCGTTCATCCTGTCGCCGAATCGGCGCTGGATCAGGTCGCGGAACAGAAAACGCGAGGCGAGGAACGCCAGCGTCGCGCCCAGGCTGGCTGCGAACGACACGATCAGCGTTCCCAGGACCAAGCCGAATATCGCGCCACCGGCCAGCGTCAGAATGCCGGCGACGGGCAGCGACACCGCGGTAGCCAGCACGTAGAGCGTGAAAAACGCGAGCGCGGCCAGTATCGGGCGTTCGCGGTAGAAGAGGTCTATCGCCGCCTGCTGCGACTTGAAAAAATCGAGGCGGAAATACTGGGCGAGATCGAAAGCGAAAAACGCGGAAATCGCCGCGAGCAGCAGAACGATCAATGCGATCTTGCCTGCCCTCACGGATTTCTCCCGCCGCGGCAGCCCCAGGCCCGCACGACGCAACGACCGGTCGAGGCGATGGCGATGGGCGTCAGTCGCCGCTCGACGCGGAGTTTGCGCGCAGCGCGACCTGCGTCCACACGCGGTCGATCGCGGCCAGCACCGCGTCCGCATTCTGCAGGCGTTCGGCCGGATCCTTGGCCATCATGCCGTCGATCAGGAGCTGGTAATCCTCCAGATTGCGCGGCAGACGCGGTACCGGCGCACCCGCGTGCTGCGATATCAACTCGACGATGGACTCGCCCACGTAGGGCCTGCGGTTCATGAGCATCTCGTAGAAAATGATCCCCAGGCTGTAGATGTCGGAGCGCTCCGTGGCCGGCCTGCCGTTGGCCTGCTCCGGCGAAATGTAATAGGGGGTGCCGAAAAACTCGCCGTGCATGGTCCGGTCCATCGAACCTTCGGTCCGCTTGGCGATGCCGAAGTCGGCCAGCACCATGGTGCCGTCCGCGCGCAGCATCATGTTCGCCGGCTTCACGTCGCGGTGCACGATGCCGAGACGGTGGATCTCCGCCAGCGCGGCGGTAGCCTGCGCCAGCAGCGACAGCGCCTGGCGCGGCGTCAGCCCTCCGGCGATGACGTCCTTCAGGCTGCCGCCGGTGAAATACTCCATCGCGATGTAGGCGTAGTCGTCGGTGAACCCCTTGTCGAATATCTTGACCACGTTGGTGTGGTCGATGTCGGAAATCAACGCGGATTCCTGGATGAAGCGCTGCAACAGCTGCTTGTCGTCGCTAGGCCGAGCATTGAGGATTTTCAGCGCCACCTGCGTGCCGTCGCTTTCGCGCTCCGCGAGAAAAACGTTGGACATGCCGCCCTCGCCGATCTTGCGTATCACGCGATAGCCTTTGACCTGCAACGCGCGGCCCGAAGCCAGCGCCCGCGACAGATCGCTGGTGACGATGCGCAAAGTCTCCGACAGCGCCGCCTTGGCGGCGCGCGCAGTCATGGTCGCATTTTCCGCCAGAGCCGCGCGCACCGATTCGGGCACCTCGATCGGGCCCTCGGTCGCGCCTTCGGCTGCGCCTATGCCGGTCACCTCCAGCGCCTCGATCGGCGTATTGCGTCCGCGCAGTTCCAGCGTGCGCGACTCGCCCGTGCTCACGATGCTCCCGGCCATGCCGACGGTCGAGGCGCTCGCCACCACCGGCCAGCCCAGTTCCTTGGTCTGTCCTTCCAGCCGCGAGGCGACGTTGACGCTGTCCCCCACTACCGTCAGGTCCTCTGCCCCCGGCGGGCCGATGCGCACTTCCATCAGGTCGCCGGTATGGATGCCCACCCCGGTGGCGAATTCGGGCAGGCCGGCGAGGTCGAAGTGCTGCTTGAACCAGTCGCCGAAACCGTTCGCCGCGAGCACGACGCCCAGACCCGCTCGAACCGCGCGCCGCGCATGATTGTCTTCGCCGTCCTCGGGCCGCGCCTCGAACACCACCATGATGCCGTCGCCTATCAGCTTGGCGATGCGTCCGCCGTTGCGCACGATAGGCTGGCACACGGACTCGAAATAGGCGTTGAGCAGCTCCGCGATCTGCCCCGCGGTGAGGCGTTCCGAATAAGTGGTGAAGTTGCGGATATCGGCGAACATCACCGTGGCCACGGTCATCTTGCCGGTCATGCCCGCCGTTTCCGCAAACGCCAGCGGACGCTCCGGCTCGGAGCCGGAGAGGCTCTGCCGGTACCAGCGCTTGAGTTCGTCGTTGCCCGCGACCAGGCGTTCGGCGAGCGAACGCGCGCTGCTTTCGTATTTCTTCAGGCGCGAGCTCACCGCTTCGATCAGTTCGTCGCGCGTGAACGGCTTGTTCAGAAAATCGTCCGCGCCCAGATTCATGCCGCGGCGCATGCTGGTGCGGTCGCTCAACGCGGTCAGGAAGATGAAAGGCGTGTCGACGAAGCGCGGATCGGCGCGCAGCGCCTCCAGCAGCCCGAAGCCGTCGAGTTCGGGCATCATCACATCGCTGACGATCAGATCCGGACCGAAGCTCTTGGCGTGCTCGATGCCGGCGCGGCCGTCCTCGGCCGAATCGACCGTATAGCCTTCCCCCTTCAGCATCAGCGTCAGGTTCAGGCGTATCCCCGCTTCGTCCTCGACCACCAGAATTTTCTTCATTGCCGCTCTCGCCCCAGACAAAGCCCGATTTCAGCGTCCGGCCGCGCCATGATCAGGCCGCCTTCGCGCGCTGCGACAGCGGCAGGCGCACGCTGATGCGCGTGCCGGTGCCCACCTTGCTGTCGAAGGCGATCGACCCGCCGTGCAACTCCACCGCCTTCTTGACGATTACCAGCCCCAGTCCCGTGCCCTGGCGACTGCCCACGTTGGACGCGCGATGAAAGCTCTCGAACATGTGCGCCTGATCCTCGGCCGGTATGCCGATTCCCTGGTCGATCACGTCGATGAGCGCCTCGCCGTCGCGCTCCGCCAGTTGCAGCGACACCGTGCTCCCGACCGGAGAATACTTTACCGCGTTGGACAGCAGGTTGGTGAGGATGTGGCGCAGCAGCTTTTCGTCCAGGTTCAGGCTGCCGCGATGGAAATCCTGCTCGAAGTTGATGACATGCTGCTTGGCGACGCCGCCGCGCAGTTCCTCCACCACCTTGCGGCACAGGTCGCACAGGTCCACCGGCTTGGGTTCGAACTGCAAGGCGCCCGCTTCGGCCTTGCCGATGACCAGGACGTCTTCGATCATCGAATTCATGCGCTTCACGCCGCCCTGTATGCCGTGCAGCATTTTCAACTTGTCTTCCGCGGAGAGGCCGTCGGAGTAGTGCTCGAGCAACTCGGCCGAAGACAGAATGGTCGCGAGCGGTGTGCGCAGTTCGTGCGAGGCGATGGACACGAACTTCGATTTCATTTCCGACAGTTCCTTCTCGCGCTGCAGCGCGGACAGCAATTCGACCTCGGCGCGCTTGCGCTGGGTGATGTCGACGCTGGTCCCGACCATGCGCGACGCCAGGCCCTCGGCCGAGCGCTCGACCACGCTGCCCCGGCTGAGCACCCAGATCCAATCCCCTTTCGCCGCCTTGTAGCGGTGCTCCATCCGGTACAGAGGCCGCAGGCCGGTGATGCAATCGGCCTGCGCCTGGCGCACCGCCTCCATATCGTCCGGGTGCAGCAGGCTCAGCATCTGCTCCAGCGTGACGTAGCGCTCGCGCGGCTTCTCCCCGGTCATCTGCGCCAGCGCCGCATCCAGATAGATGGTGCCGCGCGTGGCCTCCCACTCCCAGATCGAGATGGCCGAGGAATGCATCGCCAGGTCCAGGCGCTCCTTGGTCTGCTTCAGCGCGGCTTCGGCCAGCTTGCGTTCATTGATATCGGTAATGCCGAAAATCGCCCCGGCATAAGGGTCGGCCGCGTCGATGGCGCGCCCGTCTATCTGGCCCCAGAAGACGGTGCCGTCCTTCCTGCGCAACTGGACCTCGGCGGAATAGTTCTCCTGCGTTGCCAGACGCGCGTAGGCTTCGGCACCGAATTGGCTGAACGCCTCCTCCGACGGGAACAAGATCCGGGTTGACTGCCCCTGCATCTTCTCGGCGCTATGGCCGTACATCTCGGCCAGGCGCAGATTGCATCGCATGACTTTGCGCTGGCTTACGAATGCGATCCCGACCGCAGCCGTGTTGAATATCAATTGCTGCTCGGTCAATGCCGCGGTCAGGGACTTTTCCGCTTCGCGCACTTTTTGCAGCAGCAAGGTGTTTTCGTGCCCGTAAGCCAGGGTTTCGACCAGCGCGAAGTGATTGGACAGATACAGGCCCAGCAGCACCGTTGCGAACACCAGCATCAACAAAGCGGTCGAGGTATTGAGGCCGCCGCCGAAAGTCAGCAGCATCGCCACCATGGGCGCGAGGATGGGCAGGATGAAGCTGGTGAATGCCTTGGGGCTGGGCGCGAGGGAAGGCGGCAGCCCCATGGCGATGCTGCTGATGAGAAAAGTCACCGTCAGTTCCTGCAGCGACGTCGGCGTATGGCCGATGAGCATCAGCGCCAGCCCCCAGCCTGCGCCGACCAGAGCGCTGGCCAGGCAGAAATAATTTTCCCATTGCTCCGCGGCCTCGGCCGGCGGCTGGATGCGGCGATAGATCCGCGCCATGGCGTAGCGCACCGAACTCGCCACGCCCAGCCAGACAAACCAGATGACGATCAGATCGACGCCGATATAGCCCCACAGGGCAAACGCGGTGATCGCAGCGGCGATGATGATGATGGGCACATCGGTGCCCGAGAGCCGGTACAGCATGGAGACGCGTTCGGGCAGGTAAGCGACCGAGGATATTGCCGCCAGCCGGCCGCGAATTTTGCTTAGCATCGTCACCTTGAGTCCTCTGTCGTTCGCATCGGCCACCCGCCGCCCGCGAGTGCGTTCAAAGAAAATATTCTACTACCATTCAACTGCTTCCGAACGGTTCCAGACGCACTATAGGCCAGGCAGTTGGATTAGGGTGTGTCCGTCGCGGAGGCCTCAGGCCTTTGCGGTACAATCCCTGACCAATCCGATCGCGCATGCACCCATGGGCCACCGTCTCACCAAAATCTATACTCGAACCGGAGACACGGGCGAGACCGGCCTCGGCGACGGCTCGCGCGTGGCGAAGGACAGCCTGCGCGTGCACGCGCTGGGCGAGGTGGACGAGCTCAATTCGGCGATCGGCCTGCTGCTCGCGGAGAAATTGCCCGCCGACGCCCGCACCGCGCTTGCCCGCATACAGCACGATCTGTTCGACCTCGGCGGCGAAATCTGCATTCCCGGACACTCGAGCATGCGCAGAAGCCGGATCACGCGCCTGGAAACCCTGCTGGACCGATACAACGGCGATCTGCCGCCGCTGAAGGAATTCATCCTTCCCGGCGGAACCCGCCCTGCGAGCCTGGCCCATTTGGCGCGCACCGTATGCCGGCGCGCCGAACGCGCCCTGGTGTCGCTGGCGCGCGCCGAACCGGTCGGCGCCGTCGCCCGCACCTATCTGAATCGCCTGTCCGATTTCCTGTTCGTGCTGGGCCGCGTCCTCAACCGCGAGGGCGGCGGCAGCGACGTGCTGTGGCGGCATGAGAAGAAAGCCGCAAAGGCGAAGCACGCGCGCGCAAAGCGCTAGCGCATACGTCCTGCCGGATCGACTCCGGCCCGGTGATACTTTGATCAGCGGTCAGCGCCCGGCGCACGGGCGCGGTCCTTGACAGCGGCCTACTCCACCTTGGCGCCGGACTCCTTCACCACTTTCGCATACTTGGCCGCTTCGCTGCGAATGAATGCGGCGAAGCGCTCCGGCGTATTGTTGGTAGGCGCCTCGGCGCCCATCTTTTCCAGGCGCTCGTGCATGTCCTTCGTGGCCAGCGCGCGCACGATTTCGGCATTGAGCTTCGCCACGATCTCGGGCGGGGTTCCGGCCGGAACCATCACGCCGAACCATGTGGTCAAATCGAACCCGGGCAGCCCGGACTCGGCGATGGTCGGCAGATCGGGCACTGCGGGCGAGCGAGCGAGCGTGGTCACTGCGAGCGCGCGCAGTCTGCCCGCTTTGACGTTGGGCAGCGCATTGGCCAGATTGTCGAACATCAAATGCACCTGGCCGGCAAGCAGGTCGGCCATCGCCGGCGCCGCGCCCTTGTAAGGTATGTGCACCATTTTCACGCCAGCCATGGTGTTGAACAGTTCTCCGGCCAGATGACCGGTCGAGCCGGTCGAGCCGGAACCGAAATTCAGCGTACCGGGCTTGGCGCGCGCGAGTTCGATCAACTCTTTCACGCTCTTGGCCGGAACCGAGGGATTCACCACCAGGATATTGGGCACCTGCACCACCAGCGCCACCGGCGTAAAGTCCCTTACGGGATCGTATGGAATCTTGGCGTACAGCGTCGGATTGATCGCGTGCGTAGCGACCGCGCCCATGAGCAAGGTATAACCGTCGGCCGGGCTCTTCGCCACCAGATCGGCGCCTATGTTGCCGCCCGCGCCCGCGCGGTTGTCCACGACTACCGGCTGGCCCCAGGCCTCGCTCAGTTTCTGCCCGACGGCGCGCGCCGCGATATCCACCGAGCCGCCGGGCGGATACGGAACGACGAAGCGGATGGGCTTGGCCGGATAGCTTTGGGCGAGGGCGTTTGCGCAGCCTAGCGTAGCAGCGAGCGCCAGGAAAAACGGCAGTGTCAAACCGGTCAATCGTTTCAATCTAGACTCCTTCGGAACAAACTCAGCAAGAAAAGTCCCCTGCGAAACCAATACCCGATTCGCGCCGCGGGGAAGAACCTGGAAACAGCGCGCGATAACCATTTGAGCGGGCGGTCCCAAAAGCACAGAGGACACAAACCTCTGTGTCCTCTGCGCCATCCAACGCCGCGTCAAACCGGCACGCTATTCGACGAACGCTTCCTCGCGCGTCTTCTGCACCGCCGGCGCCAGGGTGATCAGCAGCAGGGCGATGGCGATGCCGAGCAGCACGCCGCTGATCGGCTTGGTGAAGAACACCGTCGCGTCGCCGCGCGAGAGCAGCATCGCCCGGCGCAGGTTCTCTTCCATCAGCGGCCCGAGGATGAAACCCAGGATCAGCGGCGCGGGTTCGCACTCAAGTTTGACGAAGACATAACCCAGCAGGCCGAACAGCGCCGTCAGCATCACGTCGAACGGCTGGTTCGACAGGCTGTATACGCCGACGCAGCAGAACAGCAGGATGGACGGATACAGCAGCCGGTAGGGCACGGTCAGCAGTTTCACCCACATGCCGATCAGCGGCAGGTTCAGGATCACCAGCATCAGGTTGCCGATCCACATGCTGGCGATCATGCCCCAGAACAGTTCCGGCCTCTCGGTCATCACCTGCGGTCCGGGGGCGATGCCCTGGATCATCATCGCGCCTATCATCAGCGCCATCACCGGGTTGGACGGGATACCCAGGGTGAGCAGGGGAATGAACGAAGTCTGCGCGCCGGCGTTATTGGCCGCTTCCGGCGCCGCGACACCGCGGATTTCGCCCTTGCCGAACATCGAGGTGTCGCCGATTTTCTTTTCCAGCGTATAGGCGGCAAACGAAGACAGCAGCGCCCCGCCGCCGGGCAGTATGCCGAGCATCGAACCCAGCGCGGTACCGCGCAACACGGCGCCGGAACTGCTCTTGAGATCCTTCCAGGTCGGCATCAGCCCCGTGACCTTGTTGACGAAAACGTCGCGGCTCTCGCCCTGTTCGAGATTGCTGACGATCTCGGCGAAACCGAATACCCCCATGGCGACGATGACGAAGCCGATGCCGTCGGAGAGTTCCGACAGCCCGAAGGAGAAGCGCGCGATGCCGGAGTTGACGTCGGTGCCTATCAGACCCAGCAGCAGCCCCAGAATCGTCATCGCGATCGCCTTGACGAGCGAACCGTGCGCCAGCACCGTCGCGCCGACCAGGCCCAACACCATCAGCGAAAAATATTCGGCCGGACCGAATTTCAGCGCGACTTCGGCCAGCGGCGGCGCGAACAGCGCGATCACTACGGTCGCCACGGAACCGGCGAAGAACGAGGCCATGGCGGCGATCGCCAGCGCCGGTCCGGCTCGACCCTGGCGCGCCATCTGGTAACCATCGAGGCAGGTAATGACCGAAGAAGATTCGCCGGGCAGATTCACCAGAATGGCCGTGGTCGAACCGCCGTATTGCGCACCGTAGTAGATGCCGGCGAGCATGATCAGCGCCGAAATCGGCGACAGATTGAAGGTCACCGGCAACAGCATGGCGATGGTCGCGACCGGTCCGATGCCGGGCAGCACGCCGATCAGCGTGCCGAGCAGCACGCCGAAGAAGCAGTACATCAGGTTCTGCAGGCTCAGCGCGACGCCGAAACCAATGCTCAGATTGTGGACTAAGTCACCCATGTCTATTCTCCCGGCCACAGGTTGAACGGCAACCCGAGTCCCTTGACGAACACCAGCACGCCGAACAGCACAAGCACGACGGTCAGGATCACGATCTCCTTCTTGCGGAAATCATGCCCGCCCGCGGCGCTGATCGCGATCAGTATCACGGTTGACAGCACCAGACCCAGCGGCTTGAGCGCATAGCCGAAAATCACCACCCCCAGCAGGATCAGGAACATGGACCGCGGTCCGAACGCGCCGATGAACAGGAACAGCGACAAGCCGGCGAGCGCGGACTGCACGACAGGCATGCCTTTGAGCTGAGCTTCGGCAAAATACGTCGCACCGCCAACCACGATCGAGGCGACCAGCAAAGCCGGCCGGAACATGAATACTCTGAGCGGATGCGCGAATTTGGAAACGAATGCCCTGAACAAAACCATCGCCCCCAGAACCGAGAGCATGGCGCCCAGCACGGTGGGAAAGTACGCCGGCCCCATGCGCACCGCCGAACCCATGGGGTAATTGCGCGCAATCAGCACGAAGGCAAGGCCGAAACCGATGAACATCAGTCCCGCCCAAAAATCCTTGCCGTTTTTTATCTGCATTGACTCCTCCTCCAATCAAAATCGCACGCTATTCTGCCACATCTTAGTTTTAAAAGCGCCGGGATTTGCCGGCATTACTAGCGCCGGCACGCTTCAAGTGCCGTTTTTGTCCATCATGTTGACCAGTTTGACGCTGGTCTGGCGCAATCGTTGCGACAGCATCAGCACCAACTCCATCAGGATCTTTGCCCCGAGTATGGGCTGCTCCAGAATGATGCGCGCCAGGTTTTCGCGCGACAGCACCGCGATCACGCAAGGCGCGGCGGCGAGGCAGGTCGCAAAGCGCGGCTCGCCGTCTATCATGGACATTTCACCCAGCGTCTTTCCCGCTTCGACCGTGGCGATCAGCTGCGGCGTGTTCCAGCGGTCCTGCTTCAACACTTCGACGCTGCCCTCGATCATGAGCAGCATGAAATCGCCCTGTTCGCCTTCATGGATGATCTCCTGCCCGGATTCGGCGCGGTAGACGTGCATGAAGTGGCTCATCAGCCGGATCTCCGCCATGTTGAAATTCTCGAACAATGGCGAATAACTCATCATGTGATGCATCTGCACCGCGAACTGGGTCGCATCACCCAGGTATTCCAGATGTGCCAGGCGATCGTGTCCGGTAGGTTCAGCCATAAAATCTTGGTGCGACACAGGCGGATCGGGCGACGCCGGGGGGGCGCCGCCAGCGAACCAGGCGTCGGTGGATTATGCCGAAACCGGGGATGAAGCTCAAATCGATTTTGCCTCTAGCTGATCAACCAGACCGTGACGGCCAGCCACAGCGCGCCGACGACGAGCAGATGCGCATCGGTGAGCAGGGTCCAGGCGGGATCTTCCCCGCCGCGCCGGTGCAGCAGAAAGATATAGCGGAAAATCCCGTAGAGCACGAACGGCAGGGTATAGATCAGCTTGTCCGTGTGGTGCAGCGCTATGGTGTCGGGGCTCACCGTATACAGGCTGTAACTGACGATCACGCCGGCGCAACTGATCGCCATCATGGTATCGAGCAGCGCCGGGCTGTAGTCGTAGAGCACCGGACGCTGGCTGACGCCGCTGGCGCCCTCGCCGTCGCTCGTCATCAGCTCGGCGCGGCGCTTGGCGAAGCCGAGAAAAATGGTCAGCAGCAGGCCGCACAGCAGCAGCCATTGCGAGGGCGCGATGCTCACGCCCCAGGTGCCGGCGAAGATGCGCAGCATGAAACCGGCGGCGATGATGAACACGTCCAGGATCACGACGTGCTTCAGGCCGGCGCTGTAGGCCAAGTTGAGCGCCAGGTAGGACGAGAGGATGGCGACCACTACCGCGGAGACCATGGCCCCCAGCGCCAGGCCCGCGACCCCGCACGCCAGGGCGAGCGCGAACCCCTGGGCCATGCTCACCGTGCCGCTGGCGAGCGGCCGCTTTCGTTTGGTCGGATGCTTCCGATCCGCCTCGCGATCCAGCATGTCGTTGAGTATGTAGACGCAGCTCGACAGCAGGCAGAAACCCGCAGCGGCAAGCAGCACGCTGGTCCTCAAGTTCCAATCGTTGCTGACGTCGCCGAACAGCAGGCCGACGAACACGAATCCGTTCTTGACCCACTGGTAAGGGCGCAGCAGCCTGAACAGTTCGGCAGGCAGCGGGACCTCAGCGGACGGGGCAGGGTTCATCGGGAAAATAGCGTTCGCAAAAGTAGCAATGGCCCAGCGGCAGATAGGACGGGATTCTATAGTAACGGTCGCGCAGCGGCCGCAGCACCCCTTCGCGGTAGCGCGGATAATCGAAGCCTTCGCCCAGCACCAGATGAAAGCGCGCGCCGTACATTTCGAACTCGCGAAACTCCACCTTGGCGAAGTAAGGCAGGTAGTCGGCGGCATCCGGCGGGTTCTTGCGCAGCACCAGGATGTTCTTCCCCGCGAGCTTGCTGAAATCGGTGAGGACATCGTCGTGGCGGCCGTGCGAGGACGCGGTGCCGAATACGAAAAAATACCTGCCCGAAGCGTAGGAAGCCGTCACCGCCGGCGAAAACCCGTCGGCGGCGAACTCGTACTTTCCGGCATAGGGCTCCAGTCGCTGCAACAGTTCGGCGGTCTTGACGTGAAACACGATGCCGTCGTAAAGCCGGCTGCTTTTCCAGACCTCCATCGGCAGCAGGCTGCAAGTGACGATTGCCGCCACGTGAATCAGCGAGAACGCGCCGAGATAGGCGATCGATTTCTTCAGCTGCGCTGCGCTCAGGACCAGGGCCGCCGCGATGAAGAAGAAGGGCACGAAGGACAGCAGCCAGTGCAGCCCGATCTGCTTCACCGGGGAGAGCAGCGCGAATACGGCGATCGGGGCGACCCACGCGAGCATGAAAAACGTGGTGCGCGCCCCGGCCCGCTTCGGCGCCAGCTGCGCGCGGCCGCGCCAGAGCTGAAAGAGCGCCACCGGGCTCAGCATGTACAGCAGACTCAGGACATACAGCGCGGGGGTGCGCAGCGACCAGCCGGCATCGCCGTGGCGGTTGTAGACGTTGAACTGCAGATTGGCCCAGCAATGCTCGTAGTTCCACCAGGCGTTGAACAGTGCGAAGGGCAGCGCGCTCGCGACCACGGCTGCCAGGCCGCGCCAGTTGCGCCGGTCCGCAGGCTGGCTCAGCAGATAAGCCAGATAGACGAAACCGAGCAGGACCGCGAAATATTTCGACAAAAAGGCGAGCCCCAGCATGGCGCCTGAGGCCGCGTACAACGGCGTCGATTCCCGCCTCAGCGCCGCGGCGAAGCAAAGCGCCGAGGCGAAGGAGAACAGCACCAGCGGCGTGTCGGTGGTGATGAGCACGTTCCACACGTTCACCGGCAACAGCAGGAAGGCCAGCGCGGCGAGGTATGCCTTGCTTTTGTCCGCCGGCATCAGATAGCGCAGCATGCCCATCGCGATCAGCGCCGGCAACACGATCACCGGCAGGCGCAGCACCCACTCGGCGCGCGACAGCTGCAGCATCAGCGCAAGGAACCAGCCGATCATCGGCGGATGATCGTAAAAGCCTAATTCGGGGTAGACCCCCCAGTAGATGAAATAGGCCTCGTCCCCGGTCATCGGCAGCGTCTGCGCGAGCCAGAACTTGAATGCCAGGGTCAGCGCCAGCGTGGCGTAGAACGCGGCGCGCGCAGTCACCGCGGCCGGCGCGGGAGAAGTTTGCATGGGGGCAATTATAGTTCCTGCGGTCCTGCCGGTCGCGCCGGTTCCGCAGGTCGCGCCAGCGCGGGCTTACTCCTCGTCCTGGCGCGCCAGCCTGCGCCCGCGCACCGCTTCGGCCAGGCGCTCGAGCGCCTTGGCGCTGTCGTCCCAGCCGATGCAGGCATCGGTGATGGACACGCCGTAGGCAAGGGGTTTGCCCGGCGCCAGATCCTGGCGCCCGGGCTGCAGATGCGATTCCACCATCACGCCGATGATGCGATCGTCGCCGGCAGCAACCTGGGAGGCGACGTCTTCGCACACATCCAGCTGGCGCCTGTAGTCCTTGGAACTGTTGGCGTGGGAAAAGTCGATCATCAGGCGCTGCTCCAAGCCGGCCGAAGCGAGCTGCCTCGCCGCCGCTTCCACACTTGCCGCATCGTAGTTCGGCCTGGGCCCGCCGCGCAGGATCACATGGCAGTCCTCGTTGCCGTTGGTGGAAACGATGGCCGAGACGCCGCCCTTGGTGACGGACAGAAAATGGTGCGGCTGGCGCGCCGTCTTGATGGCGTCGACTGCGATCCTGATATTGCCGTCGGTGCCGTTCTTGAATCCCACCGGGCAGGAGAGGCCGGACGCAAGCTCGCGGTGCACCTGCGATTCCGTCGTACGCGCCCCGATGGCGCCCCAGCTGACCAGATCGGCGATGTACTGCGGCGTGATCATGTCGAGGTACTCCACGCCGGCCGGCACCCCCAGATCGTTGATGTCGAGCAGCACGCTGCGCGCCAGGCGCAGACCCTCGTTGATGCGGAAGGTGCCGTCCAGTTGCGGGTCGTTGATCAGCCCTTTCCAGCCGACGGTGGTGCGCGGTTTCTCGAAGTAGACGCGCATCACGATGAGCAGATCGGCCGCATGCTTCGCCTTTTCCGCAGACAGGCGCTTCGCGTACTCCAGCGCGGATTTCGGGTCATGGATCGAACACGGACCCACGATCACCAGCAGGCGGTCGTCCGCGGCGTGCAAGATGCCGTGTATTCCCTGGCGCGCCTCGAACGTGACGCGCTCCGCCGCGTCGGATACCGGAAATTCGCGGATCATGTGCGCGGGCGGCGCGAGTTCCTTGATTTCGCGGATGCGTACATCGTCAACCTTGTGCGTCATGATTTCTCCTGGAAAGCGATAAACCCGCGAACTTTTGACGGCTCGCGTCGTTGGAAGGCTGTTGCGCGCTGTTGCAATTGCGGTCGTTTCAGTCATGGTCGTCATTGTTCGGTCCGGTGCAAAAAAAAACCGCCAGGCTTCTGGGCACTGGCGGTTTTTCGGGATGTTCGGGCGCGTACCTAAATCAATCCCTCCGCCGGTGGCTGGGGAAAGCTATAAAAATGAAACCGGTAGGCGTGCGCGTTGTTCATGTCGGATGGCTCTGTTACGGATTCAAACACGTTTCCTGCACGCTTGGCAAGCGGCGTTTTCCCCGTGACGTTTTTCCCGTGACGTTTTCCTCACTAGTCGTTTGGGCCGGCCCCCGGGCTGATTGCCGCAGCCAACAGTCTGCGGCCTAGAGTTTTTGCTGCACCCATGCCTGCACCGATGCGAGTGCAGCAGGCAGTTTGGCTGCGTCCGTGCCGCCGGCCTGGGCCATGTCCGCACGGCCGCCGCCCTTGCCGCCGACCTGCTGCGCGACGAAATTGACCAGTTCCCCGGCTTTCACTTTCGCCGTCAGATCGGCGGTCACGCCGGCGATCAGGCTCACTTTCCCGCCTTCGGTGGAGGCAAGGACCACGGCTGCGGACTTGAGCTTGTCCTTCAGCTTGTCCAGCGTCTCGCGCAGGGCTTTGGCATCGGCGCCTTCGAGCGCGACGGACAGGACTTTCACCCCTTTGACTTCGACCGCCTGCAGGGCGAGATCGTCGCCCTGCGCCGATGCGGCTTTCGACTTCAGGCGCGCCAGCTCCTTCTCCAGTGCGCGCGCGCCATCCATCAGCGCCGCGATCTTCTGATTCAGGTCCTGCGGCTGTGCCTTGAGCAAGGCCGCCGCCGCGCCCAGCTGCGCCTCCTGTTGCTGCACATGAGCCAGGGCGCCTTCTGCGGTGACCGCCTCGACCCGGCGTATGCCCGCGGCCACGCCCGACTCCGACACGATCTTGAACAACCCGATGTCGCCGGTGCGGCGCACGTGCGTGCCGCCGCACAGCTCGGTCGAGAACTCGCCCATGCCGATGACGCGCACCTCGTCGCCGTACTTCTCGCCGAACAGGGCCATGGCTCCGGCCTTGATCGCATCGTCGTACTTGAGCACGCGCACCGAAACCTCCGCGTTGCGGCGAACTTCATGATTGACCAGAGCCTCGACCTGGCGCAACTGCGCCTCGGGGATCGGCTCGTTGTGGGAAAAATCGAAACGCGTGCGCTGGGCGTCCACCAAAGAACCCTTTTGCTGCACGTGCGCGCCCAGCACCTTGCGCAGAGCCGCGTGCATCAGGTGGGTGGCCGAATGGTTCCACGCCACGCGCGCGCGCGCAGTGCTGTCGACTGCGGCCATGACGCGATCGCCCACGCGCATCCGGCCGGACTTGAGTTCGCCCTTGTGGCCGAATACGTCGGCCTGGATTTTCTGCGTGTCCTCGACGCTGAAGCTGCCGTTGACCCCGGCCAGTTCGCCGCGATCGCCGACCTGTCCGCCGGACTCGGCATAGAACGGCGTGCGATCGAGCACGACCACCGCGGCTTCCCCGGCGGCAATCTCCTCCACCGACGCGCCCTCGCGGTACAGGGCCGCCACGGTGCCTTCGAGCGTAAGCGTGTCGTAGCCATGGAACTCGGTGGGGCCGCCGGAATATTCGACGCCGGCAGACACGGTGAATTTGGACGCGGCGCGGGCGCGCTCGCGCTGGCGCTGCATCGCCGCTTCGAACCCGGCATAGTCGACGCGCACGTCGCGCTCGCGCGCGATGTCGGCGGTCAGGTCCACCGGAAAGCCGAAGGTGTCGTAGAGCTGGAACACGGTCTCGCCGTCCAGCATCCGGTCCTCGCGCGTGAGCGCGCCTTCGAGCACTTTCATGCCGTGCTCCAGGGTCTCGGCAAAGCGTTCTTCTTCCGTCTTCAGCACCCGCGTCACGCGCTCTTTCGCCTTGACCAGTTCGGGATAGGCCTCGCCCATTACCTGGGCCAGATCTTCAACCAGACGGTGAAAGAAGGGCTCGGTCTGGCCGAGTTTGTAGCCGTGGCGAATCGCGCGGCGGATGATGCGCCTCAATACGTAGCCGCGCCCTTCGTTGCCCGGAATCACGCCGTCGACGATGAGAAAGGAGGTCGCGCGGATATGGTCCGCGATCACGTTGAGCGAATTGCTCGCCAGATCCTTCACGTGGGTCTCGCGCGCCGCCGCCTTGATCAGGTCCTGGAACAGATCGATGTCGTAATTCGAATGCACGTTCTGCAGCACCGCCGCGATGCGCTCCAGCCCCATGCCGGTGTCCACCGACGGCTTGGGCAGGGGATGCAGCTTGCCCGCCTCGTCCCGGTTGTATTGCATGAACACCAGGTTCCAGATCTCGATGAAACGGTCGCCGTCCGCATCGGGCGAGCCCGGCGGCCCTCCCGCTATCCCGGGGCCGTGATCGTAGAAAATCTCGCTGCAAGGGCCGCAAGGCCCGGTCTCGCCCATCTGCCAGAAGTTGTCCGAGCCGCCGCCCGGCTTGTCGCCGATGCGTGCGATGCGCGCCTCCGGCACCTTGATCTCGTTGGCCCAGATGGCGTAGGCCTCGTCGTCGGTCTCGTACACCGTGACCCACAGCTTGTCCTTGGGCAGTTTGTACACCCCGGTCAGCAGATCCCAGGCGTAGTGAATCGCGTCGCGCTTGAAATAGTCGCCGAAAGAAAAGTTTCCGAGCATCTCGAAGAAGGTGTGGTGGCGCGCGGTATAGCCGACGTTCTCCAGATCGTTGTGCTTGCCGCCGGCGCGCACGCTGCGCTGCGAGGTGGTGGCGCGCTTGTAGGGGCGCGGTTCCTTGCCCAGGAACACATCCTTGAACTGCACCATGCCCGAGTTGGTGAACAACAGCGTGGGGTCGTTGCCGGGGACCAGCGGACTGGACGCCACCACGGCATGGCCGCGCTCGGCGAAGAATTCGAGGAATTTACTGCGGATTTCTGCTGATTTCATAGTTTCGCTTCGGCCTGCGCGCGAGTCGCCTGCCAGTCCGGTTATTCAGAGGTAAAAGTTTGAATTTTCGCCTGAATCAGGCTTACATGCAAATTTGAAAAACACTATCCGCCGCAAGTTTGCAGGAGCGCGGCCCAATGCAGCTGCGAGCGCGGGTGGGCAAGGCCGGCAATGAATCAGGTCAGGCTGACCCCCAGCAGCTTGCCGATCGCATAGGTCAGCGCGCCGGCCGCGCCGCCGATGGCCAGCATGCGCAGCCCGTCTCTTAGCGCGCTTCTGCCGGTGAACAGGCTGATGACAGCGCCTACGCCGAACAGCGTCAGCGCCGTGCAGGCGACGGATACGAGCAGCGCCCGCTCCCCGCCGAGGAAGAAGAACGGCAGCAGGGGCACCAGCGCGCCCGCGGCAAAGGACAGGAAGGAAAAGACCGCCACGCCCCAGGGCGAGCCCAGTTCGTCGGGATTCAAGCCCAGTTCCTCGCGCGCGAGCGTGTCCAGTGCATGCACCGGGTCGGCGATGATCGCCTTGGCGAGCTTTTGCGCATCCTCGCGCGGCAGGCCGCGCGCGGCGTAAATGAGCGCTAACTCCTCGGCCTCCTCCTCCGGGTATTGAGCGAGTTCGTCGCGCTCCAGGCCGATCTGGTGCTCGAACATTTCGCGCTGCGAGCGCACCGACACGTACTCGCCGGCAGCCATGGAGAACGCCCCTGCCAACAGTCCGGCCACGCCCGAGAGCAGAATCATCGAATTGTTGGCCGACGCCCCGGCCACGCCGAGGATCAGGCTCGCGTTCGAAACCAGGCCGTCGTTGACGCCGAATACCGCGGCGCGCAGATTGCCGCCGCCGCTCACGCCGCGATGGCGTTTGCCCACCTCTTCCAGCGTGGTCGGCAGCGGATGTCCCGGTGTGGCGTGTGAATAGACCGACAGGCCGCGCACTTTCATCGCCACCAGCACCGCGCGCAGCGGGCGCGGGCCGTAACGGCGCACCAATCCCGCCACCATGCGCGCGCGCAGGTCGGGAACGAACTCGGGTGCGGACGCCCCGGATTGCCGCGCCCAGATCCCGGCCTGGTTCTCCGCCTCCGCCGCGAGCCCGCTGAACAGCGCCGCGCGCGGCGTACCAGCCTCGGCTTCGGCCATGACGCGATAAAGATAGGCCGAGCGCTTTTCCTCGTGCCAGCCTTCCAGTGAAGGCGCGCTATCGGACATCAGTCCCCGTCTCCCGCTCGTAGCACCGCGCGCACCGCGTCGGCGGAAAATCCGCGCCCGGCGAGGAAGCGCATCTGCCGGCCGCGCTCCGCGGCGTCCTGCGGCAACGCGCCGAATTTTCGCTGCCAGGCGGTGCGGCAGTTCTCCAGTTCCTGCGCGCGCGCGCGCTCCAGCGTCTGTTCGACGACTTCAGCCGATACGCCACGGCTCTTCAGGTCGTATTCGATCTTGCGGCTGCCGAACTTGCGCGCCAGGGTATTCGCGCGGGTTTCGGCGAAGCGCGTCTCGGACAGCCAGCCGCGCGCGGTCAGCGCATTCAGCAGCTGTTCGATCTGTTCCGCCGATTCGGCGTGGGGCGATAGTTTGCGCGTCATTTCCGCCCGAGTATGCTCCCGCCGCGCAAGCATGGCCAGAGCCCTGTCGCGCAGCGGGATTTCCTTCGTCGCCACAGGCAGCGCGCCCGGCGCTACCCCGCGACGACAGACAGGGCCGGCTTGGCCACCGGATTGTTCACGCCGACGATTTCGCGCACGCGCGCTTCGATCTCGGCCGCCAGATCGGGATGCTCCCGCAGATATTCGCGCGCGTTGTCCTTGCCCTGGCCGATCTTGTCCTTGTTGTAGGCATACCAGGCGCCGGATTTCTCGACGAT